>DASVUC010000281.1:0-18996 GCA_036387255.1 Tepidisphaeraceae bacterium | reverse complement strand
CCCAACGCCACCCCACCGAGATCCCCGTGTAGTACGTGTCGAAGATCTCGTTGTGCGCCACCACGTTGTGCGGGCTGTGCCCGATCCAGATCCCAATCGCGCCCGGGTGCATTCGCCCGATGCCATGCACGCGATTGTTCTTGATCACAAAGTGCGATGAAATCTTCTCCCGCGCCTCCCCCTCATCCCATCCCGTGCCGCACCGAATCCCTCCCGCGCCCAGGTCATAAAGATCACAATTCGAGATCACACAATCCGCACAGCTCTCTGAAAAGTCGATCGCCCAGTGCCCGATCTGCGACACGGTGATGTTGTCCAGCGTGATGAAATTCACCCCCTTCGCTCGGATGGCCCCGCGCACCGGCATCTCCGCCTGCCCCGTGCTGTGCCCGTCCTTCGGAATGTTCCAGTTCGTATGCCGAAACGTCAGCCCGCGCAGCGTCACGTGCGAGACATAGCTGTTCCCCTTCACGTTCCCCTCAAAATGCACCAGCTCTTCCAGCCGCGGCGCATACACCTGCGCCGTCGCCGGGTCCTCCCCCTTCGCCGGCACATACGTGAGCCTCCCCGCCGGTCGATCCAGATAAAATTCCCCCTCCGCATCCAGCGCCTCCGCCACGTTCTCCACCAGATAACGTCCCCCCTTCTCCAGCTCGGCCGCTACGTTGTGCCCCGTCCTCCCGCGCAAGCTCACCACGCGATTCTCTCCATCGACCGAATCCACCGGCAGCCGCCCCATCGTCCACCGATGAAATGACAACACCTCCACCTCACTCAGATTCTTCCACTTCGCATCCAAGTCCCCCGCCGCATACACAAACCGATTATCCCCCTCTCCCTTGAACGCCTCATTCGTTGGCGCATCAGCCTCGATCCGCAGATACTTCCCACCGCCCGCCCGAGGCCGAAACCGCCGCGCATCATTCACGAACAGCTGAGAGAACTTCCACTTCCCCTCTTTCACCTCCGGAATCTCCAGCACCCATTTCCCGCCCTCAACTTTCCACCCACTCAACTTCTTCCCCCCGCTGAAGATCGGCGTCTCCCCCGGCCAAGCCGCATACGTCACCTCCGCATCCGCCGACCCCGAATCCGCCGGCTCAAACCGCACCGGCTCCGCCAGCTCATACATGCCCCCGCGAAACAAAACCGTCACCCCCTGCGTCGGCGCTTTCCCCCGCAACTCGCGCACCGCCTTCACCGCGCGCGAGAACGTCGCGAACGGCTTCTCCGCCGTCCCCGCATCTGAATCCTTCCCCCCGGGCGCCACCACAAAATCCGCCGCCGGCGCAGCGATCCCCCCGCGCGCCACCACGAGCATCACCACCACAATCGCAAGCTTCATCATGCTCCTGATACGCCCCACCTCACGATCCGTTTCCCGCCCCCGCTTTCCTCACCGGCCACTCCCTCACCCCGCACCGCTTCGCCCACGCCGCATAGATCTCCGTCATCTTCTTCACCCGCTCCGCATCTTCCCCCGCCCGATCATGCAGCTCCGTCCGATCCTTCGATAGGTCATACAGCTGCCACTCCTCCCCATGCGCTGCCACAAGCTTCCACTTCCCGTCCCGCACCGCGCGATTTCCCTCATGCTCCCAAAACAACTGCCGCGCCTCCGCGCGATCTCCCCGTAACACGCCCAGCAAACTCCGCCCCTCCAGCTCCTCCGCCCCCTTCACACCCGCCGCCTCCAGACACGTCGGCACCACATCCATCACATGCCCCACCGCATCGCGCACAATCTCGTTCTTCTTCGAAACGCCCCCCGGCCACCGCACCACCAGCGGCGTTGCGATCCCTCCCTCTTCCGCCCAATGCTTGAACCTGCGGAAAGGCGTGTTCGAAGCATTCGCCCACGCCGCCCCGTAACTTTGAAACGTCGTCTCATCCCCCGGCATCACCGTCGGATCATTCCCCACCCGAATGGTTCGCCCGTCCCGCGTGCGATTCGGAATGTCATACCAGTTCTCCCCCACGTTCTCGGCGCACGCCCCGTTGTCGCTCATGAACATCACCAGCGTATCGCGCTCCAGCCCGCGCTCGCGCAGCTTCTCCAAAATCCTCCCGATTCCCCGATCCATCCGCTCCACCATCGCCGCGTAAACCGCCATCCGCCGCGCCTGCCATTTCTTCTCCGGAGCACGCTCCCACGCCCCAACCACGCTCGCCCCCTTCGACAGTTTCTCCTCCTCATTCCGAGCCGAAAGCTTCCACCGCGGATCGATCAGCCCCATCTCCACTTGCCGCGCATAGCGCTGCTCCCGGATCCGATCCCACCCCGCCGTATAAACCTCCTCGTACTTCGCGATATCCTCTTCACGCGCCTGCATCGGCCAGTGCGGCGCTGTCTCCGCCACATACAGAAAGAACGGCTTCGACTTCCCCGCGAATCCCTCGATCAACTCCACGGCTTGGTCATTGATGAAGTCTGTGTAGTAGAAATCTTTCCCCGGCGTGATCACCTGCTCGTTGTGTACGAGACTGTAGGGATCGAAAAACGATCCCACCCCCGCAATCGTCCCCCAGTGCTCCTCAAACCCCCGATTGCACGGCCACGACCCGCGCGACGGTGAGATCGGCGCATCCACCTGGAAGCTCAATATTCGCTTCGATTGCTTGTTCGCCCCCCCGATCGTCAGGTTCGACAGATGCCACTTCCCCACCATCCCCGTCTGATATCCCGAGCGCTTCAGCCTCTCCGCAATCGTGGCAACTTCCGCCGACAACTCCCCCCGATAATGCGGATCGCCCAAATCCTGACACATCGCCCCCACCCCCACCTGGTGCGGGTACATCCCCGTCAACAGCGCCGCCCGCGTCGGACAACAACGGGCGTTATTGTAGAACTGCGCCAGCCGCACCCCATCCTTCGCCAGCCCATCAATATTCAGCGTCCGAATCTCGCCCCCATAACACCCCACATCCGAAAACCCCATGTCATCCGCCAGGATGATCACAACGTTCGGCGCCTTCCGCCCCGCATCCTCCGTCGACGCAGCCCCCGCCACTGACCCAACCAGCAGCCCCAGCATCAACACCATCGCAAAGGACTTTGTCCCGCAAAGCTCGCTCATCCGGCACGCTCCTTGCCCCCGGCTCGCGCAAGGAGTTTTACCATGTCCAACAAACAACAGAACCAGGACCAGCAGCGCCAACACGACCAGCGCGATCAGGAAAACCGCAACCGCTTTGTCGACCAAAGCGGCGAAGTTGCCCAGGACCTCCCCGACGCCCGCCACGGCCAAAACGTCGTCGACTCTGCCCAAGACATGCAGCGCAACCTGCCCCAACAGCACGGCGGCGAAATCGGTGGCGAAGGTGGCATGCGAGGCGACCGAGAAATAGGCGACGCCGCCAAGCACGGCCAACGCGGCAAAAACTGACAATCCACCCCACCACACGCGCCAACACTCCCTCTCCCATGTCCGGGAGAGGGCGGGGGTGAAGGTCCGACCGCATCGTTGCCTTTAGAGGCCCCGCTCGCCGTGATACCTTGTTTCTTACTGCATACTCCGGGGAGGCAAAGAGCCTTGTCCCTCCACAGCCACGAACCGTCAACCCACTGCGTACGCCACCCCTCCCACCGCCCCTGTCCGCCACCGGCCGACAAAATCCGCGGCGCAATTGCCGCGCCCGTCCTCTATCAAGGTTCCCCCTCCCTCACCCAACCCAAAAAATCCCTCCCGAGCTTCCCAAACCCACCGCCCCATCCTCGACCAGAATCCCCCGCGCCCCCTTCGCGATCACACGCACATGCGCAAATTCCGCCGTCAGTCGATGCACTGCCGCCTGTCCGACAACCCTCACATCCCCATAGCTCGCCAGCGGCACCAGCTTCGAATCCATCGGCCACTGTTTCACGTCCGCCACCTTCGAGCTGCCTGACACAAGCACCGAACCCTGCTTCAATCCGATGAACCGGTAGGCATTTGACTGCACGCCATTGAACAACCCGGGCGTCGTCTTCGGCACGTTCACCACGCCACCTGTCGTTGTCGGAACCGCCCACTCATTGTCCGCCACCGCCACCCCCGTCAGCTGGCCATTGGCCGTCACGAAGTAACCCGGTGTCTCGTTGAAGTCCCCCGTAATGCTCCCCCGCCAACGCGCCGGCACCGTCACCTTACTATTAGGAATCGCCACCCGGTACCACACCAAGTCCCCGTCCGCCGTCTCGGCACCCACCTGCCAGTCGCGCGGAATCTGCACGATCGTCGCCTTCACCTGCGACCGCTGGATGTCTGTCAGAACCGGCGGCACAAACTGCGCCTTGGCCTCATCCCATGCGCCGCTGCTCAGCCAACCGGCGCTGCCAAGGCTCCGGTTGACAACGGCTGGTGCCGGTGAGATCGGCGTGACTGATCCCTCCATCGACGTCGTTCCACCGCCGTATCCGATAATATTAAAGCTTGCACCCGACGATGCAGACCCAGGCACATAGGTATAGCCCGACCCGTTCACGATCTTGATGCCCGCTCCGTTGGCGTACTGTCCCTTGCTGGGATCTTGATACAGGTCATTCTGATTTCGCGTGTCAGACTTGGCCGACCAGTCCACCTTCCGCCAGACATGCACCGGATCCAGCCAATCCAGCCCCGCCCCGCCGACGGCCGTGTCATGTCCGTCGTCAGCCGTGTTCTTGTCCGTGTGTCCGCCACCGCCATACAGGTTGTCATTCCCCTCGCCCGCATCTAAGTAGTCATTGTCGTTTCCCCCGAAGAGCGCGTCGTCACCCGCCCCGCCGTAGATCTTGTCCGCGCCGGCCCCTCCCTTGACCATGTCATTGCCATCCTCCCCCTTCAGCGTATCCGCGCCGTTTGTGCCATAGATCTGATCGTCGCCATTGCCGCCATAGACAATGTGCCCTGACAGCCAGTCATTCCCCTCGCCCCCCGCCACCGCAGTCTGACTACCGCCTTTGATCGAGTCGTTGCCCGTCCCCCCGCGCAACGTATCTTGGCCGACATCATCCGCCAGCACGTCATCTCCCCCGCCACCGTCCGCCCAGTCATTCCCCGGCCCCGGCTTGATGACTTCCTTGCCGGCACCCCCGTGGATCTCATCGTTCCCCTCCCCGCTCTGGATGGTCGCATTTCCTGCGCTGGTCCAGATGACGTCTCTTCCGTTATCTCCGCTGACCGTGACGCTCGACCCGGACGCGCGCAGCTTGTCGTTCCCGCCCTCGCCAGCAACGAGAACTTGGCCGCCGCTGACGGTCAGCGTGTCATCCCCCTGGCCGCCATAGACCGTGCAGGCGTACTTCATCCCCGCCAGCGAGTCATCCACCACCAGCCGATCATCCCCGCCCTTCCCATCCATGTGAATAGATGCAATCGCAGACAGTGAGTAATAGTGGGCGCTGCCATTCTCCGTCACGACCAGCGCGTTGATGAACTGCGAAGCCGAGACCGTGATGACATCGTTCCCCTCCGTCCCCACCACTGCCAGGGAGCGCGCAGTCGAATTGAGAGAGGTCGATAACAATACTCGCCGATCCAGCGCCTCCACCACCGCGCGCCGAACCACCCGAGCCCGCTTCCTTTCATTGACCATGCCGCTCCCGGAGAAGTGCGCCGCCACTGTACCCGTGGAGCATCAGCCCCGTCAAAAAGTTTTTGAAACCTGTGTTAGGGTTATGTTAACGGTGCCAGAGGACTTCCTTGCTCTCATCTTGCAACGCCCCCGCTCTCCGAGTTACTCTCCTTCACTTGTTCCACGTGGAACATTGCCAACCCGGAGGGAGCCTGTGTCCAAACCCACCCCGTCGAAACCGCGCCTCGGTCGAGGCCTTAGCTCCCTCATCTCAATCTCGAAGCTCCCCGTAGAAGCCGAAGTCCCACCGGCACCCCAACCCCCCTCTCACGCGGGTGCTTCTGATTTGGATCGCATGGTAGCGGAGGGCGGAGGCCCGCAGACTCCCCCCGCAACGCACAACCCGACCGTCACCACCCACGACTCCAAGATCCCCGTCGCCGACATCGTCCCCAACCCTCACCAGCCCCGTCGCGAGTTCAACGAGCAATCCCTCACTGACCTCGCCGCCAGCCTGAAGTCCAACGGCCTGATCCAACCGATCATCGTCCGCAAGGTGGAGGGTCGTTACCAGCTCGTCGCGGGTGAACGCCGACTCCGCGCGGCCAAGCTCGCCGGTCTCACCGAGATCCCCGCGATCGTCCGCGATGTGGACGCCTTCACTCAGGCCCAGCTCGCCCTCGTCGAGAATATCCACCGAGAAGATCTGAACGTTATGGATCGCGCCATCGCCTACCGCTCCCTGATGGACCAGTTGGGCCTCACCCAGGCCGAGCTCGCACAGCGGCTTGGCGAAGATCGTTCGTCAATCGCCAACCACCTCCGACTGATCGAACTGGCGGAACCCGTCAAGCAGCTCCTTCGCGAAAACAAACTCTCCCTTGGCCATGCAAAGCTTCTGGCAGGCGTGACCGACATCCTCGAGCAGGAGCGACTCGCCCAGCTCGCTGTCAGCCAAGACTTGTCCGTGAGAAATCTCGAGCGTCTGATCGCCAACCCCTCGGCTCCCCCACCGGCAAAGCCCCGAACTGTTTCTTCCCCCCACCTCCAGCAACTGGAGAAATCGTTCGCCCGGCAGCTGGGAATGCGGGTCCAAATTCGCTCCACCGCTAAGAAATCCAAAGGCAAAGTCATCATCCACTACGCCTCCCTCGATCAATTCGACCAGCTCCTGAGCAAGCTAGGCGTCCAGTCCGACGACCTGTGACACCCGTCAGTCGCTTTCCGCCACCCCCTGTTCCACGTGGAACATTGTCCGCCACCACCTGCTGGTTCGATCCCCACGTCCTATTACCAGTCCCACGACTCCCTCGCCCGTAGCCCGAAAGAGGGCGGGGGTGGGCGGTGTAATGGCAGAGCCCCCGGCACACCCCTTGCCTGCCTCTGTCCGCCAGACGCATAGACAAAGGAGCCCAATGGCAGACACTCCCACCCCCGACCCCACCTCGTCCCCCTCTGATCCCAACACCCCCGAAGACCGCCGCTCCGTCGCCTGGACGTGGGGCCTCATCGCCCTGATCTTCGTCGGCGTCCTCGTCTTCCTCAGCACCCGCAACAACCAACGCACCTCCACCAACGCGCCGACGGACCCCGCCGCCGCCCAACCCGCCAATCAGCGCGTCCCGCCTCAAGATCCGCAGCCCGGCTCGAGCACTCTCGCAGTCCCAAACAACCGCTGACAAACAAATACCTAACATTCTCCTTGACGCCGCCTTGTTCGAGCGATAGCTTCACCACCCGCTCTTTGACAACTCTGCATCTTGGTAACGATTTGGATCGTGAACGCGCGCACCAGATCCATCCCAAAAGGGAACAAAACTGCACAAAACGACACACATTCTGACCCCCTCCCCCCGCCGCAACCTCGTCCGCCACTTGTCAGAGGCCCGTCTGTCGTTAAATTACCTTCTGAAGCCCGCATGGATGCGGTGCCGCTGACATTTCGCAGACACCTCGTCTGACGCCATACACGCATGGAGGCTGACATGGCAACCGCCTGGCAGACGCTCGAAGAAGCCGCCCTCACCCTCGGAATTTCCTCTCGCACCCTCCACCGCCGAATCGCCAAGGGCGAATTCCAAACCCGCCTTGAAGCCGGCCGGCGCGAAGTCCTCGTCACCATCGCCGACCCGCAGATCCCGTCCGACGCCAGTCAGCCCACGACCGACGCCCATGACGACAAGGCTGACGAAGAAAATCTACTGGGCGCCGTCGGCAGCCAGCTGTCCGCCGAGGTCCAGTCCACGATGCTCATGCTCCACCAGGACCGCATCCGACGGACAGACCTTGCGATCATGGCTTACCAGCAGTCTGTCAATGTCAGCGCCATGAACGCCCGCCGCGCCGCCGTCAGCTCGCGCGTCGCCTGGGGAACGGCAGGGGGGCTCGCCGCCATCCTCTTCGTCGCCGTCACCTGGGCCACGCACCAAGTCACTAAAGCCAAGGCCGACGTCGACAATCTGAGTGGCCAGGTGAAGTCCGCCACCACCACCGCGGAGCTCAAGACGAAGGAAGCCGATCGCCTGCGCCTCGACGTGGAAATCGCCAGAGTCTCCTCCGCCCGAGCCGAGGGCGAGTTGGTCGCCGCCAAGACTCAGATCGATCAACTCAGCCACGAAGCCCAGCAAGCCAGGGAGCAAGCCGCCAGGCTCGAGCAAGTCGCCGCCAAAGCCAGCGAGGTGCAGCACCCCTCAACCCAACCGGCGCCGGCCGCCGCGATCTTCGGCGCTCCGACCACCCAACCCGTGATCATGATCGACAAGCTGATCGCGCATTAAACGCCTGTCAGTCGCGTCAGCCAACCGTGGCGGCCAACCGTCGGAAGCGTAACTCATGGCAGGGCAGTAAAATCGCAATCATGACCGACACCCCGTCCGCCACGTCCGACAGCGTCGACATTGCCATCATTGGCGGAGGACCGGTCGGTTTGTTCGCCGCCTTCTACGCCGGCGTGCGCCGCATGTCGACGAAGATCATCGATTCGCTCGATGTCCTCGGCGGGCAGCTCGCGACGCTCTATCCAGAGAAGTTCATCTACGATGTCGCCGGCTTTCCCAAAGTGCTGGCCAAAGATCTCGTCGCGAATCTGGTTGACCAGGCGATGCAATACCAGCCGACGGTTTGCCTGGGCGAGCAGGTGCAGACGCTCGACTTTGACGGGCAAAGCCGGATCTACTCGATCCAAACCTCGCATGGCATGCATCGGGCGCGCACCATCCTGATTGCCGCCGGCGTGGGCGCGTTTGCGCCCAAGACGCTGCCGATTCCGGGCGCGGAGAGATACGTCGGGCACGGGCTGTTCTATTTTGTGAAAGACGTCGAGTCGTTTCGCGGCAAGCGCGTGCTGATCGTCGGTGGGGGAGACAGCGCGGTCGATTGGGCCAATGCGCTGGCGCCGGTGGCGAGCAAGCTGACGCTGATCCATCGCCGCGATCAGTTCCGCGCCCACGAAGACAGCGTCGCCAAAATGAAGCGGCAGCCGATCGACATCAGGTTGTTCTATGAGCTGAAGAGCATTGCGGGCGACGGGATGATCGAGCGGGCGGAGATTTATGACAACCGCAGTAAACAAAACCAGTGGCTCGACGTCGATGCGGTCCTGGTCAACATCGGCTTTGAAAGCTCGCTCGGCCCGCTGAAGGATTGGGGCTTGGAAATTGAAGGCGCGCAGGTGAAGGTGGATTCGATGATGCAAGCCAGCCGCCCCGGTATCTTTGCCGCCGGCGACATCGCCACCTTCCCCGGCAAGTTGCGCCTGATCGCCACCGGCTTCGGCGAAGCCGCCACCGCGGTCAACTTCGCCAAGCATTATCTGGACCCCAAAGCCAACATCTTCCCGGGCCACAGCAGCAACATGAAGCGCTGATGCAGCGATCGCGAAAAATGCCGCCGTTTCGGAGACGCCTCGTCCGTTGGTGTCATACCGTGTGGACGAATGCGGTCGTCGTGGTCCTGGCGCTGGGGCTGCTGGGTCAGCTCACGCGCGACCGTACAACGTTCCTGGCGATGTGCATGTATTTGCCGATCCTCCCCGTCGGCGTGGTGGCGATTGTGCAGGACCTGGTGGGCAGGGGCCGGTCGATCCCGCGCATCCGCTTTGGCCTGTCGATGCTCGGCTTTGCAGCAGTCGGCTGGTGCATGTCAATGATGTGCGGCCTCGCCGCCGGAGGTTCGCCGGCAGCGGATGACATTCGCCTGCTCCACTGGAATGTGATGTGGGGGAGCATGGACAACGAAGTGCGATGGCGTGCGATCGTCGGCGACATGATCGAGTGCCGACCCGACATCATCGTGCTGAATGAAGCTCCGACGCGCGAATTCCTGGATAAGATGCTGAAGCGCCTTGGTCCGGAATGGTCGCTGGTACAACTGAAAAATCTTCAGGGTACCGGCTACTGGTTCAATTTGGTGGTGGCCTCGCGCTGGCCGGTGGAGCAGGTGGGCGCTGAGCCTTTCAAGAGGGGCCAGACGATGCAAGCGGCGGTGAAGACGCCGAGAGGGCGATTGCATGTGATGGTGGTGGATGGCGTGAGTGAGCCGAAGGATCCAAGAATGCCGCGGCTTCTCGGCACCGCGCGTATCGTGGCGCGGCAGGCGACGATCCATGATCCCGTAGACATCATCGCCGGGGACTTGAATACCACCAGCCGAAGCGTCGGCTTTGAACGGATTGCCGACGCGGCAGGGGGGTACCGCCTGGCATCAGAGCTCAGCGGCTGGCGCGGGACTTGGCCGAGCTACTTGCCGTTGCTCGACATTGATCATGTGTGGGTTGCGAAGAAGCATCTGATCGTGAGCGATGAGATGCTGTTCAACGCCCGGCTCGATCATCGCGGCCAAATGGTGCGCATCCGTATCGGCGGCGGTTAGAAGCGGCAGCTCTTGCGCGGCAGACATTGGCGGTTAGCTTTTTCTTCTGTCCGACGCGATTCCGCTCCAGGAAAAGGGTTTTGGCAGGGCTGTCCGACGAGCAGGAATGCATGTCCGACAACGGAGCCGACGTGAAGACAGCGAGCCAGATCGCGACGTTTCGATATCTCATGGCGGGCGGCGCGGTGGCGCTCATGATCGCGGTGCCGCTGGTCACCCGCTTCAGCGGGGCGAGTGTTTCAACGGCCAATTGGATCGGGCTGGCGTCATTCGCAGTCGGTAGCACCGCAGCGCTGTGGATCTTCTTTGGGTGGCGGCCGCGGTGTCCAAAGTGCCGGATCAAGCGTGCCAAGTTTGTGCGGCGAGAGGATGACGAATATCTGGTCTGCGAATGCGGCTACAACGAGGCGACCGGGTGGGGCTACCAGGACTGAAGCAGCGTTACCTCGCTCCCTGGGGGCGACGAGGATTTGTCGCAGGCGCTTCTCGCTGGAGAATCAGGGTCGGCTTCACGAGAACGAAGAGGCGCTCGTCTGGGTCCATCGCCTTGGCGGGTTGAGTGGCGGCCCTGTTTGAGGCAAGAGTCGAAGCGGGCGTTGTGGCCAGAACGAGGACCTGGTCGTTCGGCACCGACGCGGTGGTCGAGGCTTCTTGGACGCCGAGGATCGGGTTCTGCACGCGCAGGTCCTTGACGTCCGCGCCGGACCACTGCTCTGAAGACATGCCCAGCAGCGTCGTCAGCTTCGGCTTCACGACGAGCGTGATGGATTTGCGGTCGGCGGCGGCGGTGGGGGTGACGTCAACCGTGACGCCGGCGGTGACCGTCGAGCTTTGCGGGTCAAAGCGAAGGTCGCCGTTCTGCTGCTTCACGGCGGAGTAGCCGGAAACGTATGAAGTCTGGCTGCCGACGGAGACGAAAGCGCGCTGGCCGCTGAAAGCGGTAAGGCGCGGGGCGGCGACCATTTGGCTGTCGCGCTGGGCTACGATCTGCCTGACCAGATCCTCGGCGCGCTGAGCTGAGAGGATGAGGGTGTTCTTGTCGCCTAAGGCGGGATCGAGCACGGCTCGCAGATCAGCCGACAGAGATCTCAAATTGGCGGTGATGAAGCGCGCGTTGATGACGACCTGGAGACTGCGTGAGTCGCGCATCGACTCGAGCACGGCGTGGATCTGCTGATGGTTTTCCGGCGTTTGGGTGACGATGAGCTGCCCCGAGAGCTCGCGCAACGAGCCGAGGGTACCGCCGGCTTCGCGCCAGGTGTCGGGTGCGACGGTTTCCTGGATGAGCTTCGTGATGTCCTCGACGCGCTGTTCGCGGCTGCGGGTGAACAAGGATTGTTTCTCGCCCGCCGCGGTGTAGTCCTTCGGGTCGACGAGGAGATCGCGGATGTCGTAGACGCGCGTGATGGTGTTTTTGCCGATGTCTTCAGCGGTGGAGATGGTGATGACGCCGTCGGACGGCGTGAAGCCGAGCTTGACGTTGCCGCCGCCGACGTCGGCGAGGACGACCTCGAGCGCTTTGCGAAACTTAACGTCGCGCAGGCGTGCGGTGACGGGCGCGATGCGTTCAATGCCCGCGGCTTCCAAGGCACGCCAGTTGACGTAGATGTTCGTCCCGCCGGTCTGATCGCGGAGGGTATTGATGACTTGTTCAAACGGTGTCGTGTTGAATTCCAGTTTCGGCAACTTTCGATCCAGGGCGGCGGCAAGTGCACGGTCCTGAACCGCCACGTGTTCTTCCGCGGGGGCCTCGACGGGCTCGTTGCTGGATTGATCTATCGCGGTGGCGCGCGGGTGGGCAGGACCGGGCTGCGCAGGCGGTTCCACGGAGGCGGCGGGAGCGGGGCGCGTGGCGGGGGTGGAGTCGGCGCGGGATTGGCCGGTGAGCGCGGCGCAGCCGACGGCGAGCGTGGCGAGGAGACCGAAGAGTGTTGACGCGACGCGGGGGCGGGGATTGCCGAAGGTGCTGATCATGGTGAGTCTCCGTTTGAGGTTGGCTTTGGGGTGAAACATGCCGACGGTGGCGGGGAGGGCGGGGAGCGAGGAGAGGCGCTGGACCATCGTGAGGAGGCAGTGGGCGTAGGAGTTCCGATCCGCATCGCGCATGCGCTGGAGTACGGCGTGGTCGCAGGCAAGCTCGCGGTCAAGGGCATAGCAGCGCGACCAGAGCCAGGCGATGGGGTTGAACCAGTGAAGGTCGCGCACAATGCGGATGAGTCGCTCGATCAGCACGTCCTGGCGCTTGATGTGGAGAAGCTCGTGGAGGACGATGAGGCGCAGCTCTTCCGGCGAGGTGGAGCCGGCGGTGTCCTGCGGCAGCAGGAGGGCCGGACGGAAGATCCCGGCGACGGCGGGCGTGCGGATGGTGGTGGTTTGGAGGATGCGGATGCGGCGGCGAAGACGCAGCTCGGCGGCGCAGTTGCGGGTGATCTGAAGGATGAACGGATCCTCAACGGCGGGCAGCTTCAGGAGATGGAGCCAGAGCGTGACCAGCGAAAGCGCGCGGCGAATCAGAAAGAGACTGGCGACGGCGAACCACACCAGCGCGAGATGACGAGGCGAGACACGCCGTTGCGCGGGTTCGGCAAGCCTAGGCCGCGGCGTGGAAGCGGTTTCACCAAGGGGCGCGAGCGTGATCCTGGTGATGAGTCCTGATGTTGGCTGCTCGACGGGCGCAACAGTGGTTGTTATCTGTGGCGTCGCATTCGAAGCGGGGAAGGTGACGCTGTAGATGGGCGGCATCACGAAACGGAGGCCCGCCAGGAGCCAGAGGGCGCACCACCATTTTGGCGCGAGCGTCTTGTGCAGAAAGAGCCGAAGGATCAAGACGGTGGCGACCAGGACGGCCGCTGGAAGCGTTCCCGCGAGCGTCCAGTGGAAGGCGTTGTCGATAAGCTGGAGCATGATCAGCCTCGTTTCTTGTCGATGGCTTTTTTGAGCTGGTTGATTTCTTCCGGCGAGAGATCGACTTCATCGACGAAGCGGAGCAGCATGGCGGCGGCGTCGCCGGCGAACACACGGCTGAGGAATGAGCGGCTTTCGTGCAGGACGCACTGGTGCTGCTGGACCTTTGGGCGGTAGAGGTATTTTTTTCCGTCGACGGTGTAGGCGAGGGCGCCTTTTTTGACGAGGCGGTTGAGGAGCGTTTTGACGGTTCGGGGGTTCCAGTTCTTTTTGCCCGCGAGACTGTCGACGACTTCGGTGGCGGTAATGGGATGACTGGCCCAGATCACGGTCATCACGTCCCATTCGGCTTCGGAGATTGAGGGGATCTTCATGGTTTTCTGATTACGCGTGTAATCTATTACACGTGTAATCGTCGTGTCAATGAAATTCTTCAGCGGCGGGAGCGGGCGGGTTTATGCTCCTCACGGTTGACCCAGTCAAGGCCGCGCTGGGCGATAGGCGTCAGGGGTGAGGCGGGGTAGTCCCTGATGAGCTTCTGGAGGAGGTTGTGCATGTTGAGGCCGCGCTGCGCGGTAGTGAGCAGGCGCTGCGCCTGCGCGAGCTGATCGGGGTGTAGGGTGGCGCTTTTGGTGGGCGCAGTGGTGGGAGGGGCGATGGGCGCGGCTTGCAGGGCAGCGACCGCCTTTGCAAACGTTTCAGGATTGGGTGGGACGTGATCTGAGCCGGGGATCTCGATGTAGTGGGCGCGAGTGAAACCGTCGAGACGGAGGCCTTCGTACTGCGCACGTTCGGACTTGATGTTGCTGCCGAACCAGTCGTCGGCTTCGGCGCGGACGAGGACGATGCTGATTTGGGTTTTCAGCCTGTCGAGGGGGCCACGCCACTGCGGATCGAGGCCGATGGCGTAGGGGGAGTATTCGCCGTCGGTTTCGACCTTGTGCTGGTCCCACCACCAGCCGTCGCGGTGGACGTCGGTTATGTAGAACCAGCCGCCCATCATGAAGACTCCGCCGCGGAAGATTTCTGGATAAGCGCGTAGGACCCAGGCGGCGCGCTGGGCGCCGGCGGAGAAGCCGGCGACGTAGACGCGTTCTTTGTTGACCGTGAAGCGTTTGCGAAGGTTGTGGACGGCGTCGAGGGCGAGGCCGGCCTGAACGGCGGTGACGCGGTTGTGACCATCGACGGGGGAGACGTAGATGAGCTGGTGGGCGGCGAGGATGTTGAGCCAGTCGTCGGAGACGGGGCAGTTGCCCAACCAGATGAATAAGCCGTGGGGCGTGTTGCGGTTGTAGGAGGGAGGCACGACCAGATCGAACTTCTGCTGCGAAAGATCATATTGCCAAAGAGTACGGGTGGTTTGGGCGTCTTTGGGTTTGAAGTGTTTGCTGAGGTCAATTTGCAGGCGGGCGAGGAGGACGTCAATGTTGCTTTGAGGGCTCCGCTCGGTGAAGGAAAGTTGGGTGCGGCGAATGGATTGGGTGGTGGGGGCGGCGAGAACTGCGTTAACGAAGAGCAGGGAGAAGATGAGGATGAATGGAAACATAAGTTCAGGGAACGGGTGAGGCGGGAAGCACGGGTTGAAAACCCGTGCCACGTTCGTGCGCAGTCGGTTCAGTGGTGGGTTGTGAGACGAGCTTGTCGAGTTCCGTGAGGCGCTTGCGTGCTTCCGCGGCGGCGGGGGTGGTGGGGAAGTCGTCGATGATCTGCTGAAGGGAGCGGCGGGTTTGCTCGATGGCTTTGTCGCGTAGTTTGGATTTGATGTGGTCGAAGTTGGGTTGGAGCTGCCAGGTGGCGGCGGTGTAGTAGGCGGAGTAGAGCAGGCGCTTGGCCTGGGCGACTTGGCTGGGGAGCGGCTTGGGATCTTTGGTGGGCTGCGTGGCGGGAGGGGGATGTGATTCTTCGTCGAGTGCTTTGATGGCTTTTTCGAAGTAATCGTTGTGCGGGTGCATGTGGCCGTGCTTGGGGAGGATGAAGAGGCTGACGTGGGTGAAGCCGTCGAGGGTGAGGGCTTCGAGATCGGACTGGCCTTCTTCGGGCTTCCAACTGGTGGGGTCGCCTTCACCTTTCATGAGGACGATCTTGACGGACTCTTTGAGCGGCTCGATGTCGCCGAACCAAGGCATGTGCGGCTGGGTGGTGGGCTCGCGCCGCTCGCCCTCGCGGATCGGGACGGTGCGGTTGGTGCTGATGCTGTGATAGAAGTAGCCGCCCATCATGAAGACGCCGCCGGAGAAGACGTCGGGGAATTGCTGAAGAGTTTCGGCGGCGATGGCGCCGCCGGCGGAGAAGCCGGCGATGAAGATGCGCGAGCGATCGATGTTGTAGAACTTGCAGACGTTATGAACGGCGTCGAGGCAGAGGCCTTGGCGGATGGTCCAGCCTCGGCCGCCGATGTTGTTGGGGGTGATGAAGATGATGTTGTGCTTGGCAAGGACCTCGAGCCATTCGGGGGAGTACTCGGTGACGCCGATCCAGACGAACAGGCCTTGGGGCCTGGACTTGTCGTAGGTCTTGGGGACGACGAGGTCGAAGGATTCGCGGGAGAGGTCGTATTCGGCGACGGCGACAGACTGCGGCGTGTCGGTGGGGAAATGATTAATGTGCCGCGGGATGGCGGTTGTGCGATGGAGGAAGGTTTCGCGGGGGCTGAGGGGGTGGCGCTCAGTGAAGGCGACGTTGAAGCGACCGGTGTCGCCGGGGCGATGAGGGGGATCGTCGGCGCGCGCGACGGCGCCAAGCAGGATCAGGGCGAAGATGGCGCGCGAGGCAAGCATTAAGTTTGTGATGCTTTGGGCGACATCTTTGCGGCACTTCGGGAGCGGACTGCGCCGGCGAGCATGGGCAATACGAGCAGCGAGAGGTTTGTGGCGAGGACGGCGCCGTCGTCGGTGACGGCGGCGACATAACCACTGGAGCCGAGGTTCAGCCCCAGCAGCGCTTGCCCCGTTGCGGGTGTCCAATGGTACAAGTCACCTGCGGCGTTTTGAGTGATCACGTGCTGTCCATTGCGGGACATCGTGTCGAAAGTGCCGGTGAGGGGGACGAGGGCGGGTTCCGCGCGTGAGGTGGATGGAACAAGGGCGGTGAAAACGACGAGCAGCGCAAATGCGCGCGGGAATGCAGGACGCATGGTGCAGCTCCGGGTTGTGCATTCAAGTTGTTGAGCGAGACCCTTTTTTTACGGCGGGCGGACCGCCGTGACGGCATTCTGACACGAGGCGGTTGCAGGGCGGTAGCAAAAAATAAAAATGTTCGCGGCTTGGATGGCCGCGGTCATTGGCAGCGGGGAGACATACACCTTAAGCGTGGCGCGCAATTTCACTTGGCAGGTGCTTTTGAAGCGTTCGGATCTGCGCCGGGCTTGATTGTGACGATCTTTTCTTTCTTGACCGCCAGCACCGGATCGTGCGTCGCACCGGCGGAGACGAAGATCTTGCGGAGGACCTCCGACAGCTTCTCGTTTTTGATCTGCACGCTGACGACGCTTTTCTCCGTAACCTTCTGATTCTTGAATGCCTTCCAATCGACTTCGAAGGATGCGCCGGAGATCTCTTTCATGAAGTCCAAGGCGTCCTTCACCGAGATCTTCTCGAGCTTCAATTCCGGCAGCGACTTGTCGAGAATCGTCTGCTTTTCCTCCGCGAGCAGGGGGGCAGCGTAGAGCAGCGGGAGCAGAAACATTGGCAGCAGGTGGAGGGGGGTGCGGGTCATAGGCGTGATTCTGAGATGGAGCGGGGTGAGCGGTCAACGAAAACCTGACATTGTGAACTGTGGCACGAAGTGGAGAGGGGTCGTATAATCCCGCGCCTTTTGGTCCTGGGGCTGAAGCCCCGGGCTGGGCCTTGTGCGTCGCGCGATCGAAGGTCTTCTCATGCCTTATACATTGACTGAAGCGAGTCCGGACGTGGTGGGTGGCGATGAGGGGGCGGATGGTTCCAATCGGTGGACGCTGAATTTTGGGCCGCAGCATCCGGCCACGCATACGACATTGCGGCTGGTGCTGGAGTTGGACGGCGAGCGCGTGGTGAAGGCGACGCCGCATATCGGGTATCTCCACTCCGGCTTTGAGAAGCTGATGGAGAACCTGAACTACAACCAGAACGTGACGATCGTGGACCGGATGGATTATTCGGCTCCGATCTACAACGAGCTGGCGTGGTTCGAGGCGGTCGAGAAGCTGATGGGGATCGAGCTGACGCCTCGGACGAAGGTGCTGCGAACGCTCGCCAATGAGCTGGGGAGGATTCAGTCGCACCTCCTGTGCATCGGTGCGGCGGGATTGGATTTGGGGGCGTTCACGGCGTTCTTGTATGGGTTCAACGAGCGCGAGCTGATTTACGACATTTTCGAGTACATCTCGGGGCAGCGGTTTCACAATTCGTGGTGCCGGGTGGGCGGGTTGAACATGGATCTGCCGGACGAGGCGATGTTCAAGAAGATGGTGAAGCACTTCGTGAATGAGTCGATGCCGCGGGCGGCGGAGGATGTGGATCGGCTGCTGACGAAGAACCGGATCTTCGTCGACCGCACGCAGGGAATTGGCGTGATGTCGAAGGAAGAGGCGACCGCGATGAGCTTGACCGGGCCGCTGGCGCGGGCGAGCGGGGTACGGCGGGATATTCGCAAGGATGAGCCGTATCTCTGCTACAAGGACAACTGGGACGGGCAGGGGGCACCGGCTGTGGATTTCAAGGTGCCCGTGATGACGACGGGGGATGTGTATGCGCGATACCTGGTGCGCATGGAAGAGGTGCGGCAATCGCTGCACATCATCCGGCAGCTCATCGACAATATTCCGCCGGGGCCGGTGAATGTGAGCCCGGAGGGGAAGGAAGTGCTTCCGCCGAAGGATCAGGTGTATTCGAGCATCGAGGGACTGATCCAGCACTTCGAGCTGATCATGACGAATCGGGGGTTCACCGCGCCGAAAGGGGAAGTGTATGGGTGCATCGAGTCGGCGAATGGGGAGCTGGGGTATTACATCGTGTCGGCAGGGGAGAATTTGCCTTGGCGGGCGCGGACTCGGGCTTGCTCGTATATCAATTATCAGTCGTTTCCGAAGATGATGGAGGGGCATATGGTGAGCGATGTGGTGGCGGTGCTGGGGTCGATTAATGTGATTGCGGCGGAGCTCGACAGATAATGATGAATGATGAATGCTGAATGATGAACAGAAAACGCGGGACCTGAAGGTGCGGACGAAGGAGTTCGCGTTGCGGATCATTCGGTTGTATTCCGCGCTTTCGAAACGAGACGCCGCAGGTGTAATCGGACGGCAGCTGTTGCGAAGTGGCACTTCAGTGGGTGCCCAGTACCGGGAAGCGGCACGTGCGCGTTCTCCCGCGGAGTTCATCAGCAAGATGCAGAGCGCGACGCAGGAGTTGGACGAGACGGCGTATTGGATGGAGTTGTTGCAGGAATCGGGAGTTGTTGAAGCTCGTTTGCTTCGAGACTTGCAAAGCGAAGCGGAAGAGCTGACTCGAGTCTTCGTTGCCTCGGTCAAGACTGCCAAGAGTAAAACCAAAGGAGATGCGTGAGCGGTGTTTAGCGGGTGATCGTGTTCATCATTCAGCATTCATCATTCAGCATTAGATTCCATGGCTTGGATTGCAGAAGATCGTCGCAGTGCGGTGTTGGAGCCAGGGGCGAAGTACCTGACCGAGGACATGAAGATGGACCTCGCGG
>DASVUC010000280.1:0-35711 GCA_036387255.1 Tepidisphaeraceae bacterium | reverse complement strand
AGCCGGATGGAGAAGAGCAACAGCGTCTCGTCTTCCGCCGGCGCGTTCAAAGACGGCATGGTGGGCGTGGGCGTTTCGATTTCGGTGCTTGAGAGCGACATCGAGTCGACGGTTTCCGGTTCGATCGCGGCGGGCGGGAATGTGAACGTCGACGCGACGATCAACACGTCGAAGAACGACACGGGCGCAGGATCGGCGGTGGGCGGCGGCTTTGCTTACAAGCACTTCCGCAAAGCGACCGGTCCGCTCAACAGCGCCTGGGACAAGCTGCAACCGAGCCTGCTGGGACGCATCGTTGAAAAGGGCGGGAGCCTGTTTGATGAACTGACGGGGAAGACGAAGCCGTTCGCCTTCTCGGGCGCTTTGGCGTTCGCTGATCATACGGACACCACGGCAGCGACGATTGGCAACGGCGGCAAGGTGATCTCAACGGGTGGGAATGTCACGATTAACTCTTTGACGGTTGAAGTTCCGGAGATCAGCGCGATCGCGACAATCGACTCGGAGAAATACAACGCGAGCAAGGACGGCAACAGCCGGGATAAATCGGCGAGCGTCGCGATCAGCATCGGCTTGTTCGAAGAGAACGCGACGGCGAAGGTGGGTCAGGGCGCAACGGTCGTTGCCGACAAGGCGGCGAACATCACGGGCAAGACTTATTTGCCTTATGACATCCAGTGGTTGCAGCTTAAGGGCGTGGGGGACATCACCGACAAGCTGAACACCAACCTTGGCTTGCAGAACGGGTTCTTCCAGTCGTGGGCGCAGGCGAATGCGCAGGGGAACAAGACAGCGGTGGGCGGTTCGCTGAATTACTTCCAGATCGATAACACCGCCGGCGCGACGATCGATCAGAACGCGCACGTGAACGAATACGCGTTTGATGCGAAGTCGGCGGTGGATAGTGCGGCGGACACGATCAACCTCGGCGCGGCGAGCTACTTCAAAGCGGGCGATGTGGTTGTGTTCAATAACGTTGGGACAAGCGCGGTGGGCGGGCTGACGGACGGGACTCAGTACAAGGTGGTGCTGGTCTCGGGGCAGCCCAGCAAGATCAAGCTGACGACGCTGAACGATGCGGCGGTTGACCTGACGGCGGCGGCGGCAACGGGATCAGTGAACACGCTGCGGCTGCTATCGAGCCGCGCTGCGCAGGACGTCGCGCTCCAGGCGCGCAGCGACGCGCAGGCCGTGAATATGTCCGGCATCTTCGGCATCAAGGGGCTGGGGAGCAAAGACGGACAGACGGGCGTCGGCGGATCGTACGTCCACACGAACTTCAACAACAAAGTCGATGCCGAGATCAAGACGGGCGCGCATGTCAACGGCGACACGCTGCTGGTGCGGGCGGACAACAACTTCCAGAACATCCAGATTGGTGAATCGGGCGGCAGCGGAGATACGTTTGCGTTTAACGGAACGGGTTCCGCGGCGGAGCTTGACAACCACACCTACGCGCACATCGCTGACGGCGCGGTGATTCACACCGGCTCCGGGCAGATCGAGCTCCAGCGCGAGTTCCACAACCTGGTAGGCGACAACAACCTGCACGACGGGTTTGAGAAGCTCATCAAGAACCCGGGCGAGATTTCCAGCTTCACGACGGAGAGCGTGAACGGGTCGGCGGACACGGTGAACCTGGGAGCGGGGATCTTCCGCGATCGCGTGATCATCGGCGATGCGGGCGCGCCGCTGGTGGACGTGGGGCCGCGGTTCTATCAGACCGGCGACGTGGTGGTGTATCGCAAGGGTGGGCCGGCGATCGGCGGGCTGGAAGACAACAAGATCTACAACGTCATCGTTCACAAGGTGACGTTCGACGTGGCGACGAAGGTGGACCTGGCTCTTGGGAAGTTCGACCTGGGTTTGGCGCACGGCTTTGCAACGGGCGACGCGGTGAGCTACTCGATCGGGAGCGGTGTCGCGATTGGCGGCCTGGCGAACAAGGGAACGTACTACGTCATCGTCGGGCTGGACAACAGGATTCGCCTGGCGGATACGCGCGATCATGCGCTGGCGGGATTGTCTCTGGCGCTGTCCTCGGGCGGGAGCGGTGCGGATCAGTTCCTGATCTCGCAGACGGTGAAGCTGGCGAGCAGCCTGGCGAATGCGAACAGCGGGCTGGCGATTAACCTGGATCCGGCGATCGCAAAGGCGGGTGGGATCCACCACTTCATTCAGCCTGAAGCGCTGTCGGCGAAGGTGGAGCAGTATCTGAAGGCGCTGGACAGCAACGGCGACGGCCAGCTCACGACGGCGGACGAGGCGATTGCCGCGGTGAACGCGGGCACGTACACGGTGAAGGAAAGCCTGCTGGTGGTGGCGCAGGACCTGAGCGATGTTTACAACATTACGCTGGGCGTGGCGCTGGGCCACAACACCGGGATTGGCGTGTCGATCAACGTCAACCTGATCGATCGCGATACGCAGGCGTACGTCGGCAGCCAGCACGATCAGGCGGTGGGAACGACCGCGACAACATTGGCATCAGAAGGCAACGCGCAGATCGTCGCGCACAATGAAGGCATCCAGGTTGCGTTCTCGCTCGCGGCGGCGGCTGTGACGCCAAATCCTTCGCAGGCGGCAGATCCGCTGGACGGCGCGTCGCTGCCGAACCTCTTTGGTGAAGAGGCGGACACATCGGATCCGGCAGAGCCTGCGCCGAAGCCGGCGAAGAGCGGTCTTGGCATTGCGGGCGATGCGTCAGTCATTGTCATTACGGATAATGTCCGCGCGTACATCAACAGCCCCGCGACGGTGAAGGCGGATGAGCTTGAGGTGCGGGCAACGTCGCGAAATATCCTGACGACAGCCGCGGGAGCGGTGGCGTGGGCGACGGGTGGGCAAAGCTCGAATACGGGATTGGCCGGGTCGTACAGCCACAACGACGTGAGCAGCGAGAACGTGGCGTTCATCAATGGCGCAACCGTCACGGCGGATTCCGTTGAGGTGGAAGCGAAGCGCGGCGGATAC
Organism: Tepidisphaeraceae bacterium; assembly: GCA_036387255.1. Taxonomy (GTDB): domain Bacteria; phylum Planctomycetota; class Phycisphaerae; order Tepidisphaerales; family Tepidisphaeraceae; genus DASVUC01. Next base: position 32,738 of record DASVUC010000280.1, on the reverse strand, counting down.
ATCGGCTCACTCACCGCGGGCGGGGCGGGCGCGAAAGGTGTCAAAGGCACGGACGGCATCGCGATTGCCGGTTCGGTATCCACCAATGAGATCGACAACAACACTGACGCACACATCAGCTATTCCACGCTCACGACCACCGGCAGCGTGACGGTGATGGCGATCGATTCTTCGCTGATCGCGTCGCTGGCGGGCGGGATTGCGGCGGGCAATTCCCTCGGCGTTGGCGTTTCCGTTGGCACGAACATCATCGGCACCGCGAGTGACCCGACCAGGACGACAGCGTACGTCGACCATTCGACGCTGAATATTGCAAGCGGCTCGGTGGACGTGATTGCGACGAACCAGCAGCCCGGCAGCGATGCGCGGATCTATGCGCTGGCGATCTCGGGAGGCAAGGGCTCGGAGAACGGCGGTATTGGCGGCGCGGGTATGGTGGCCGTGAACACGATTCACAGCGTCACGTCGGCGTACATCAGCAATTCGACCATTACCGAAACCGCTGGTGCGGGCACGGTGAACGTGAACGTGCACGCGGCCAACGTGGATGGGATCGTGAGCATCGGCGGCGCGGTTGGTTTGGGAGCGGAGACGGGCGTCGGGGCGGCCATCGGGTACAACGACATCCACGCGGCAACTTCGGCCTATCTGGACAACACCGATATCACTGCGGACGGCGGTGTGGATCTGTCGGCGCGGAACAGCTCTGTCATCGGCACGTTCGTGCTGGGTGTTGGGGCCGGCAAGGCCAAGGGTGGGTTCGGGGCGGCGGGTTCGGTGGCGGTGAACATCATCGCTGATCCGATCGACGCGCACATCTCCAACACCTCCAACGTCACCGCGCATGATGCGGTGAGCGTGAAGGCGGAAGACAAGTCGATGATCGTCGCCGTCAGCGGCGGCTTCGGTGTACACAAGCAGGGGATCGGCGTCGGGCTGTCGGTGAGCTACAACCGGATCAGCAATGGACTCTCGGCTTACATCGATCAGTCGCACGTGACGAGCTCCACCTCCGGTATCACGCTGCTGGCGAGCTCGGAGGCGCTGCTGATCGGCGTGGGCGCTGCGGGCGCGGGTGGGAAGACGATCGCCGGCGCGGGCACGCTGATGATCAATTCGGTCAGCAACACGGTCGATGCGCACGTGAACCTGTCGACGGTCTGGTCGCTGGGCGACCTGGTGGTGACGGGGCGCGAGAAGTCAACGATGTACGTCGCGGCACTGGCGGGCGCGGGCGCACCTGACGGCATCGCGATCGGCGCTTCGATCGCCTACAACTTCCTCGGCGGGTCGCTGAACCCGGCCGATCCCAACATCATCTCGTCCAACGACGGAATCGCGGGGATGAAGACCCCCAGCGCCAGCGGCGGGGCGGGCACGAGCAACGTTACTGCGTACATCAAGAACTCGCAGGTGGACGCCACCGGCAGCGTGAAGGTGACGGCGGGGCTGGAGGATCCGACGGGGAGCGCCAGCTCTGGTCCGCTCGTTCAGGCGACGAAGACGATTAATCCATCAAGCGCGGTCACGGTGGCGGGGAATACCGTCACCTTCGGCGCTAAGCACGGCCTGCGCACTGGCGACCGCATCGTCTATCACAACGGCGGCGGGACGAACATCAACGGGCTCGTTGACGGGCAGAGCTACTACGTCATCGTGGTGGACGATTACACCATCCAACTCGCGACATCGCTGAGCAGCGCGGCGGCGGGAACGGCGATTCAACTGACCTCGCAGGGCAGCGGAAATGCGCACAAGTTGGCGGCACTGGATGACGTGCGGGCGATCGTCAACCCCACCAGCGACAACGTGAAGAGCAACCAGATCACGTTCGACAACGCGCACAACCTGGCCGATGGGCAGGAAGTCGTCTACGACAACAACGGCGGCACGAGCATCGGCGGTTTGACCAGCGGCAAGAGCTATTACGTCATCCGGATCGACGATAAGAACATCAAGCTCGCAACCACCGCAGCGAATGCGACGGCAAAGACGGCAATCACCCTGAGCTCCGTCGGCAGCGGCGAAGGACACGACTTCGTCCCCCTGAAGACCGCAACCACCTTCAACCCGGCGAGCACTGTCGCCACGGATAATGCTTCCGGTAATGTGATCGACCTCGGCTCGGCCCATGGCCTGAGCACGGGCGACATCGTCGTTTATCACAATGGTGGTGGGAGCAGTGTTGGCGGATTGAGCGAAGGCGGCTCGTATTACGTCATCAAGGTGGACGACAACAAGATCCGCCTGGCGGCGACGGCGGTGGATGCCACCAGCGGCAAGAGCATCAACATTACGTCCAAGGGCTCGGGCTCGGCGCATCAGCTTGTGGTGAAGCGCAACAGCGTAACGCTGGCGGATCAGACGATCGCGCTGGCGACGCCGATCAGTGGGTCGATCGTCAGCGTGACCGCCGCCGGCGCGGGCGGCGGCAAGGTGGGCGGGGCGGGCGCAATCGGCTTGAACTTCGTGCGCACCAACGTCGAGGCGTACATCGCCGAATCCACGCTGCAATCGGTGCCGGCGGAGGCGGGAAATCGGCATGTGACGGCGGCGGGCGACATCACGGTGACGGCGAAGGATTCATCGGGGGTTTACTCGGGTGTGGGCGCGATCGCGGTCGGCGTCGGAAGTGGCAGCGCCATCGGCGCCTCGCTGGGCGTGAACGACATCCGCAACAACGTCAAGGCGCACATCGAGAAGGCGCAGGTGCACTCCACCGGCGGGAACATCGCGCTCCTGGCCGATGAGTCGGCGACAAGCTTCAATATCTCGGTGGGCGGTGAAGGAACCACCGGCTCGGGCTTCGCGGCCGGCGGGTCGATTGCATACAACGCGATCAAGAATATCGTCGACGCGCACGTCTCGAGCGGCGCAGACGTGAATGCGAACAAATCGATTTCCGTCAAGGCGCATGATACCGCCTCGATTGCGGCGCTGGCGGGCAACATTGCCATCGCGCCCAAGGGAAGCGCGGGCGTGGGGATCGCCTTTGCGGTGAATGAAATTGCCGATTCTGTGACGGCGACGGTGGATGGCTCCAAGGCGATCGCGGGGGGCGATCTGTCGCTGGAGGCAAAGTTCGCCAAGCCGACCAACCTTCCGCCGGTGCTGGATGTGCAGATTGCCTCGATGGCAGTGAGCGGGGGAGAGGCGCAGGACATTGGCGGCGCCGGCTCCGTCTCCCTGAACTGGATCAAGAACAATGTCGCGGCGACGATCAAGAACGTCGGCAACATCGACACGGCTGCCGGCGCGGACGAGATCAAGGCTGGCGGTAAGCTGAGCGTGAAGGCGTCGGATGAATCGACGATCAATTCGCTTGCAGGTGCGATCGCCATCGCGGGCATCGGCGCGCAGGGCGCCAGCGGCGCGATCGGCGCATCGGTTTCCTACAACTACCTCGGCGGAGATCCCAACGACACCGCGAGCACCGGCAAGAACGTTGTTCAGGCGTCGCTCGACAACATCACCGGCAGCGTGAAAGCCGGCTCGATCGACGTGAGCAGCACGTACAACGGACAGATCAACAACATTACGGTCGCGGGCGCGGCGGCGGGCAACTTCGCGTTGGGCGGCGCGGTGTCGATCAACAAGATCCACGAGACCACCGATGCGCACATCGCCAGCGCGAGCAGCGTTACGGCCACCACCGGCAGCACGACGATCACCGCTACCGACCATGGGCAAATCCAGGCGCTGGCGGGCGGCGTGGGGCTGTCGTTCCCGAAGACGGGAGCGTTGGGCATCGCCGCGGGCGTGTCTGTGGCATCCAATGAGATCACCGATTCCACCAAGGCGTACATCGACTCGACGAAGCTGACGAGCAAGGGCGATGTTTCGCTGGATGCGGAATTTACCGGCACCATCAAGGCGCTGACCATCGGCGTGGCGGTGGGCGCGAGTGGGCTCGGCGGTGGTGGGGGAGGCTTCCAGGCGAGCGGCGCGGGCGCGGGATCGGGCAACGACATCGCCGCCTCGACCGAGGCGTACATCACCAGCAGCAACGGAGCCAAGGGCATCTCAACCGACGGCGCAGTCACCATCACCGCGCACGATGAGTCGACCATCCTGGCGGGCGCGGGATCGATCGCGCTGGCCGGCGGCAAGGGCGGTGTGACGGCGAGCATCGGCTTGTCGTATGTCGACAATGAGATCAACAACGACACCAAAGCCTACATCGGCGGCTCGAAGGTGACGGCGAAGAAGGACATTTCGCTGTCGGCCACGAACGAGTCGACGATTGATGCTCTGGCGTTCAGCGGGTCGCTGGCGGCGACGGTGGGCGGGAACAGTGGATCGATCGCCGTCGGCGCGACGATCGCGAAGAACACGATCGGCAACGACGTCGCCGCGTACATCAACAGCAACAGCGACGTGTCGACCACGGTGGACGGGGCGATCAACATCAACGCCGGGCAGACGGGCACCATCGAGGCGCAGGCGGTGGCGGTGTCGGTGGCGATCAGCGTGGGCAGTTCGCTGGCGGTTGCAATCTCCGGCGCGGGCGCGGGGGCGACCAACCTAATCCTCACCACAACCAACGCTTACGTCGACGGCAGCAAGACCGACAGCAAGGGTGACACCAAGATCACCGCGACGAACGGCTCCACCATCAAGTCCACGATCGTGGCGGTGGGCGCGGCGGCGGCTGGCATTGGCGCTTCAGTTGCGGAAAATCTGATTGGCTTTGAAGCCGACGGAGACCAGAAGGCGATCGAGGCGCAGGCGTACATCAAGAACGCCAGCGTGACGGCAGCGGGCAAGCTTGACCTGGAGGCGACGGGGACGCAGACGATCACGGCGGCGGTGGGCGCTGGTGCGCTCGGATTCTCCGCCGGCGGCGATGCGGCGCTGAGCCTGGCGGGGGCCGGCGCGAGTGCCGAGAACAAGGTGGCCGCCAAGATTCGGTCGTACGTGGAAAACAGCGGCACCGCCGAGGGCTCAAGCGTCATCATGAAGGCCACCGACACGTCGGACGTGCACGCCGAAGTGGGCGCGGCGTCGCTGGCGTTCAGCCTTGCGGGCGTGGGCGTCGCAATCAGCATCGGCGTGGCGCTGGGACGCAACACGATCAACAACCAGGTCGAAACGTTCATCAGCGGGTCCACCGTCAAGTCGACCGGTGGTGTGTTTGAGATGACGACGAAGGAAGAGTCGACGATCACCGTCAACTCCATCGCCGCGTCGCTCGCGGCGGCCTTCGGTGGTGAGGTGGCGGTTGCCATCAGCGGCGCGGGCGCAGAAGCGACCAACATCATCAACAACGGCGTGAAGAGCTATATCGACGGCTCTTCTGTCGAATCCGGCCCGAGCAGCGGGCGCAGGAACCTCTCGATGAGCGCGACGAGCAACTCGACGATCACGTCGCTCGTCGGCGCAGCCGCCGCGGCAATCAGCGGTGGCGAAGTGGCCGTCGCCGGCGCGATGGGCGTTTCCATCGCGCGGAACCTGATCGGCCTCAACTCAATCACCGACACTACGGGCAAGCGCAACCAGGTCCTCGCTTACGTCAACAATTCGACTGTGAAGGCGAACGACGTGAGCGTGAACGCCAAGGCGGTCGACGCGGTCGACACTATCGCCTTTGCGGGATCCGTTGCGATCGCGGTGGGCATCGGTGGGGCGGCGGCAGGCAGCGGCGCGGAAGCGACGAGCCGGTTCGACTCCAACGTGCATGCTTACGCGACCAATTCCAACGTTACGGAATCGCACGATGTGACGATCAAGGCGGAATCGCAGAGCCATGTGAAGCGCTCCGAGGCAATCGGCGCGGCGCTGTCGGTGAGTCTGGGTGCGGCATCGGTGGCCGCGTCGGTTGTCGAGAACAGCATCACCAATGACGTGCAGGCGTATGTCAGCACCACCTCCACGCGCACGCTCAGTTCGACGGGCAGCGTCTCGGTGACGGCGGATGCATCCAAGGCGAAGGTGGAAGGTGTTATCGTCGTCACCGCTTCGGTTGCGGGCGGCGCTGTTGCCCTGGCGGGCGGCGGCGTGGATGTTCACAACAAGGTCGACAACAATGTCTCCGCATCGATCAGCGGTCCACTCACTTTAAAAGCCGGCGGGAACGTAAGTGTCATGGCGCACGAGAGCGCGCACTTGGAAGCCGACGCCACCAATGTGAACGCGGCGCTCGGCTTCAGCCTGGGCGCGGCACTGGGCGTGGGCCTGGTGAAGAACGAGATCAACAGCGATATCACCGCATCAGTCAACGGCGCGACGATCTACTCCACCAACACCAGCGTGACCGCTGAATCGACGGCGGAGATTCCGACGACGATTTCCACGGGCGTGTCTGCCGCGACGACGGTCGCATCGCAAGGAAATCGTGCGGATGCCGATATCGCCACGCAGGTGCAGGCGTATGTGCAGAACACGACGATCGAGAGCACCGAAGATGTGAAGATCAAGGCGATCAGCACCAACACCGCCAACACATCGGCTCGCGGCGGGGCGCTGGGCACGGTGGCGGTGGGCGCGATGATCGGCGACGTAAAGGTCGGCAAGGGCGCGAGCGTCAATGAGATCGAGGCCAGGATTGGAACCGCCGCGACCATCACCGGCCGAAGCGTCGAGGTGAAGGCGGTCAGTGACGACAACCTTCTGGCCGAGAGCATTGCGGCGGGCGGCGGCGCAATCGCCATTTCGGGGGCGCAGTCCAACGTCACCAGCGACAACGCGGCGCTGGCCAAGATCGACGCCGGTGCCAAGATCACCGCTACCAGCCTGGTGGTGGATTCCAAACACACGCAGGACATTGACGCCAAGGCGGACGCGTACTCCGTCGCGCTCGGCGTCGGTAGCGGTGCAGGTGTCGCCAACTCGATCAACAGCAAAGCGAACGTCGAGATCGGCGGCAACGTGACAGTGGATGCGACCAACATCATCATCAACTCCACCAACAAGCTGACGAAGGAACGCTACAACGACAGCACCAATCTCCGCGCCGGATCCGCGAGCGCTGCGAACGTTACGGTGCTTCAGAGCGAGACGAATATCGGCAATGCGAGCAACCCGTTCGAGGCGAAGATCGATATCGGCTCCGGTTCGAAGCTCACCGCGCACGGCGACAACAAGCACCCCGGCACCTTCAAGATCGAAGCGATCACCGACGTGAGCGCGGTCGACAGCGTGCGCATCGAGGCCGTCTCCGGCTTCGGCGTCACGGTAGGCATCTCACGCATCAAGGCCGAGACCAGCGCCAATATCAATGTCACTGGGGCAACGCTCATCAATGAGGCGGGTGATCTTTTCCTGACAGCGCGTTCGAACGCAAACCTTCATCCCAGCGCCAACCTGCTTGTCGCCAACGCCATCGGTGGCGCTGCGGGCGCTGAAGCGCGCGGCACCGCGAACACCAGGAGCAAGGTCGACGTCAACAACGCGTCGCTCAAGGGCGCGAGCATCTACCTGGAATCCGGCCGCGACAGCGCCGGCGTGCCGAACCTCATTGATGTGTCTTCGGCTACGGAGATTACGACCTTCTCGCTCCTGCCGAACATCAACGTCCCGGTGCCCACGGCCGACATCAGCGAGAGCAACATCGTCAACGTGCGCGGCACATCCAAGCTCCAGGCGCAGCGCGATGTGAACCTCGTGGCGGCGAAGGGCCTTGGCTCCAAGCGCGCCCGGACCGAAGGTCTGGTGCTGTCACTGTCGGCGGTGCCTTACGGCTTCCCGGTCCCGGCGGGACACACCGACAACAGCAGCAATCAGGTGACGGTCGACACCACCGCGCTCGTGCAGGCAGGCATCAACGCCAACAGCACGGTGCTGATCAAACCAATGAAGCTTGGCGGCGTGGCGCAGCTTGATTCGTCGCGCCTTGGTCAGGAACTGACCAGCGCCGAAAAGACTGCGCTGGGACTGCCGACGGACATGAAGTATGAGTTCGGCCGGCTGAGCCTGAGCGACATCTCGCTCGGCGTGAGCGCGTCGACCGTCATCCAGGCGATCACCGGCTTCAAAGGCGGCGGCGACGCCAATGCCTTTTACAAGTGGGCCCAGACCAATCCAAGCAGCATCGTTCCCGATACCGAAGACTACAGCAACACGGGGCGCTGGACGAAGCTGACCATCGCGTATGACCTGAACACGGTTGCTTCGGGCGCGCTGGTGCAGCTCAACAACAACGCTCTGGTTCGCACCACCGACGACTCGATTTACAGGTTCATCGGCGCAACCATCAGCAACGCCGACATCACGCATTCCAACTTCGCTGATACGACCCAGTGGCAGGTCGTTGCGGCGTCCATCTACCGCAGCGATGTCACCAGCGCCTTCAAGTTCAGCCTGACCGACAAGTTCTACGTGGTGAAGCCGGTGGACCTGGAGTCGCCGAAGCTGACGTACCGCAACCTCGGCACGCTGCTGATCGACCAGCGCGACACGATCCTCTCCTGGATCGCCAACCACGCCAGCAACCTGGAAGCCGTGCAGCGCTACCAGGTGCAGCTGGACCTCATCGACCAGGCCCTCACCAGCTACGGACTGCTCGAGACGCAGACGAACGGCACCAATACCGTGAAGCTGGTGAAGAAGGACCTCGACGCGCTGTTCATCGATATGCCCAATGTCTACGCGACGCCGGGCTCCGTCTTTGTCGAAGCGGATGAATCCTACAAGGACGCGATCAAGACGGGTGTGCAGGATGGCGACATCAGCGCCCGCGCCGATGCGAAGATCGTCATCAACAACGCCTCGCCCTTCGCGATGACGGTGAAAGACGCCGTCATGAAGGACAACGAGCGGATCGCGGTGCTGGACGGGAAGTACACCGTCCTCACGCCGGGCAAGGTGTACTTCAACAATGCAGCGGTCCAGGAGCCGACGGGCGCGCCCGCCAAGACGATCAGCATCACGCAGGATGCCTTCCCGATTTCGCAGTACGACCTGCCGAACCTCCCCAACGCGAACTTGCCGCAGGATCTGTACCTGGTCGGCGATGTGATCAACGAGACCGGCGACGTGTTCATTACCAACAACGAAGGCAGCATCAACGTCTCGGGCGAAATCCGCGGCCAGAACGTCACGATCCTTGCCAAGACGGACTTCAACCTCAACACCGACGACTGGTTCCACACCAACCAGGACCCGCGGCAGTATCTGAACTACAACACGGCGCGCAGCCAGGTGCGCAACGACGCCGGCACCACCACCAGCAAGACGCTCGACCAGCTGGGCCTGGCGACGCAGCTTGATACGGCCATCCATCAGGACGTGTCCAAGATCATTGCCGGCGGGCGCGTCGCCGTCACCGCGCGATACCTCAACATCAACGGCTTGATTCAGTCGGGCGTGCAGACCGTCACGCTGCACATCAACAACAGCTACAACCCCACCGGCACCAGCTCGTTCCTGAACGACCAAGGCAAGGCCGTCACTGGAATTGATTTCGGCACCGACGGCGCCCCCGTCAACGGCTACTTCGACGCACAGAAGCAGGCGATCGTCGTTGACGACATCGTCCCGCAGGGCGGGCGGATCATCCTCGCCGGCCAGATCCTCAGCACCGGCAACGGGCGCCTGAAGGTCGCGTACGGCTACGCCAGCGTCGACATCCAGAACACCAGCAATTACGGCTTGATCGTGAATCGCATCGACACCACCACCGATCGCGTCGGCGAAATAACGATCATCGACACGCTTCAGAACATCAAGAAGGATTACAAAGTCAGCGGCGGGGGCGTCGTCGAAACGTCCTACACCGCCTCGCAACCCAGCGGCGGCATCAGCACCGTCGGCTCCGACGCCAACGTCTCCGGCGTTGTCTACACGCTGGGCAACACCACCACCCACGCGCTCACCGACAGCATCTCCTTCACGCCCAGGTCCGGCCTGTACTACATGTGGACCGAGGGCCAGGAGAAGACCAAGACCACCGTCTACAACTACGAGAAGAAGAGCTTCAATCTCTTCGGCGACAACGACTTTGCCGACTTGCTCTCCAAGGACAACAGTTGGACCGACCGCACGATTACCTTCACCGACGGCGCGCCGCTGCTGGAGTCGGAAGTGCTCGCGGGCATCACTGGCGTCCCCGCGCCAAGCTGGTCCAGCGGAACCTACACCGTTCGCTACGAGCTTCAAAAAGACACGGACGTCGACATCATCCCCAACGTCACGACCGTGAAGTATGTCGGCACCGACAGCTCAAAGGGCGTTGCGAATCACCGCTACCAGTACAAGGTCGGCACGTCCACGGTGCAGATCGTGCTGCCGGACCAGAATTACCTCGACACGAACTTCTGGACAGATGTCACCTCATCGACCGTCGAAGCCGACGTCGACTTTGAAAGTTCGTTTGTCAACTACAGCACCTCGCACCGCCAGTGGACCACCGGCGGCGGCTGGCTGCGCGAGAAGACCGTCCACACGCAGATCACTACCGTCGAGGGTCAGACCGATTACTACACGCACGTGCTCCGGGCCGACTACGCGATCCCGCTCCAGTTCATCGGTCAGGCTTCGACCCCCTTCGTCCATATCAGCAGCGACAGGGGCATCCTCGTCCAGGGCAACATTGCCACGCCCGTGACTCAGTCCGCTTCCCGCGCCATCACCGGCAGCACCGTGACCGGCACCGGCATCACCGCCGATGTCACGCTCACCGCCAATAATGGCTCCATCCTCTCCGGCGACACCGTCGGTCTCTTTGGCGCCGCGCCGCAGATCACCACCTCCGGCAACGTTGACCTGCTCGTCGACGGCTCCAAAGGCAATGTGGATATCACCGCCGGCGGGTACGTGCGCATCACCGCCATCTCCAAGGACAACAACACCAGCAGGCTCACGATCACCAAGATCGACGCCGGCGGGAACGTCTACGTCAACGCGCCTAACGGCATCTTCGCCGCCAACTCCAGCTCGTATATCCACGGCAATCTGGTGGAGCTGTATACGGCGAAGAGCGGCATCGGCAGCAGCGCGCTACCGATCCGTGTCGACAGCGATGTGCTGCTGACGGGCGGCGTCGCTGCTCATGCCAAGGAAAGCATCTACCTCACCGAAGCGGTCGGCGACCTGAAGCTGGTGAAACCCGAGTCGTTTAGCGGCGATGCGTCCGTCGAATCCGTTGACGGTGACGTGAGCTTGTCGGCGGAGGACGGTTCGATCGTTGATTCATTCTACGAGCAGTTCAAGCCGCGCACGGAGGAGGAATCGCAGAAGCTGGATGAGCAACTGGCGCTGACCGGAACGGCCGCGCAGCAGGCGGCCGAGGCGGCGATTCGCTCGGACGAAAACACGCAGACGCAGCTCTACCACGCCTACTGGCTCAACGATCGCCACGCGACGCGCAGCACCTTCACGTCGCTCACCATCGCCACCATCAACGCCGGCACCGACACCATCACCTTCGCCACGAATCATGGGCTGAGCACCGGCGCGCAGGTCATTTTCAACAGCACGTCACAGACGACCGGCACGAACCTCAAGACGGGCTTTGAATATTTCGCCATCGTCATCGACAGCAAGACGATCAAGCTCGCGACATCGCGCTACGACGCGTCCATCGCGGCGACGCCCAAGGCAATGGACATTACGCTCAGCGGCACTGGCAACGTCGCCGTCACCGGGATGACCCTCCGCCGCTTCAGCTACACCACCACGTCTTACCCCAGCTCGCCGAGCGCGAACGACATCAAGTACGGCGCCGGCAGCTATAACGCGGATTACGTCTTCCATTACACGACCCAGCAGAAGCAGGATCGGATTAATGCCCGAACGTTCTCGTTCAACTCGCTGAAGTACCCGCTGTCGTCGACGCTGTTCAACTACCTCTACCCGCTTGCAAACATCCCGGCGCAGAGCGTGGCCAGCAGCGAAAACGCGAACATCATCGGCAACAACATCACGCTGCATACCGAGCGCGCCAGCCATGGCATCGGCAAGCTGAATGACGTTGTGAGCCTGGACCTCTCGCAGGGCTTTGCCTCGCTTTCGGAGGAAAACCAGCAGCTCGTTTCCTCCGCGACCATTGGGGATGTGATTGGCGTCAGCCACCCGGTGTTCGCGTACAAGGGCGCTGCGGGATCAGTGGATCTGAGCAACCCGAACTTCAGCGACACAGCCAAGTGGACCGCGCTGACGATCAACTTCAAGACCAGCGCCGCCACCTCGCCCGTCAGCCTGTCGAGCGGGAAGATTGTTCTCGTGCAGAAGAAGGGTTCGTATGGCCTGTACAAGTACGTCGGCGCCGCTGGAAGCTTTGACCTCAACCAGCAGGACTACGGCAACGCCAGCCGCTGGCAGAAACTTAATCCGACCAGCAGCGGCTCATCCGGTGTGAACCTCGTCGTCGGTCAGCTTGTGCAGGACGCGACGGTCGTCAATGACCTGACGTTCCAGCTCATCGACGACATTGACATCGAAGCCGCGGGCAACGTGCGAGCGGATACTGAAGGCCGTGTTGCGCTGCAGACGACATCCGATCTGAATGTCGAACAGATCACCGCCGGCGGCGATGTGCGCGTGCAAGCGGGCGGCGCGATTGTGGATGCGAACAGCTCCGGCACCGACGCCGCCATCAGCACGCTCGGCAACCTCGATCTCTCGTCCGGCTCCTACATCGGCGCCAGCGCTACTGATCCGTTCCGCGTGCAGGTGACGCCGACGGGGCAGCTCTCGGCCGATGCAGTCGGCTCGCTGAACATCCAACAAGTGGCGACGGATCTCACCATCGACAGCACCAACCACGCCATCAACAACCTCACCGTCTCGCGCGTCAGCGCGGGCGGTGATGCGAAGATTGAAGTGAAGCAGGGCGACCTGACGGTGGGCCAGGTTTCCTCCTCCGCCAAGGTGAATCTCATTGCCAATGGCGCGATCCAGGACCTGTACGACGACGCCTTGGCCCCGATCGCCAACGTCATCGGGACGGACGTGAACCTCAGTGCCGGCAAGACCATCGGCACGTCCACCAACTTCATCGACGTGAAGAGCACCGGCGAGTTCACCGCCACCGCCCACGATGACATCTTCCTCAACAGCCAGGCAGACCTGAACGCCAAGACCATCACCAGCACCACCGGCGACGTGACGTTGACGGTGCACGGCGAAACCAACATCGGCAAGATCACTGCGGGCGAAGACGTGCGCATCGACGGTGACCTGAGCATCAACGATCGCGACAACGATGCCGCCATCGACGTCGATGCCAAGACGGCGATTTTCAACGCCGTCACCGGCGTCGGCAGCGTGAGCAACGCGCTGGAAAGTAGGATCGCCAAGGTCGAAGGCGCCGTCACCAGCGGCGGGTTCTGGCTCGACAACACCGGCAACATCGAAGTTGGCGGGATCAGCGATGAAGTCGGTATCTCCGCGGCCGGCGCGGTGAAGGTCACCGCTCACAGCTCGATCACCGTCTCCGAGGCGATCGACAGCGGCTCCGGCCCGGTTGATCTCACCGCGTCCACTGACATCAACATCAATGCCGCCATCACGAGCGGCGGCGGTACGGTCTCGCTGCTCGCGCAGCGCGATATCAACTTTAATGCCAGCGGCTCGGTTGACACCGAATCGGGCAGCCCGACCGTCACCATCACCGCTGACACCGATCACACCGGTGGGGGCGCAATCACCATGGCGGACGGCTCCTTCGTCGACGCCCGCGGCGGTTTGATTGACGTGGACGCGACCGGCAACATCGTCATCAGCCTGCTGAAGACGACCAGCGACGTCTCCATCGATTCTTCCGCCGGCGCCATCCGCGACAACGCCACGGAAACCATCAACGTGGATGACATCGTCGCGGCAAACGCGCTCCTGCACGCTGCCACCGGCATCGGCACCAGCACGAACGCCTTGGAAACGCAGGTCGATAAGCTTGAAGCGGCAGGGGGGTCAGGCGGCATCTTCATCGATGACCAGACCGGTCTGACGATCGGCTCGATTGCCTCGGCCGCACTCCCCGCCGCCTCCACGACCACCGGCCTGAGCGCGTCCGGTTCGATCCGCATCACGACCACCGGCTTCCTCACCGTCACCGAGACGGTCAGCTCGACGAATGCGGATGTCGAGCTGGAAGCGATCGACTCCGCCGCGACCACCATCCTCACTGACGCCGCCGGCAAGACCTCCACCAGCGCCAACGACGGCAGCAATGCGGACGAAGATCTCATCGTCACGAGCGGCGCCAACGTCACCGCCGGCACTGAAGTGCGCCTCTTCGCAGGCGATGATCTCCTCGTCAATCTCAACTCCACCGTCAGCGCGGGCACGCAAGTCACTCTTCGCGGCGACCATCACCACACGTCCACCGATCCTGACGTCGGCGCCGGTTCTCGCATCGACATCCTCGGCAGCCTGAGCTCAGTTGATCTCCTCATCACCGGCAACCGCGACGCCGACACGTTCTTCCTTCATCCGCAACTTCTCAGCGGCCACACGCGAATCCTGGGCGATGTCGACGGCCTGCTCGGCGGCACCGATACGTTCATCATCGATCGCCTGCCTAGCGTCAGCACCACCCACAACCGCCCCGACGACGCCCTGACGCGCGCCGTGCGCGACACGATCGATCTCGACGGCCGCGGCGGAACCGACAACTACACCGTCAACATCACCTCCGGCGGCTCGACCAGCTACATCATCAACGTCCACGACACCGGCGCACTCAATGACGGCGCCGATACGCTCACCATCAACGGCACCGACGCCGGCAACGCGAAGAACGCCACCGGCAATGACGTCTTCCTGCTCCGCCAGAACTTCGTTGCGTATCTCTGGCAGACCGGCGTGGACGCTGACAACCGCCCGACCTTCGGCAACGTCGTCGAGCGCATCAACTACGACGACACCATCAACGGCCGCCTGGTCGTAAATGCTGGCTCCGGCGACGATCAGTTCTACGTCGACGACAACAGCAGCATCACCACCCTCGACGGCGGCCAAGGCAAGGACACGTTCCAGGTCGGCCAGGTCTTCGGCTCCAACCCCAACGGTTTCACCTACGCCGACGGACACTCCGATCAGCGCACCGTCGCGAACGACGTCGACGGCATCGACCTCACATCCGACGGCGACGACATCAAGCTCCTGGGCATCACCCGCGGCTGGCTGAGCAGCGGCATCAGCTATGCGATGACCATCTACGGCGGAGAGAACGCCGACACCTTCAACGTCTACTCCAACAAGGCAGTCCTCCGCATGGAGGGCGAAGCGGGCAACGACACCTTCGTCATCCGCGCCTTCATTGCCGACGACAAGATCATCGCCAACGGCGGCGGTGACGACGATCACTTCGAATACAACATCAACGCCCCGATCAGCATCAACGGCGGCGCTGGATTCGACACCGTCGTCGCCATCGGCACCGAGAAGAACGACAACTTCATCATCACCGCCGACGGCATCTTCGGCGCCGGCCTTGCCATCCACCTTGACGGTGTGGAGGAAGCCACCGAAGTCGACGGCCTTGAAGGGGATGACAACTTCTTCATCCTCTCCACGCGCGACAACGTCGTGACCACCGTTATCGGCGGCATCGGTTCCGACACCTTCAACGTCGCCGGCGACGTGACTGCGCCCGTCATCAGCCAGTCGCTCGAAGGCGTTACCTCGGTCATCAACCAGGGCACGACCAGCAACGACTCGCGCTACAACAACATGGTCGTTGACGGCATCGCGCTTACCATCGCTGACGAGAAGCAGGGCAAGGTGGTGATCGAGGAGACCGGCGGCAGCACCGACATCGCCGAAGACAACGGGTCAACGGATTCCTACAAGATCTACCTGGTGAAGCCCACTGCGGGCGTCGCTGCCGGCTCCGTCGCCTACCTCACCGTTTCCGCCGCGCTGGGTTCATCGGCCGATCGGCGCATGCCCACGCGAACGGTCGCCGGTGATTCAGCAGGCGGTCCGCACGCCGCAGAATCGCTGCTGATCTCTATCGACAACGGCGTCACCTGGCTCCCCGCCGCTGTGATTACCTTCACCGCTGCTGACTGGGACATGCCGCGCACAATCCTCGTCAAGGCCGCACACGATGACGCCATCGAAGGCGACCGAAAGGTCATGATCAGCCACAGCCTCAAGGTTGTCAGCGGGAACGCTGCGCTTGTCGCCGCTTATGACAAGGTGGCGATCTCCAACGTGGAAGCGCTTGTACGCGATGATGATCTCGGCACCGTCATCCTCCACGAAACCGACAGCCAGACGCGCGTACTCGAAGGCGCTGCCGTGAAGGACGCCAACAACGTCGTCATCGGCAACAGCCAGATCACCGACACCTACACACTCGTCCTCCCCTTCGCGCCGACGAGCAATGTCACGGTCAATCTGAGCTACGACAACCAGGTCGAAGTTTACGACAGCAATGGCAACAAGATCACCAAGGTGGTCTTCACGACCAGCAACTGGGACGCGCCGCAGACGCTCACGATCAAGGCCGTCAACGACTCCGTCCGCGAAAACACCCGCTTCTCGCGCATCAAGCACGCCTTCGTCAGCTCCGACACGCGCTACAACAACGCGCCGCAGGTCGACCTGGATGTGAAGGTGGTGGACGATGATTCTGCTCGCGTGCTCGTCACCGAGACCGACGGCGGAACGAGACTCGTGAAGGACAAGTCCGGCGACAGCTATTCGCTGCGTCTAGTGAGCAAGCCCGCGAGTGACGTCACCGTCAACCTGCTGGGCGCGGGGCCGACCAGGTTCACCAGCAATTCGCGCATCAGCCTGACGAACCTCGGCGCTGCCGTCACCGCCACCGTCACCTTCGCGGACAACGCCGCCGGCAGCACCGCCGAAGCCAGGCGCGACACCATCACCCGCACCGACGGTGGCAACTGGCTCACCGAGGGCTTCCGCCCTGGCACGATCTTCACCATCGCCGCCGGCGCTAACGCAGGAACGTACAAGATCAACGCGGTCACCGACGCAGTCATCACCCTCACCACCGATGCCGTGCTCACGTCCGCATCCGGCCAACTGATCACGATCCAGCGCAAGACGCCTTCCGTGGTCTTCAATTCAACCAACTGGTTCCAGGACGTCTCGATCGGAATTGAAGTCGACAACGCGTTCCTCGTCGACCCGAGCCAGCAGTTCCTCCGACAGGAGCCGGTGCGCGAGCACATCATCGCCAACATTGGCGGCCCGCTCATCATCGAAGGCGGCGTCGCCGAAGGTAAGGACCGCTCGCTCAAGGCGGCCGTCATGCTCCCGACCGAACACACCAGCGCTCCGATCCCGCTCAACCTGATCGTGGACGAAACGCAGCAGGCCGATCGCTTGAATGTCTTCAACGATTCCAGCCGTTCCGACGATCGCGGCACCCTTTCTTCGACAGAATTGCGGAACGAGGTCGTCAAGCTCGGCGACGCCGACCTGACGAACAACGTCCGCCCGATGAACCTCTCCGGCCTCGGCCTCAGCACCGGCCTCACCGTCGACATCTCCGAAGCCCAGGATCGCTCGCAGCTGGTCACCATCCCCGGCGGCATCACCTTCGACGACATCGAAGTCACCGACATTATGCTCGGTCAGGGCAACGATCGTCTCGACATCTCCGCCACCAGCACCGGAACGCCCGGCGCAAGCGACAAGGTCGTCACCGTCGTTCATGGCGGCGGCAACACCCTTGTCACCAGCACCACCAATGTCACCTTCTCTGGTAGCACGATCACCCGCACCGACGCCCAATCCTGGTCAGCCGTCGGCTTCACCGCGGGTCTGCGCGTCCGCGTCGCCAGCGGCGCCAACGCGGGCGTGTACGAGATTCAGTCCATCGCCAATAACGTGATGACGATCAAGGGCGCCACCTTCGTCGCCCAGTCCGGCACGAGCACCCTCACCACCAATGGCGACAGCATCATCGTCACCGGCGGTGGGGGGGCAGCGTCGCCGCTCGTCATTTTCGGCGACACCTCGCAAGACGGCTCACGCTACAGCACCCTGCCGCAGTTCGGGATTGCCACCCCGAGCGCCTTCGCCTTCAACAACGCAGGTGACGACTTCATCGACGCCTCCGCCAGCAGCAGCGCCGTCATCGTCTACGGCGGCGCGGGCAACGACACCATCATCGGCTCGCAAGCCGGCGACCAGCTTGCCGGCGGTTCCGGCGCAGATTCCATCGACGGCCAATCCGGCGCCGATCACCTCTACGGCGATTCAGCGATGAACCTCGACTACGCCGTCACGGGCAAGACAAACGAAGCCCACCAGGTGACGCGCGCGCTCTGGATCCCCACGAGCAACAGCAGCACCAGCACCACCGCCGACAACCTCACCGCCGGCCCCGACACCCTCACCGGCAATTCGGGCGACGACATCATCATCGGCGACCACGGCATCATCACCCAGTCCACTGGCACGCTCCGCATCCTCACCACCGGGAACGTCACCCGCATCGAAAGCGCGCAACCCAACAACGGTGCCAACGATGTGATTCGTGGCAACACGGGCGCAGACCAGATCATCGGCGGCTCTGGCGCCGACAACATCCAAGGCAACGAAGACGCCGACATCATGCTTGCCGACAATGGCGTCATCGATCGCTCGGGCGCAGCCCTCTCGCTATCGTCGATCTACACGACGCAGCCCACAGTGGGCGGCGACGATGTCGTCGCGGGCAACGACGCCAGCGACACTATCCTCGCCGGGTTCGGTAACGACAGCGTCGACGCCGGCGAAGGCGCCAACATCGTCATCGGTGACAACGGGTTGCTGACTTACTCCTCCGGCACGCTCACACGCATCGAAACAACCGATGCGGCGCAAGGCGGCAGCGACAGCATTACTGCCGGCAACAGCGCTGACATCGTGCTTGGTGGTCAGGGCGGCGATTCCATCACCACCACCGGTGGCAACGACATCGTCCTCGGTGACAACGGCTTCATCTCCTACGTCGTCCTCGACAATGATCCCAGCGACATCGACCTGATCTCCACCAATGCTCCCACCAGCGGCGGCTCCGACAGCATCAATGCCGGCATCGGCAACGACATCGTCATGGGCGGCACCGCCGGTGACTCCATCGCCGGCAACGAAGGCAACGACCTTGTTTTCGGCGACCACGGCGAAGTCCGCGGCAACATCGACTTGAGCCTCCTCCCGCTCGAAACCCTCACCCCCGCCTTCACGTTCAGCTCCATCGACACGCAGAACAGCCACGGCGGCGGTAACGACTCCATCACCGGCGACGCCGGCAAGGACATCCTCATCGGCGGCCAGGGCGTCGACACCATCCTCGGCGGCTCCGAAGACGACGACATCATCGGCGGTCACAACGTCGCCGGTGGCAACGATGCGGGCGACTATCTTGATGGCGGCACCGGCAACGACGTCATCGCCGGCGACAACGCCACCATCAATCGCCGCCCCGACGCCCTCTCGCCGCTCGTCCGCACCCTCACCGGCGCGTCGATTTACTCCGTCGCCTTCGGCACGGACGGTCTCGCTCAAGTCGACGGCGCCAGCCGCGCCAATCCCACCGGCGCATCCGCTCGCACCGTCACCCTGTTCGATCACGACGATGCGACTCAAGCCAACAACACCGACCGCTTCGGCAACGACTACATCGCCGGCGGCGCGAACAACGACTCCCTCTTCGGCCAGCTTGGCAACGACACCGTCCAAGGCGACGGCTCCATCGCCGGCGCCCTCGCTGTAACACCCGCCCCTGTTGGAGCGTATCGTGATGCACAGGGCGTCCTGAAGATTACCCCGTCCGTCGAAGCCGCCACCGACGGCGATGACTACATCGAAGGCAACGGCGGAAGCGACGTTGTCTTCGGTAACCTCGGTCAGGACGACATCATCGGCGGAAGCTCCAACTTCTTCGGCCTCACCCAAGCGTCACAGCGCCCCGATGGCGGCGACCTTCTCTTCGGTGGCGCAGGCACCGACGTCGCCCGCAACGACACCGGCGACACCGCAAACGGCAACCACACCCGCGATGCCGACGTCATCGTCGGCGACAACGGCACCATTCACCGCCTCGTCGCAAGCACCGGCCAGTTCCTCACCTTCAACTACGACAACTACGCCCCGGACACCAACCCCGGCACCTACGACCGCATCATCCCCCGCGCCGTCTCCTGGCTCGACTACACCCCCGGCGGTTTGTCCGTGAGCGCGGGCGCCGCCTTCGACCGCGGCGCAGCCGACGAAATCCACGGCGAATCCGGCGACGACATCGTCTACGGACTGCTCGGAAACGATGTCATCTTCGGCGAAGGCCAGGACGATGATCTCGTCGGCGGCGTGGGCTTTGACTGGATCTCCGGCGGCACCGGTGACGACGGCGTCCTGGGCGATGATGGCCGCATCACCACCAGCCGCAACGGAACGGCCGAGCCCCTCAACAACCTCACTCTTGCCGTGCTCCAATCCAACATCCAAACCGCGGGCGGCGCACAGCAGGCCACCATCAACGTCACAGGCAAACTCAAGAAGTCAGTAAACCTCACCCCGTTTGATGTGGATTACATCAAGACCCCGTCCGACGACATCATCTTCGGCGGCCTCGGGGACGATTCCCTCCACGGCGGCGCGGGAGACGACGCCATCTCCGGCGGCGAAGCCTTGTCAGAAGCCTACATCCAGAATGTCGACGGCACCGGCGTCGTCATCGGCATCCGCCGCAGCGACTACACCACCCCGTACAACCCTGGCAACGTCCTCCGCTTTAACCCCGACGACGTCGACTCCAAGCGTTACGATCGCACCCGCCGCGCCGGTGAGTTTGCCCTCTACGACGAGTACGACCCGATGCGCATCATCCAACTCGCCGCTGATGGCTCGCTCGACAAGACCAACACCGGCAAGCAGTTCCTCCTCAACTTCTCTACAACGGAGGGAATAACCCAAACGTCGACCACCTACGGCACCGTGATGTCCGACGGCAACGACGCCATCTTCGGCGACAACGGCAACGACTGGCTGGTCGGTGGCACCGGCCGCGATAACCTCTACGGCGGCTTCGGCAACGACCTGCTCAATGCCGATGACAACCAAACCACTGCCAGCGGCGCCAACACCTCCCCCGACACGCATCCCAGCTACGAAGATCGCGCCTTCGGCGGCGGTGGTCGCGATGTCCTCATCGCCAACACCGGCGGCGATCGCCTGATCGACTGGACAGGTGAATTCAACAGCTACCTCGTTCCGTTCTCTCCGTTCGGCCTCGGCACCGTGAGCCGGATGCTCGCCCCGCAGCTCGCCGAATACCTCTACAGCCTCTCCGCCGGCGACGGCGCCGACTTCACCCGCGCCGCCGACACTGGCTCGGATCCGGCCCGCAACGGCGAACCCGAAGGTGAACTGGGTCTGGTCCGTCAGCAAGACCAGCAATGGCGTGATCAGACGGGATCGCCCATGGATCCGCAGCCCGGCAATATCCCGGGCGGCCGGCGCGACGTGCTTCGCTCCTCTAACTTCAACGACGGCTCCACGCAGGCCTTCACCGCCGACAGCGGCACGTGGAACGTCTCCGGTGGCGCACTGCAAGTTGCCGCAACCAGCACCTCTGGCGATGCGGTCAGCGTCTACCAGGTTGGCGACGCGTTGCCGACGTATTTCGAAATCGTTGCCTCGATCAATGTCGTGAAGCCCACCGCCGGCTGGAAGGCCAACAGCTACATCATCTTCGATTACCAAAGCCCCACCGACTTCAAGTTCGCCGGCATCGACATCTCCATCAACAAGCTCGTGATGGGTCATCGCAACGCGTCCGGCTGGATCATCGATCAGCAGACGCCGTACAGTGCGAAGCCGGGCACGTACTACAACATGCTCGTCGCGATCAACGGCCTGACCGCGACGCTGATGGTGAACAACGCGAAGGTCTTCGCCTACGCCTTCGCGCCGCGAGTCATTGACGGCTACAGCTTCGGGCTGAACTACGGCCTCGTCGGTGTCGGCTCGCAAAGCTCCAAGGGCATCTTCGACAACGTCTCCGTTCAGGTCCTGCCGCCGCAGATCACCATGACAAAGTCGGAAGATTTTGCCTCCGGTAAGGGCGCTATGTTCGGCGCTGCCGAAACCGGAACGTGGACTTCAACAGCCGGCCGCTACACCACGACCCCCACGACGACGCAGGCCACCTCCATCACGCTGATGGACCCCGGCGTCCAGCGCCTTCAGAGCGGCTCGTATCTCGAGCTCTCGTCGACCGTGAACACCCAAACCCGTGGCGGATTCGTCTTCGACTACTACAGCCCCGATGACTACAAGTACGTCGCGATCGACGCCAAGACCGGCCAGGTGGTCGTCGGTCACAAGACCAAGAAAGGCTTCACCACCGACTACGTCATCGCCAAGACCATCACCGCCGGCGCTGACAACACGCTGGGCATCTCGCTCCGCGGCTCCACCGTCAGCGTCACGCTCAACGGCCAGCCGATCTTCGGCTACACCTACAACGCCGTGGTCGTCGACGGACGCTTCGGACTCTTCGCCCAGGACGGAGCCAGCAGCTTCGACAACCTGAGCTTCAAGTCCGATGATTCCCTTTTCAAACAGCTTGGACTGTGACGGCGAATTACAACCTCGACTTCGTCTACAAAAAGTGCGGCTTCGACTGGATCCCGCCCCAGATCAACCGCGCGCTCCTGCTCAACGTCTCCTACGATTTCGGCGATCGCTCCATCAAGCTCTATGTTCATGACGAAGCCCGCCAGTTCGTCTACAAGATTGATCAGAGTCGCACCATCACCCGTCAATATCGCGGCGACGCTGCCGGCGCCGGTGCTGATCCTCGCCGTCTTTCGGAGTTCCTCGGCGACCGCTTCGACGACAGCGACATTCCCATCGACGCCGTTGAAGGCGACGTCTACTACCCGTTGATCGAGAACAGCTCCGCCACGGCTTACATCAGGTTTCTCGACCGCTTGTGCCTCAAGTTCGAGGTTCCCAAGTCTCAACTGGTGGAAGTAGCCAGCCGCATTAACCGCCAGCCTGTCGCCAACATCTTCGAGTGCTGCACTCGCCGAGCAATCTCGATGATCAAGGTCCCGACCCGCGGCGGGCAGCCCAAGCTCTATTCCCGCCCGTTCCTCACCGGCAACGGCTTCGACCTGCCCGAGCACAGCCAGTCGTTCCTCTGCCGCCTCTACGATTGCCAGCTGAGCGACCTCCCCAACCACCTCCGCTTCAGTTGGGTCTTCTCCGAAATCTCAACCAGTCGCGTCGGCCTCGCCACTCATCCCACGCCGCAGCAACAGTCACAGCCTCGATTCACGCTGCATTCGCCTGCTGCTCCACCAGGTTGATCCCCTTCGCCACCGCCAGTTCCAGATCCGCGCACACATTCTCGATCTGAAGCGTGTTCGCCCCGCTGGCATTGATCTGGTGAAACTGTTCGCGGTTGACCCCCGCGATAATCAGTTGTCTTCCCTGCACTTCGAAACGGTTCACCACCGCCGTCAGTTCCAGCGCCGCGTTTGCGTCCAGTTGCGTCACTTCCCCCAGATCCAGAATCACCACCCGCGCCGCGCGCGGTAATCGATCCGACCACGCCAGCAGGTTCGGCATCCGATGGACCCGACCCTCGCGATCATGATCCTTCCTCAGATGAAACACCGCCACCGACTCCGGCAGCGCGAGATCGCCCGGCCCGCCCACCAGCTTGGCGGGCTCAATCTCCGCGATTGGTCGGATGATGTCCTGGTAAACAATCCACCCCAAAAACGCCACCGGCGGAAACATGCAGAACCTGGGCATCTTCTCAAACGCCACCGTCCCCAGCCCCGCCCCCAGCGCAAATGTCCCCAGGATCGACGCCAGCAGCAACAGCCGCCGCGCGGTCGGATGCGTGTATACGCTATAAAGCAGCGCCCGCGCCGACCCCGGCGGCACATCGCGCCGCCGATCCCAAAGCCACCATAAGAATTGCACGCTCTCGTGTCCCAGGTCCGTCAGCACACCGGTCACGTGCGTGGTCCGCACCGTCCCGCTGGAGATGCGCGTGATCGTTGCGTTCTGCAAACCCATTGCCGCCGACGCCAGCCCCGTCATCACCCACAGGTTCACCTGCGAGTGCAACAGCGGCTGCCCGTGCACCTCCAGCCGCAGCGCGAACACCGCCAGCAACGCCGCCTCGATCATCATCGGCAGCACGTAAATCGACTCCCACCCGCGCCGTCGTCCCATCTCTGTGCAGAACCCCGACACAGCCGCCCCGAAGAAGAACGTCATCAGCAGAAACAGCGCGAAACCGGCCAAGCCCCAGGCACCGGTGAACACCTCCCGCGCCAAGGTTGAAGTCGTGCCCGATGCGTGAGACGTCACCGTTCCACAGCTGAGCACGGTAACGATGTTCGTATACCCCCCGATCCACGCCAGCGTCACCGCCAGCCGCGCCTGCTGTCTGAACGAATGTGCCTGCGAGACAAACATCTATCCACCACCGCTGCCGATACAACTTCCCTAATTTACTTCGGTTCTAGCGAGATCGGTCTGAATCGCCCCCTCAGATCAACACCGTCCGATATTTCTCCCGTAACCGCATGCAAACGTCAGAACTACCAAGCAGTTGCAGTCGTTTTAAATGGTATACTACAGTCGTCCAGTGCCCCGCTTAGCGACCGCGTTTGCGGGGCGGCAATGGCGAGATTCTTGGACACGCACCACCACCCGACCTGCATGCGCCAAATCAAGCGACTCATCCCCTTGGCCGTCGCCGCTGTCTCCAGCGCCCTCGTCCCCTGCGCGAACGCAATCATCCTCGACGGCACCGGGGATCCCAACGCCAACACGACCGCCCCCACAGGCACTCTGGCCAACAGCGGCTGGCAGTGGCAGGGCGACTGGGGCGGATTCAGCGGAACTCCGATCGCCCCCCAGTACTTCATGACCGCGCAGCACGTCGGTGGCCAGGTCAGTCAGTCGTTCACCTTCAAAGGTCGAACCTACACCACCACCGGCTTTCAGAATATCTCCAGCGATCTGCGCGTTTGGAAGGTGCAGGAAACCTTCCCCACCTTCGCCCCGCTCTACACCACGACCGATGAGCTGGATAAGTCCTTCGTCTTCTTTGGCCGCGGCACGCCTCGCGGCACGCCCGTTGTCGTCGGCGGTGTCACGCATGGCTGGCAGTGGAGCCAGTCCATGTATGACGGCGTTCGTCGCTGGGGTCAAAACGTCGTCAGCGGCACACCCTCACTCAACAGCCTGAACGACTCCCTCGCGTTCACCTTCACCCACAACGCCACCAACGAAGGCTTTATGAGCTTCGGCGATTCCGGTGGCGGGGCCTTCATTCTCTCCGGCGGTGCCTGGAAGTTTGCAGGCATGGCGTGGGCGGTGCAGAAGGAACCCTGGAGCTATACCCCCGCTAACGATCCCAACACCACCGCCGATGACCCCTTCAACGCCGCCCTCACCGATCAAGGCGGCTTGTATGACTGGTCCACCGGCTCCCCGGTCCTCGTCGCCGACCTCCCGAGCGACAACCCGATGGTCGGCTACCTCAGCCGAATCTCACCCTTTGCGAGCACCATCGGCGCCGCCACCACTGGTTCGCCCACCTGGAACGTCGACGCCGGCGGCAACTGGTCCACCACCACCAACTGGTGGAAAAACACCGTTCCCAGCGGCACCAGCGCCGAAGCGATCCTCGGCAGCATCAACACCGCCCCGCGCTCCGTTACGCTCGACACAAGCCGCACCGTCGGCACGCTCACCCTCGACGGACCGTCCGGCTACACCGTCGCCGGGACCAACACCCTCACCATCCAAGGCGCAAGCGGCACCGGTCTGGTGCGACTCTACGGCGGCAATCACACCATCGCCGCCCCGCTCAAGTTCGCCGGCACCACCGTCCAAGTCGACATCAAAGCCGCAAACACCAGCCTTTCGGTCTCCGGCGCGCTTACAGCTACAGGCGTTGAAGTTCAGAAGCTCGGCCCCGGTTTGCTTGAGGTCAACAACATCCGCGCTGCCAGCTTGGATATCCGGCAGGGCCGCGTGAAGGTCGTCCCCAACGGCAGCAACACCGGCCTCTCACGCGTCGGAACGCTCTCTCTCGCCGCCGGAACAACCCTCGATCTGAACGACAACGATCTCATTATCGACACCCCTGCCCCCGGCAGCTTCGCGACGATCCAAAGCCTGATTATGCAGGGCTATTCCGACTCCTGGAACCCCGGCAAGACCGGCATCATCTCCACGACGTCTCAGCTTACGGCCGGCTCCCCAATCCTGGCGCTGTTCGACAATGCCCTCGTCGGCGCAACCGAGTTCCCCTTTGGCTCCGGGATCACCATCGGCAGCTCCGCCATCTGCGGCAAGTACACCTACATCGGCGACGCTGATTTAAACGGCATGGTCACCCCCGATGATTACGGCGCCATCGACTCGCACCTCGGCGAGAGCGTCCCCGCCGGCCGCGGCTGGTTCGCCGGTGATTGGAACTTCGACGGCCAGGTGACGCCGGACGACTACATTGCCATCGACTCCAACCTCGGCCGCGGCCAAGGCAGTCCCCTCGCCGCCCTGTCCACCTCGCTGGCGGCCGTCCCGGAACCCGCGTCGCTCTCAGCCGTACTCATTTCAGCGGGCGCCGTGCTGACGACCCGCCGGCGTCGCTGCAAGTAGCGGCGCCTCAACGACTGGCTATGCGGTCAGCCATCGGTGGGCTCGTTGAATCTTCTCTTTTTGCTTGCTCTGGCCAAGTTAACCGTTTAAACTGACGCCGTCGACGCAGGGGCCAGTTCTCGCGGATGTTCTGATGAAGCAATCGATCAAGAGGGCTTTGGGTGCGGCAGCAGCGCTGGCGCTTTCGACTTCCGTCTACGGACAGGACAAGTCCCCACCCGTCATCCTGCAGTGGTTCGAATCGTCCTGGAAGACGATGCAGAAGCGAACCCCCGATGTCTTCATGGCCGGCTACGGCGCCATCTGGACCCCGCCCCCCGGCCGCGCGCTCTACGACGATCAAGGCGGCGGGATCGGCTACAACCTCTACGACCGCTTCGATATGGGCAAAGCCGGTGACCCCACCCTCTACGGCACCGAGAAGCAGTACCGGGCACTCATCAACGGCGTCCACAAGATGAACGGCGACGTCTACGTCGACTACGTTCACCACCACGTTGGCTCATGGGATGTGCCCCAATACACCGGCGCCAATGGCTTCACCCCCGACGCCTTCGCCAAGATCCAGGACCGCAGCGACTACCCGGGCTTCGAGCTCAGCGACCCCTATGTCGCCTCCAACTCCTACGACCCCAACTACCGCAACTACACCGGCTTCGCCAACACGCAGCGCGACACCTATTCCGATCCTCCGCCGGTCCCGGACGGAAACTCCACGCAATACCAGTACATGTACCGCCTGGCGCACCTGATCACGATCGATCTCACCAGCGGCCGAACCTTTGTGCGCAATCCCGTCCCCGGTGATCCCAACAACATCCGCCAGGCCCCCAGCGGCTGGGCCATCGGGACCAGCACGATGGTGAACGGCAAGCCCGGCCCAAGCTCCATCGTCCGCCAGGCCAACACACCCACCGACGACAACCGCCGCTTCTATCCCGATCAGAGCCTCACACCCATGATGGTCACGGATCCGGCCACGGGTGTAACCACGCCCATCCCGATCTATCCTTTCAACAAGAACAACCCCAGCGCCGGCGATCCCACCGCCGAAACCAACGCCGGCTACGTGATGCGCTACGCGCAGTGGCTCGTGAACGACATCGGCGTTGATGGCCTCCGGATCGATGCCGCCCGCCACGTACCCTATGGCGCTGCCAACGATCCCTACAACCCCGACCGTGTGAACGTCCCCGCGCTCATCGACCGCGCCACGTATCGCCAGTCCACGCGCACCAACCTCGATGGCACCGCGCGCCAAGTCTTCAACTTTCAGGAAGTCTTCACCGGCGACAAAGGTTTCAACCAGCAGTTCGTCCGCAAGGACATCAACCCGGGCACCCCCAGCGTCGTCGGCGGCAATCGCGACGTGCTCGACTTCCCCGGCTGGTTCGCCATGCGCGGAAACCTGACGCGCAATGGCCTGCACAACAACTGGTACAACATCCGCTACTCTAGCCAGGATTCGCAGGACGACGGCATCGCCAACAACGGCTCGCAATCCATTCGGTTTGTGATCAACCATGATGACGGCAAGGGGAACGCGGACGACAAGGACAACGACTACATCTATCTCGACAACGTCGCCCACGCCTGGACGCTCATGCAGCCGGGCAACGCCTACGTCTACTTCAACTCACACGAGTTCGACCGCACCGGCAACACCACGTACTTCCTGAAAGACGGCCGCAATGATGCGCTGGGAGGTCAGAACGGCGCCATCATCACCAAGCTGCTCGACATCCGAAACAGCTACGGCCGCGGGAACTTCGGCGAAAAATGGATCGACGGCGGCGGCTTCTCCAACGTCTACGCCTTTGAACGCGACAAGTCCGTCCTTGTTGGTCTCAACAGCGCGCTGGGCACCGTCACCAACTTCGACGAGCGCACGATGTTCACCGGCTTCGCCAATGGCCAGCACCTCGCTGAGCTGACAGGCAATGCCGATGACCCGCAGGTCGATCCGTCGAATCAGATCCCCAATACGGTCACCGTCGGAGCAAACGGCCAAGTCACGATCCGCATCCCCCGCAACCAGAACGTCAACGGCTTAGAACACGGCCGCGGCTACGTGATTTACGGCCTCCAGCGCCCGCAGGGCGCCGTCTCCGTCACCAACGTCGCCAAGACCCTCGCCGCCGAGACCGGCTCCAACGCCACCTCGCGCGTCAATCAGATCGACGTCATCACCGCCAACTCTTTCAACATCACGCTGCTCACCAGCGCCGTCACCCTCGGCGACGGTTACCGTGATTACGCAGCCGACGGTGACAAAGCCTATGTCCGCATCGACGGCGGCATGGACCTTAATGGCGACGGCCACGATCACATCGCCAGCGTCGACGCAGTCAAAACTTACTTCGGCTTCGAAAATTTCCACACCATCAACGACCCCGGCTACGACGCCAACCCAAGCTTCTCCGGTAACGGCACCTACGTGCAATCCGTGAACGCCGCGAATCTCTCAGAGGGCTACCACTACATCACCGCCCGCGCCTACCGCCAGCGCTCGGACGGCGGGCCGGACATCTTCAACGACATTAAGAAAGTCATCTACGTCGACCGCCTGCCGCCGCAATCTGCTATCTCCGGGATCACCCAGTCTGGTAGCGGTTCCGGCCGCACGCTCGGCGTGCAGGTCACCAGCACCGATCAGACCGCGGACAACGTCCATGTTCTCATGGACCTCGGCTCCGCGCTTACGGACGCCCAGATCCTTTCGATGCTCAATTCCGGCTCCCTCACCGACCAACTCGATCTGGACATCTTCTCCAAGAGCGTTGCCGGCGTGACCAACGGCACCCACACCATGACCGTCGTCACCCGAGAAATCACCGGCAATTACTCTATCGTCCGCGCCACAGGCCTTGGTACGAGCGGCGGCAACGGTCTCGGGTTCGGCGATACCAACGCCAGCGGAACCATCGACACCACCGACATCGCGCAGTTCAAGACTGTTCTGGAGTCCAACGACCAGCAGTTCAATGCCGGTGCCGAAGCCAACACCGACGGCCGGGTCAACCTCGCCGACACCTTCCTTCTGGGCCCGCGCCTCTCGCAGGTCGGCGCATCGAACGCCACCGTCTCCGCCTATAACAACATGATCAAATCATCGGCGACGGTGCTCAACGGCACCTACACCGTCGACGCCAACCACACCGTCCACGACGTCACCGCGGGCAGCACCCACGTCCTCGGCTCGACGAAGCTCACCGCGCGCTCGATCCAACGCGGCAACCTCCAGATTGACTCAACCGCCGCCGTCGCCGTCCAGACCAAAGCCAACGGCGGTGGGGGGGTTCACCTCAGCACACTCTCCATCACCCCCGGTGGAAAGCTCGACCTCAACGACAACAACCTCATCGTCGACAACGGCGACTTCCAGACCATCTCCGCCCTCCGTTGGGAAGGCTACCGCGACTCCACCGACACCGCCGCCACCGGCATCATCTCCACCGTCGGCCAGACCCTCCTCGGTCACCCCATCCTCGCCCTCTTCGACAACTCCATCGCGGGTTTCGGCGACTGGCCTTTCGGAGCAGGAAACACCGTCAGTTCCGCCGCCGTGCTCGGACAATTCGCCTACCTCGGTGATGCCGATCTAAATGGCATGGTCACACCCGACGACTATGGCGCGATTGACTCGAACCTCGGCACCCACGTCGGCACGGCCGAGGAATCCGGCGGGATGAACTGGTTCGCCGGCGACTGGAATCTCGACGGCGACATCACCCCCGATGACTACGGCGCCGTCGACGCGAACCTCGGCTTAGGCCAATACAACCCGCTTGCCGCCACCGGCTTAGCCGCCCAAGGCGTCGCCGCCGTCCCCGAACCCGCAGCGCTCACGCTCATCGCAGCAACCGCCGGAGCGCTCGTGGCGCGCCGCCGGCGCTAAGGCGCATACTGCCACAGGTTCGCCTTATCGCGCATGTACAGCTTCCCGTCGCTGTCCATCGCCAGCAGCTCCGTATGCTCCTCGCGCAGCACGGTCACCTCAAACGTCTTCGAATCCATGCGGAAAAACTTGAACTGACATACGCCATACACCTGCCCGTTCGGATGCACCACCAGCGCCGCATCCCGCCAGACGTGCTTTCCCTTGTAGTCCGGCTTCATCAGCTCATGCTGCTGCACAACCTTCTTTGAAGCGACGTCAAAGATCACCAGCGTCCCATCCGCCACCGCCCAAACCTTCCCATCCGGCCCAACCGTTAACCCGGTCACGGCATTTGCCCCCTCCACCGGCGCCGTCTCAAAAACCTTCTCCCGCGTTTTGGGGTCATACACAAACAGCTTCGCGCTCTTCTCGCTTGGCTGTATCCCCAGCCCTCCCCAGATCGAAGTCCCGCCCGCAATCATCCCCTCGTGATAGACCAGCGACACCACCGACTGGTTCTTAACGAGGTTGTGCTGAAAATCCATCTTCTCCGTCTTCGGATCAAACGTCGCCAGCCCTCCTCCCAGTAGCCCGTATTCCGGGATCATTCCAAAATACACCTTCGCCGATTCGTCCACGCCAATCCCGCCGTAAGGCCGCGACTGTTTCTCGATCTGCCCCAGGCTCTTCGGATTGTTCGCCTTCACATCCCAGCTCTTCGTCGTGTCATACGTCGCAAATTTCCCGTGCGGGTACAGCCCGAAGTACAAGCTCTTTCCCAGCACCGCGATTGATTCCGACTGCGCCAGCCCGCGATACTCTTTCGACTCTCCCGTCTTCGGATCGTAGCTGGCGTTCCCTCCCGACAAATAGCCGCCCAGCCACATCTTCCCGTCCGGCCCCTTCACGATCGACTGAATCTGCACCGGCGCCGACGGACACTTCAAACTCAGCGTCGAACTCCTTCCTGACGCTGGATCGTACCGCACCACCCCCGCATTTCGCGTGAACATCACCATCTCATCCCCCTCCCACGCATACGCCCGCACGTCCGCGCACTTCATCAAATCCTTCGGCCCAACCTCCGGTCTCGTCGGGTCGTACGAGTGCAGCACGTTGTCCGTGACATAAAACACCCGCTCGTCCTTCGGATGTTTCGTCATCACCAACTGCCCCGGCATCCCCTTCAGCGGCTTCTCGAACTGCCGGGTCTTCGCGTTGAAGATCACGCACGTCTGGATGTTCGTGACCGTCGCATACAGCCGGTCCCCCAGAAACCGCATGCCATAAACCATCTCCTGATCGCGAAACTCCGCCGGCAGGAACTCCGTCTTCTTTCCCGTCTTTAAGTCCACTGCCACCAGGTGCGCATGCGACCCCACTCCGCCGTACGCGATCTTCCGCTCCGCGTCGTAGGCCACCGACCGCCCGTAGTTTTCCCCCTCCACCAGCGGACCCTTGCTGATTTCCGTAAATCCCTCCTTCGGGTGATACCGCACCAGTCGGCACCCCGGATAGGTCGACACGATCACCGCCCCGTCATCCGCCGCCGTCACGTCCCAGATCCAGGTCTCCGTC
Organism: Tepidisphaeraceae bacterium; assembly: GCA_036387255.1. Taxonomy (GTDB): domain Bacteria; phylum Planctomycetota; class Phycisphaerae; order Tepidisphaerales; family Tepidisphaeraceae; genus DASVUC01. Next base: position 736 of record DASVUC010000280.1, on the reverse strand, counting down.
GGGCCCGGCGCGCCCAAATCCTTCACCGTCGTCTCTCCGGGTACCCACCGAAACAGATGCCCCTTCGGATCCGTCCCCACATACACCGATCCATCCAACGCCGTCGCCGCATTCCAGGATCCATCCCCTTCGGGCAAATCCATCACCATCAAAGGCTCCGGCTTCGCCACATCAAACACCACAAACTGCGCCGGCACCCCCCGCACCACCGCACACGCCAGCAGTTTCCCATCCGCCCCACGGGTCAGCGCCGTCCCCTGCAACGTCGTCGCCGTAATTTGCCTGCCCAGGTTACGAAACGTCCCGCGAGTAGCAGGCCCCTCCGCCATCGCAGCCCCAGCAAGCATCACCAAAACCACCACAACAAACCCAGTTGCTCTCATACCCCAGAGCCTACCGAAACGATTGCATCTGTGTAGGGCGACGCCTGCGTCGCGATCTTTAAACGCCAATATTTTCTTGCTATCCCTCCATGTCGCGTATATGTCCACGGACAGAAGGAGACTGAGATGTCTAACACGGCCCCCGTAGTACGGGCATCCTGCCCGTGTCTTCTCCTCACCGTCCTCCTCCTCTCCACCACCGGCTGCCTCTACACCAAACCCATGTGGCAAGCCGCCAACAACAAGTCTGTCTCCGAACCCCGCCCCTACGCCGTCATCGAGCGTTCCCCGACGGATCGCGTCCTCGTCATCGACTATGACCTGAACAGCACTGACACTTTCTACACCACGAT
>DASVUC010000279.1:0-13784 GCA_036387255.1 Tepidisphaeraceae bacterium | reverse complement strand
ACCCCTGCCCTCTCCCGGGTACGGGAGAGGGGGTGGGCGTGGTGGCGAAGCGTGACTGGTTGGAGGGCGTGGAAGAGCCCTCACCCTGCCCTCTCCCGGGTACGGGAGAGGGGGTGGGCGTGGTGGCGAAGCGTGACTGGTTGGAGGGCGTGGAAGAGCCCTCACCCTGCCCTCTCCCGGAGTACCGGGAGAGGGGAAAGAGGGAGAGAAGACAAGCCGTAACGAGCCCCGGGATTGCAATCCCGGGGCTTGGTGCTTAAGAGGGCGCTATGAAGTGCTGGAACCTGATCGCGCTGGGGCCGTTGTTCATGGTGGTGGTGCATGGGGGCGCGGCAATGGCGCAAGAAATTCGGGTGATGACGTTTAACATTCGCTATGCGAATGCTCGGGATGGATCCAATAGCTGGCCGAATCGGAAGGAACTTTTGTTCAAGACGATTGAGGCGTTTGATCCGGATCTGCTCGGGTTGCAGGAGGTGTTGCCGGTTCAGCGGGATCAGGTTCGGGAGCGATTTGCCAAGGCGTACGAATACCTCGGCGTGGGGCGGGATGATGGTAAGGAGAAGGGGGAGGCGGCTTCGGTCGTGTTTCGGCGAGAGCGGTTTGAGAAGGGGAACGATGGTCACTTCTGGTTGAGTCCTACGCCGGAGGTGGCGGGGTCGAAGGGGTGGGATGCGGATCTGCCGCGGATCGTGACGTGGGTGGAATTGAAGGATCGGAAGGCGGAGGGGAAGCGGTTGTTTTTCTTCAATACACACTTTGATCACAAGGGCGCGGGGGCGCGGCTGGAGTCGGCGACGCTTGTGCGGAAGAAGATCAATGAGATAGCGAACAATGCTCCAGTGATCATGACGGGAGATTTCAATGCGCCCGATGGTTCACCGCCCTACATGCGGATGATGGGATGGGATTGGTTTGATCGGTTTGAGTACCGGCTGACCGATGCGTTTCGAGTAATCCACCCGACGCCGACGCCGGAAGATTTCACGCCGCACCCGTTCACGGGGAAGAACGACAAGCCGATCCGAATCGATTGGATTTTACACACCGACCCGTTTCGAACGGTTGAGGCGGAGATTGATCGGATGCACGAGAACGGGCGGTATCCGTCGGATCATTTTCCGGTGAAGGCGGTGGTGGAGTGGGTGAAACCAGAAGCGGCGGCGGCGAGTTCGCGGCCATGATGTGACGCATGAGCTGGTCGTGGCGTGAGCGAGCTTCGCTGCTGGGGTGCATTGCGCTGCTGGGGGTGTTTGCGCTGGTGAGCTTGTCGGCGGCGCGGGAGAAGAGCGCAACATACGATGAGCCGATACATGCGGCGGCGGCTTACTGTGACACCTTTCTTGGAGATCACCGGCTGGATCCAGCAGGATCAGTCCTGTGGAAATACTGGGCGATGCTGGGACATCGGCGCGATGAGCTGCGCGTGGATGAGCGCGAGGCGCAGTGGGATCTGCTGCTGAAGGATGTGACGACGCAGCAGGGATTCGCGGCGCGAGCGATGTACCGGACGGAGGGGGTGGACGGGGTGGGCATCATCCGGAAGTCGCGCGGGTGGATGGTGCTGCTGGGCATGGCGGTGGGAGGGCTTTTGTGCTGGTGGTGCTGGGAGATCGGGGGCGCGGCGGCGGCGGTGATCGGGACCGCGCTGTTTGCGTTTGATCCGAATTTCCTGGGGCATTCGCCGCTGGTGAAGAATGACGTGGCGATGACGCTGGTGATGCTGGGGATGATGTTTGCGCTGTGGCGGATGGGGAGGCGGCTGACGATTTGGAACCTGGCGGCGGTTTGTGCTGCGCTTGCGGCGGGGCTGGGGACGAAGTTTTCCGGGGTGCTGCTGGTTCCGATGCTGGTGCTGATTCTGGCGATACGGGTGATGTTGCGGGATGAGTGGCGGGTGCTGAGGTGGAATGTGGCGACCCGGCGCGGGAGGCTGCTGGTGGGGGCGAGTGTTTTTGCGGCGGCGATGTTGTTGTCCTGGGTGCTGGTGTGGGGGATTTATAGTTTTCGGTTCGAGCCGGCGGCGCGGGGCGGGGGGCAGTTTGATTTTGCGGCGATGATTCAACGAATTAAGCGGGATTCGTACATCCTGGAGCATGAGGCGAATGCGCCAGCGGATGTGTCGGCGCTGAAGGCGCCGGTGCTGGCGCGCGTTGTGGTGTGGGCTTGGGAGCGGAGGGTGTTACCGGAGAGCTGGTTGTTTGGATTGCTGTTTACGTACCAGACAACGCTGCTTCGGCCGGGGTTTTTGATGGGGGAGCGATCGCTGACGGGGTGGTGGTATTACTTTCCAGTGGCGATGGTTTGGAAGACGCCGGTGGGGACCTTGGCGGCGGTGTTGGGGGCGGCTGGGGTGGGTGTGGTGAGGGTGGCGCGGGGCTGGTTTGGTTGGCGAAGTGAGGGCAGCTTGTGGTGGGAGAAGAGCCCTCACCCTACCCTCTCCCGGAGTACCGGGAGAGGGGAAGAGGGAAGATCTGCGGCGCAAGGGGAACGATTGGTTGGCGAGGGAGGCGCGCACCCTGTTCGCTCCCGGAGTACAGGGAGAGGGGAAGAGGGAGGATTTGCGGTGCAAGGGGAGACATTGGTTGGCGAGGGAGCCTCTCACCCTGTCCTCTCCCGGAGTACCGGGAGAGGGGAAGAGGGAGGATCTGCGGGGCGAGGGGAGAGATTGGTTGGCGAGGGAGGCGCTCACCCCGTCTGCTCCCGGAGTACAGGGAGAGGGGAAGAGGGGACGCAACTAGACTGGTGGACGGTTGTTTGTGTGGTGGTTCCGGTGGGGGTTTATGGGTTGAGTGCGATGCGGGGGCATATGAATTTGGGGGTGCGGCATATGCTGGCGGTGGTGCCGTTCTTTTATTTGATTGTGGCGGTGATGCTGGCGCGGGCGGTGTTGTGCTGGCGGTGGGCGGGTGTGGGTGTGGCGGTGCTTGTGCTGGGAGTCGCGGCGGAGACGCTGGCGCGGTATCCGAATTATGTGGCGTTTTTTAATGTGGCGGCGGGAGGGCCTCGTGGGGGGTTGGCGCTTCTGAGCGATTCGAATCTGGACTGGGGGCAGGACTTGCCGGCGCTGGCTCGCTGGCAGCGGGAGCATCCTCGGGAGACGCTGTGTTTGGCGTATTTTGGGATGGAGGATCCGCGGGCGCACGGGATTCGGTATGTGAACTTGCCGAGCGGGTATTTTCTGGATGCGCCGGCGAAGATGCCTGAGATTCCGCCGGGGCCGGCGGTGATTGCGATCAGCGCGACGAAGCTTCAGGGGATGTATGTGTATGGGGATGTGGCGCGGGTGTATGCGCGCTTACGGGGGGCGCGGCCGAGGGAGGTGTTGAATGGGACGATTTATATTTACTCGTTGAGGTAGGAGGCACAGTGCGCGGGCAGGATGTCTGTGCTACGGGATGGTGCGGTTCCGGCGGCGGGCACCGGCGAACGGGATGAGCGCGACGATGGCGGCGGTGGCGGGTTCGGGGATGAAGGTGACTTCCAGGATGGGGCGGCCGGTGCGGGTTGGGAGGTCGGCGGAGTTGAAGCGCCAGCCATCGGTGCCGGTGGGGACGATGACCCAGCCGTAGTTGCTCGCGCCGTTGACCCAAGCTTTCAGGGTTTCGGTGACGTCGAAGGTGATGCCTTCGGAGGTGACGGTTGGGGTGAGGATGCCGTCGGCGATGGCGAGGGCTTCGAGGTTGTCGGTGGAGACGCCGTTGTTGAGGGAGGACCAGGTGCTGTCCTGGTCCCAGGGGATGAGCATGCGATGGAGTTGCATGGCGGTGGCGGATTGATCGCCGGCGGTGGAGCCGGTGCTGAGGGTTAGCTTGGCATACTTGATGATGGCGTTGGGCGGGATCTGGTTCGTTTCCCAGCCGACGAGCTGGTCGAAGCGGACGAGGGCCTGGGAGCTGGGTGAGCCGTCGGCGACGAGAGTCGCGGCGCCGGCGTGGGGCGCGGAGGGGTTGGCGGCTTCGATGTAGGTGTCTTTGCCGGAGGCGTAGAAATTGTCGCCGTGGCGAACGGTGCGGGTTTGTGCGGCGGGGCCGGTTTCGTTCGTCCAGATGCCCTGGATGGGGGCGACGTTGTTGGCGACGCCGGCATGGGAGAGGCCGTACATGTCTTCGATCGTGCGGCCGAGGTTGTGCAGGTTCCAGTTCACGTTCGTCTGCACGTTCTTGACCATCGGGCCGGAGAAGATGGTGGGGATCTTGTTGTTCTGCGAATGGTCGTCTTCGTCCCAGGTGACGATGAGGAGGGAGTTGTGGGTTTGGGCCCAGGTGGCGTAGGCGGAGAGGTTGGACTGGAGCCAGTTGTCGGCCTGCTGGATGGTGCCGTCGTGCATGTCGTTCTGTTCGTTGGGGACGACGACGGAGACGGTGGGCAGGAGGGAGAAGTCAGTGGGAAAACTCGTCAACGGCATGTTCACCAGGGGCGAGATCTGGTTGACCGGGATGGTGGGGCCGGTGGCTTGCCAGTTGACCCATGGGTTGTGCTTGCGGACGTACTGGTTTTGGCCGAGGACGGTGGTGAAGCTGTCACCGGTGAAGCCGATGGTCGGTTGTGTTTCGGAGAATCCGCCGAAGGTGTAGCCGGAGTTGGTGAGGGCGGCGGCCCAGTTGGGGGTGGTGAAGGGGACGCCGGTGGGTGTGGCGTCGGAGGTGACGCCTTGGGCGGAGCCGGAGAGGAGATGGAGGTAGTTGGGCTGGGACGGGTGGGTGATGGCGTAGAAGTTGGTGAAGTTGGCGCCGCTATTGGCGAGGGCGTTGATGTAGGGGGCGCTGGGGTTGCCGATGATGTGCTGCTCTGCGGTGTTCTCTTCGATAACGATGACGACGTGATCGGGGCGGGGGATTTGCGCGAGCGCAATGGTAGAGGCTAAGCCGACAAAAGCGGCGAAACAGCGGCGGAACATACTCACTCTCCTGGGAACGGCGTGAGGGGTGAGGATACCGCATCAGCAGCGGCTAATCACGCTTTATTGTGAACGGAAATCGGCGGGAAGGAACGCGGATGGGGAGGGGTTTGGCGGCATGCTCGCGCTTGAACCACTTGAGGGTATACATCGCGGTGAGGAGGAAGGCGATGTAGGGGGCGAAGAAGACGAAGCCGTGGACGCCGATGACGTAGACGAGGGGCAGGAAGCGCAGGGCTTTCATCTGCTTTAGACTCTATCACGCGGTAGTGAAAGCGCCAGTGATAAATCGATGAGGCGACAGGTTTGGCCGATAACGTCCGATAAGCGCGGCAAGTTGTGCGGGTCATCAGCGATAACCGGGGAGAAATTCGGATTCGGCGTCGAACATCTCGAGGGTCATCTGGCGGATTTCACGCGGGGTGAGGACGGCGGCGGTGAGCGGATCGAGCATCAGGGCGTGGCAGGCGGCTTCCTTGCTTTTTTCAATGCAGGCGGTGGCGGCGAGGTCGAAGTAGGCCATCTGGCTGTGGCAGATGTGGGCCATCTGGGGCGGGAGTGCGCCGTAGCGGGTGGGGTGGATGCCGTTGCGGTCGATCATGCAGGCGACTTCGACGGCGCCGTCTCCGGGCAAGTTCGTGATGAGCTTTCCCCCTTCACCGGATCCGCGGACAGCGGCGCGTTCGGCGTTGTTGATGACGTTTCCGTGGATGCGGAAGGGTGTATCTTTCTCGCGGGCTTCGATGATCCAACTGGCGTATTCCCAGCTTCGGTCGAGTTTGATCTGCTCTTCGCCTTTGACGAGCCTGGAGCGGAAGTCGTCGGCGTTTAGGCGCCAGGTGGGCCAGTTGGAGGCGTAGAAGCGGGAGCCGCCGTGGTAGCCGAGGCGGAGGAGTTTTCGACCGGCGTCGCTCTTGCGGTAGTAGGGCAAATACTCGGAGAGGTGGCCGGAACTTTCGGTAATGAAGGCGCCGAAGTTGACGCACATGTCTTTGCGGACGAGATCCTCGTGCTTGTAGTGCTTCTCGATGATGGATTTCTGGCCCGGGTTGTCGTTGGCGTTGTCGAAACGCGCGAGGCCGGCTTCGGCTTCCCTGATTCCTGCTTCAACTTCCTGGCGGAATTTGTCGTAGAGGACTGTGGTGTAGAGATCCTGGTTGCTGTGGCGGAGGGTGGTGAACCAGGCGAGGTGGTTGACGCCGGCGCATTCCCACTGCATTTCGTCGTATGGGACGCCGGCGTACTTCGCGAGGAGATGGCTGGTGCCTTGGACGGAGTGGCAGAGGCCGACGACGGAGACTTCAGGGACGGCGCGACCGGCGGCGAGGACGAGCATGCTCATAGGGTTGGTGTAGTTGAGCATGACGGCGTCGGGGCAGAGGTCGCGCATGTCGCGGAGGATGTCGAGGAAGACGGGGACGGTGCGGAGGCCTTTGAAGAGGCCACCGGGGCCCATGGTGTCGCCGATGCACTGGTCGACGCCGTACCTGAGGGGGATGTCGTTGTCGAAGGCGACGCACTTGGTGCCGGAGACTTCGACGCAGCAGACGGCGTAATGGGTGCCGGGGAGGGCTTCTTTGCGGTTGGTGGTGGCGCGGATGGACCAGCCGGGTTCGCGGTGGGTGTCCTGGATGAGGCGTGAGATGACCTGGTGCATCATGGAGAGGCGCGTGGTGTCGGTGTCGACGAGGCGGAATTCGCCGCGATCGGCGCCGGGGATCATCAGGACGTCGCGGCAGAGGGATGGACAAAAGCCGGAGCCCGCGCCGAGGAAAGTGATGTGGAGGGGGCGGGTGATGGAGCCGCGGAGGCCGAGTTGGGAATCGGCGGGTTGGGTGTGGGCGGCGTGGCCGGGGTTTTGGGTGGTGGTGGCGGGCATGAGGGAAGAGTAGCGGGATGGGGGAGGGGGTCAATTTGGAGGGTGAACGGGAGTTGAAATCTCAAATCTCAAACCTCAAACCTCAAATCTCAAATTTCAGATTTCAGATTTCAGATTTCAGATTTGATTTTAAAGCTCAGATCTTCGATTTCGGACTGCGCAGTTCAGGGATTATTCGTCTTCGGGCTTGTTCAACTCGGGGCGGTGGGTGAGGTTGCGGAGCTTCTCCAAGAATTCTTCGGCACGCTTTCGTTGCGTGTAATCGAGTTGGGAGTGGTCGTTGAGGTGTCGCTGGCCCGGGATGTCGGAGTTTTGGAGGGAAGTGAGCCAGGCGCCGAGTTGGCGGGAGACGGATTCGGATTGGGTGATGAGCTTTGAGATTTGCGATCGGAACTGCTGAAGCTGAGGGAGGTGGTTGCTGAAGTGAAGGGCGGAACGCGTTTCGCCGGCGGAGCCGCGGGCGATGTAGAGGAACCAGATGAGGTCATTGGTGGTGCCGCGTTCAAACCCTTCGGCGATGTTGTTGGAGATGGAGAGGCTGGCGCGCTGGAGCTGGTTGCGGAGGTCGCCGAGCGGTGCGAAGGCCGGCGCGTCTACCAGAGAGAATACACCGATGCCCAGGTCGATTGCAGCGTTCCAGACGGGGAGGTCTTCGAAGCGCTTGTAGGTGGGCATGGATGTTCCTGTGGTGAGGGTTTTAAATTTCAGATTTCAGATTTCAGATTTCAGATTTCAGATTTCAGATTTCAGAGTTCGGATTTCAGATTTGAGATTTGAGATTTGAGATTTAATACAGGGGCTTGGGTTGGTTGGCGAGGAGTTCGGCGGAGCGTAGGGTGTTTCTTAGGAGCATGGCTACGGTCATGGGGCCTACGCCGCCGGGGACGGGGGTGATGTGGGAGGCTTTTTGGGCGACTTCGTCAAAGGCGACGTCGCCTACGGTTTTGGTTTTGCCACCCTCGGATTTGACGCGGTTGATACCGACATCGATGACGATGGCGCCGTCTTGGACGTGGCTGGCGGTGATGAGGTCGGGTTTGCCGACGGCGACGACGAGGATGTCGGCGCGGCGGGTGTGCAGCGCGAGATCTTTGGTGGCGATGTGGCAGACGGAGACGGTGGCCATTTGCTGGGCGAGGAGCAGCGCGATGGGCTTGCCGACGATTTCGCTGGCGCCGACCATGACGGCTTCGGCGCCTTCGATGGTGACGCCGGTGGATTTGATCAGCTCGACGACGGCCAGCGCGGTGCAGGGGGCGATGATGGTTTTGCCGTAGACGACGTAGCCGATGTTGGCGGGGTTGACGCCTTCGACGTCTTTGACGACATCGATCTCGTACTGAAGGCGGGAGGCTTCAAGGTGCTTCGGCAGCGGCAGGTGCATCATGATGCCGGTGACGGCGGGATCCTGGTTGAGGCGGCGGATCTCGTGGGTAACGTCCTGCTGGGTGGCGTCGGAGGGGATGGTGAGCAGTTGGTAATCGATGCCGACGGCGCGGCAGGCGTCGGCTTGGCGCTGGGCATAAAGTTCGCCGGCGGGGGTTGCGCCGATGAGGATCGCCGTGAGGTGGACGGGCCGGGTGAGGGCGGCGGCGCGGGTGCGCACTTCGTGCTTGATCTTTTCAGCGAGCGCGGCGCCGTCGATGATCCTTGCGGGCATAGGGCGGATTATAGAAATCGCGTGGCGGCGGGCGAGGGGCGATTGATCGGCGCGCGGCGGGCGTCAATCATTGCGGCATGAAGATTTACACGCGCACGGGCGATGATGGGACCACCGGGTTGCTGGGCGGAGGACGCGTGCGCAAGTGCGAGGCGCGCATCGATTGCTTTGGCGCGGTTGATGAACTGAACGCGTCGATCGGGTGGTGCGCGGTTGCGGCGGATGAGGGGCTGCGCAAGCTGCTGCTGGCGGTGCAGGATGCACTGTTCACGATTGGGTCGCACCTGGCGGTGGCGGAGGGGACGGGGGCGGAGAGGCATTTGCCGGCGCTGGAGGAGTCGATGGTGGCACAGCTCGAGATGCAGATCGATGCGGCGGATGCGCGATTGCCGGAGTTGCGGAATTTTATTCTGCCAGGTGGGAGCGAGGTGTCGGCGCGGCTGCACTTGGCGCGGACGGTGTGCCGGCGGGCGGAGCGGAGGATCGTGGAGTTTTCGCTGGATCGGCCGGTGCCGGGGATGGTGGTGACTTATCTGAATCGGTTGAGCGACTGGTTGTTTGTGCAGGCTCGGGCGGCGAATGCGAACGCGGGGCAGGGAGATGTGGTTTGGAATGCGAGATGAGGGGATGACGGGGACGCATGGGCGAGACGCCCATGCCACGGGCATGCCGTTACGTGCGTTGCGAACGGTACAAGTTTTCGTCCGGTAACGTGGGGTGAGCGGTTATGGGGTGGGGTGGGGGTTTGGTGGGGGGCTGCGCGAATTGGATATCTCACCAGCCAAGGAAGAAACGGAGCTGGGAGATGTGCGGACGTATTGCGCAGATCGAGTCGCTGGAAAATCGAACGCTGTTTGCGGTGACGGTGACGGAGGCGATGACGCCTGCGGGTTCGCAGTTGCAGGTCGCGGGGACGGGCTCGTCCGATAAGATCACGGTTCTGCGGGTGGACCGGGGTTACCAGATTACGGCGCAGGCGGGTTTCACGGCGACTTACCGTGGCAAGTACAAGAGCCTGTCAATCAGCACGGGGCGCGGGAACGATCGTGTGGTGGTCAGTCCCCTCGTGACGATTCCGGCGACGGTGAGCGGCGGCGCGGGGGATGACACGCTGGTGGGCGGATCGGGCGACGATCATCTTTATGGCAACGGCGGGAAGGACGTGATCTACGGCGAGGCAGGGAACGACACGCTGGTCGCGACGGGTGGGACGACGGCGGATGTGCTCACCGGCGGGCTGGGCGCGGACGGTTTCTGGGCGGATCAGTCGGCGACGGAGCGCGTGCTGGATTTATCGAAGGCTGAGGCGAATCGCGGGGCGCTGCATCGGGTGGGGGCGTTTCTGTCGACGGCGGTGCCGCAGTCGACGCTGGCAGTTGGGGCTGCGCCGCTGGCGAATCTGCCGGACCCGGCGGTTCATGATGCCGACGTGAGCTACGTGAACTATGCGGGTCATCCGCTGTTTGGCGCGAGTGGGCCGACGGCAAATGATGTGCAGCAGGGAGACATTGGGGACTGCTACCTGCTGGCAACGCTGGCGGCGGTGGCACAGACGGATCCGGCGGCGATTCGTCAGACGGTCGTCGATCTGGGCGATGGCACGTACGCGGTGAGATTTCGCCGGGGCGGAAATGATGTGTACGTGCACGTGGATGCGGATCTGCCGAGCTGGTCGAAGAACAACCTGGCGTATGCGGACTTCGGCGCGGACGGATCCATGTGGGCGGCGGTGATCGAGAAGGCGTTTGCGCTGTATCGATCCGACGAGGCGAGCTACAGCTCGATCGACACGGGATGGATGACGGAGGCTTTTGGCGCGCTGGGCTTGAAAAGCACGAGCTACGACTCGGCCTACGCGATCAGCGGGAAGCTCGAGGAGATGCTGAAGCAGAACGAGGCGATTACTTACGCGACGGCTGAAGCGCCGGCGGGGTCGAATCTGATGAGCTACCACGCTTACTCGGTGGATCATGTGGTGCGGAATACGTTTGGCGGGATCAGCGCGGTGGTGCTCCGGAACCCATGGGGAACGGATGGAGCGGGCAGCGATGGGAGCAACGACGGGTATGTGACGGTGTCGCTCGCGAACATCGCCGCGGCGTTTTCGGGGGTAGTGGCGGCGTAGGTTGGGGAGGAGATCGGTTGGGGTCTTTCGCCGGTTGCTCAGAGGAAGCAACTGCGGGGTTGAACTCTGGAGAGAACTGGAAGAACCCTCACCCTACCCTCTCTGGGAGTACCGGGAGCGGGGAAGATCGAGGGCAATCGCACGTAGGGGTTAGGACGCATCCCGTGGCGGGGTTGGCTTGTGTCTCTGTCGGGAAGTGCATAAGCTATTAAGGTTTTACGGACACGCTCACGAGAGAGCGAGTCCCGCTGGCTGGGAGTTGAGCGGATCGCCCGGCGGCGAAAACACAGGCATTTGTAACGCAACGTCTTGAGGCGTCTCTGCTTAGCAGAGGAAACGTTTCAAGGGTTTGACCGTACCGTGGAACTATCTGGAGTTCATTTCGTGCAGGTGTTGGCCACTTTGGTCGTGGCGGCGGTGTCGCTGCTGGGATTGGTGGCCCTGCTGATCGTTACGCGATCCGGAGGCGCGGTTGCTGCCGGCTTCCTGGTCCCGTCGCGCTGCGGCACGCTTGCGCTGGTGACAAGCGACGCACCCTCGCCGAACGTGGCGTGCGCGCGAGCCCTGCCTCCCCGAGCTCCTCCCGTTTCTCTCCACAGGAACAGTCTCGCCCAGCTCGCGGCCTGCCGCGAGTGATGATCCTGCGCCTATTGGGCGCGGGATGCGATTGCAAAGCCTCCCCTTTTTGATCCGCATGGTGTTCGCGCAGGGCGTAGCCCTGCGGCTATGTTGCTTCGCGCGATGCTTGTGATCGCTTGAGGCACGGAAGGGGCCGATATGCAATTTTTGTGGTTTATCCTGGGCGTGATCCTCGGGGGCGGGGGTGTTTTTGCGTTTATCCAATTTGCAACCCGCAACACGATCGCGCACGCGCGGGCGGAGGCGGAGCAGATCAAGAACAACGCGCAGCAGGAAGCGACGAACAAGGCCAAGGAGATCGAACTGGCGGCTAAGCAGCAGCAGCTGAAGCTGAAGGAGACGTTTGAGCGTGAGCAGGAAGTTTCGCGGCGGAAGCTGGAAGAGCATGAGAATCGCCTGACCAAGCGCGAAGACACGCTTGATCGGAAGCTGGATACGCTGTCGGTCAAAGAGAAGAACCTGGACGATCTGGAAGTGCGGCTGGCGAATCGCGAGAAGAACGTTGCAATGAAAGAGCAGCAGCTGGACGGGATTCTTCGCGAGCAGCGCGACCGGCTGCTCCAGATCACCGGCATGACGGTGGACCAGGCAAAGGAACTTCTGCTGCGGCGGATCGAGGATGAGTGCCGGCGTGATGCGGGGGAACTGATCCAGAAGACGATGGAGCAGGCGCAGGAAGAGGCGAAGGAGAAATCCCGCCAGATCATCCTCCAGGCGATCCAGCGCTATGCGGCGGAGCAGACGGCGGATCACACGGTCAGCACGGTAACGATCCCATCAGATGACATGAAGGGTCGCGTGATCGGGCGCGAGGGGCGGAATATACGTTCATTTGAGAAGACGACGGGGGTGGACGTGATCATCGACGATACGCCGGGCGTGGTGGTGGTGTCGTGCTTTGACCCGGTGCGGCGGGAAGTGGCACGGATGAGCCTGGAGCGGCTCGTGCAGGATGGGCGAATCCACCCGGCACGGATCGAGGAAGTTGTGGCGACGACGACGAAGGAGATGGAAGAAGAGCTGATGAAGATTGGGAAGGAGGCGGCACAGGAAGCGAACCTGAACGTGTCGAAGCCGGTGCTGCCGATGCTGGGGCGATTGCACTTCCGGACGAGCTACGGGCAGAACGTGCTGCGGCATTCGCTGGAGGTGGCGTACCTGTCGCAGACGATCGCGGATGAGCTGGGGCTGGACGGGACGCTGGCGAGGCGGTGCGGGCTCCTGCACGACATCGGAAAGGCGATGGACCACGAGGTGGAGGGCGGGCACCCGCAGATCGGGATGGAGTTTTTGCGGCGATTTAATGAGCCGGAGGCGGTGCTGAACGCGACGCTGGCGCACCACGGCGACGTGCCCGCGACGACGCCTTACACGCCGATCGTGATGGCGGCGGACGCGATCAGCGCGTCGCGGCCGGGGGCGCGGCGCGAAAGCTTGGAGCGGTATGTGAAGCGGCTGCGCGAGCTGGAAGATCTGGCGCTGGGTTTTGATGGCGTGCGTCAGGCGTACGCGATCCAGGCCGGGCGCGAGGTGCGCGTGATCGTGGATGCGAAGATGATCGACGACAAGAGCAGCACAAAGATCGCGCGGGATATCGCCAAGAAGATCGAAGATGAGATGCAGTATCCGGGGGAGATTAAGGTGACGTTGATTCGGGAACTGCGGACGGTGGAGTACGCTCGGTAGCTGCCGCTGCTCTGGCTTTGGAACAAGACCTCCCGCTGCTGCTGCACGATTGGCACAGCGGGAGTTTTTTCGCGCGAAAAGTGCCTTGGTAGCGGGGTTGCGGCAATCGTTGCTGACGCGTGCGATCAGCAAACTTTGGTGAGCCGGTGGCGTACATCTCAGGCTGCCCAGCTTTGCTTCGCGAATGCCTGTGGCGGCGATCAGGGAACCCCTCGGAGACACCTCAAGATGCACCGCTCGGCCCGCTCCCGTCGTCTTTCCGCTTTGCTTGAAACCCTTGAAAATCGCCAGCATTTTTCCGTCACCACCATGCAGTGGCAGGGGCAGGATGTGCGGGCGAACGAGGGACAGTGGGTGGTGAAGCTTGACGGGCTCAAGGGGAATCCGAGCGACCAGGTGCGCAACGCGAACGCGGCGCTCAACGGCAGCGGTATTAACGCTCTCAAGCACCTCGGGTCCGACGGGCTGTTCCTGGTTCATGCGCCGAAGAACCAGCAGCTTGGGACGGTGCAGAAGACGCTGAAGCAGGTGAATGGCTTCAGCCTGGTTGAGCCGGACCTGATCTTCAGCGCGAGCGCGACAACCAGCGATCCATCCTTCGGCAACCTGTGGGGATTACACAACACCGGCCAGACGGGCGGCACGAACGATGTGGACATCGACGCGCCGGAGGCGTGGGATGTTTACAACGGCAGCAGCGGGACGCCGGTCGTGACGGCGGTGATCGATTCGGGCGTGGACTACAACCACCCGGACCTTGCGGGCAACATGTGGAAGAACCCCGGCGAGGTGAATGGTCTGCCGGGCGTGGATGATGACGGGGATGGGTATGTCGACGACATCTACGGCTACGACTTTGTGAATAACGATTCGGATCCGTTTGACGACAATCACC
>DASVUC010000278.1:0-4037 GCA_036387255.1 Tepidisphaeraceae bacterium | reverse complement strand
GGGTGGCGCGTGTCGTTGGCGCCGTCGTGGACAGCGTCGCAAGCTGTGAGGCGGGGCGGGAGGTCGAGCGCGTCGTGACGCGACGGGTTGAAGTGCGGGTGGACGCGCGCGTGGACGGGCGTGTACTGGACTGCGTTGCGGGTTCGGTGGTGGAGAGACGGATGAACGTATAGCCGCCCGGCGTCGCTTTCAGCGTCAGCAGGCCATGACCGGAAACCGGATCGACCACCCAAACGTTATACGTTGCGCGCGGCGGCCCGACGCGAATTCGAAGCTGCCTGGTCACCAGATGATCGGTCAGCACGCGCGCTTCCGCATCTTTTCCGCGCATCGGCGAGCGGAAGTTCTGCGCCTCCACCAGCCGCTCGGCCAGGTGATGATTGCAGCCGAACGTGGCGCAGAGAAAAAGCAGCGCGATCCATCGCATGAGCGCGTCATTGTAGGGGCGACGCCCGCATCGCGGTAATCATTACGTAATCTTCAGGTCCAAATGGCGATTCAGTGGGCCAGAAATTCTTCCGTGCCGTGCGCGCGAGCAGCAGCGGTTCAACAGTCACACCAGCCGCACCGGCACATGGTGCTCAGCCAGGAACTTTTTCACTTCCGGCACCGGGTGCGTGTTGAAGTGAAAGATGCTCGCCGCCAGCGCCGCGTCCGCGTGACCTATCGTGAGAACGTCAAGAATATGCTGTGGATTGCCCGCACCGCCGCTGGCGACGACGGGAACCTTCACCGCATCCGAAACCGCCGCCGTCATCTCCAGGTCGTAACCGGCCGTGGTTCCGTCGGCGTTCATCACGTTGAGCACGATCTCCCCCGCGCCCAGCGATTCCGCCTCCTTCACCCAATCCATGACCTTGATACCGGTGTCAACGCGCCCGCCGTTGATGAAGACGCGCCACTCTTCGCTGCCGTCAATCATCACGCGATTTGCATCCAGCCCGAGCACGGTCGCGCAGCGGCCGAACTTTCGCGCGACTTCAGCAAGAAGCTTTGGATTCTTCACCGCCGCGGAGTTCAGCGAGACTTTCTCCGCGCCGGCCTGGATCAGGCGTGTGGCATCCTCCAGCGTGCGGATACCACCCCCCACCGTCAGCGGCATAAAAATCTGCTCGACCACGTGCGAGACCAGGTCCGCCATGATCTGGCGACCTTCATGGCTCGCGGTGATGTCGTAAAACACCAGCTCGTCCGCCCCGTCGTTCTGGTACCGCTGCGCCTGCGCGATCGGATCGCCCGCATCGACATGATCGAAAAACTTCACCCCTTTGACCACGCGGCCACGGTCGACGTCCAGGCAGGGAATGATTCGACGGGTGAGCATGAAAAAAGTTGCCAGTAGTCAGGATCAGCTGCCAGCAATCACAGAAAGGGATCCCCCGCTGGCAACTGTTAACCGGCAACTGGCAACTACTTAGGGTGACCGACGGGACTCGAACCCGCGACGTCCAGGACCACAACCTGGCGCTCTACCAACTGAGCTACGGCCACCGTTAATCTCAGCCCAAGTTTGACGATTCTAGGCGGACGTGTCAACATGAACCAGAGACGATGCACCTTCGGCAGTTTTGGCCTTGCTTGACTGGACAATGTGTGGGTAACATAATTGTTACTTCAGCGGCGAAGGCAGTTTAACCTCCATTTTGGGAACATTAACCTTCCTCTAAATGCCCCACTCCGATAGCAACGCCGTCGGACTTACGCCCAACCTCGACACCGAGGTCGGCCGAGTCGTTGTCGACATGGGTCTGGCGACCCGATCAGAGATCGAGTTCTGTCGCGAGCAGCAGAAACAGGCGTCCGATCCCAACCAGCGCAGCCTTGCTGATCTCCTCATCGAGCACGCCTTCATCACCGTCAACCAGGCCAAGCGCATCCGGGGCGCGATCGATGATCGCCGCTCCAGCCAGATTCCGGGGTATCAGCTTCTCGGCAAGCTCGGTAAAGGAGCAATGGCGACGGTCTACAAGGCCCGCCAGAACTCCTTGGATCGCATTGTCGCTGTAAAAGTTCTTCCAAAAAAATCAGGCGAGAATCCGGAGTTCGTCGAGCGCTTCTACAAAGAAGGCCGCGCCGCGGCTCGCCTGTCGCACAACAACATCGTGCAGGCGATCGACGTCGGCTCCTCGCCCGAGGGTTGGCACTACTTCGTCATGGAGTACATCGAGGGCAAGACCCTCTACGACCTGATGCAGGAAGGGCATAAGTTCGGTGAAGAAGAAGCCCTCGAGGTGGCAATTCAGATCACCGATGCATTGGCGCACGCTCACCAGCGTGGGCTGATTCACCGCGACGTGAAGCCGAAGAATATCCTGCTCACGCCGCAGGGTGTGGCGAAGCTCACGGACCTCGGTCTCGCTCGCGCAACCGACGACAAAGAGGCCGCCGAGAGCGAAGCGGGCAAGGCGTATGGCACGCCGTACTACATCTCTCCTGAGCAGATTCGCGGGGATGTGGATATCGACTTCCGCACGGACATCTACTCGCTCGGCGCAACGCTGTATCACCTGGTGACGGGTCGTCCGCCGTTCGATGGCGAGACGCCCAGCGCCGTCATGCACAAGCATCTGAAGCAGCCGCTGACGCCGGCGGATCACGTCAATACAGAGCTCTCCGCCGGTATCGGTGAGATCATCGATGTTGCGATGGCGAAGGACCGCGACGAGCGTTATCACACCACGCACGATCTGCTGGCGGATCTTCAAGCCGTTCGACGCGGAGAGCCGCCGCAACATGCACGGCGCAATGTCAACCTCGACGCGCTGGCCCAGGTCGAAGAATCCGGCAAGACGATCGACATCAACACGCCTCCCCCACCCGCCCTCTGGAACCATCCGATGGTGATTGGTTTGATCGCCGGCATCGGCGTCTCCGTGATCATCAATCTCGTCCTCGTCGTTCTGCTCCTTACTCGATAACAATGAGTGTCCCCGTCGCGTTCATCGGTTTGGGCGTCATGGGTGAGCCCATGGCCGGGCATCTGCTTGTCGCGGGTCATCCGCTGACGGTGCATACACGAACAAAATCCAAGGCCGAAGCACTCGTTTCTCGCGGCGCGAAGTGGAGTTCGACCCCCGCGGAAGCCGTGAAAGACGCGGACGTCATCTTCATCTGCGTAACCGATACGCCGGATGTCGAGGCGGTCGTGCTGGGACAGGACGGCCTGATCGGGTCAGTGCGCGAGGGCACGATCATCGTCGACCACTCCACGATTTCCCCATCCGCCACCCGCGCCTTGGCCGCGGAAGTTTCCAGGCGCGGCGCACACTTCCTCGACGCGCCCATCAGCGGCGGCGACGTCGGTGCGCGCAGCGCAACCCTCGCGATCATGGTCGGCGGGGATCGCGCCGCGTTCGATCGTGTCGAGCCGCTGCTGCGCGTGATGGGCAAGACCATCACCTACTGCGGCGCCAGCGGCAACGGCCAGCTCACGAAGCTCGTCAACCAGATACTCGTCAGCATCACCAACATGGCCGTCTGCGAAGCGATGGCGTTCGCCATCAAGAGCGGCCTGGATCCGATCACGACGATTCAGGCCATCGCCGGTGGCGCAGCCGGAAGCTGGCAGCTCTCCAACCTCGGCCCCCGCATGGTCAAAGGCGATTTCGCCCCCGGCTTCACCATCGACCTGATGCAAAAAGACTTCCGCCTCGTCATGCAAGCCGCCCAGGAAGCCAACGCCCCCCTACCCGCCGCGTCCCTCGTCCACCAACTCTTCACCAGCGCCCAGGCCCAAGGCCAAGGAAAAGCAGGCACCCAAGCCCTCTTCACCGTCCTACACCGCCTCGCCAATCAGTAACGTCCCCCTCCCCCGACACTCCTCCCTCTTCCCCTCCCCCGACACTCCTCCCTTTTCCCCTCTCCCGGTACTCCGGGAGAGGGCAGGGTGAGGGCCCTTCCCAGCAACCCATTGATCTGACCTCGCCAGAAGGTCTCCTCCCTCTACCCCTCTCCCGGTACTCCGGGAGAGGGCAGGGTGAGGGCCCTTCCAAGCAACCTGTTGATCTGACCTCGCCAGAAGGTCTCCTCCCTCTCCC
>DASVUC010000277.1:0-51688 GCA_036387255.1 Tepidisphaeraceae bacterium | reverse complement strand
GGTGAAGCATGCCGATGAACTGGCACGATCGGTCACGCGCGAGCACGGGAAAACGCTGCCGGAGGCGCGCGCTTCGGTTACGCGCGGGATTGAAGTCGTGGAATTCGCGTGCGGCATCCCGTCGCTGATCATGGGGCAGTCGATCCAGAACATCGCGCGCAACGTCGACTGCGAAACCATCCGACATCCGGTTGGCGTGTGCGTTGGCATCACGCCCTTCAATTTCCCCGCGATGGTGCCGCTGTGGATGTATCCGGTGGCGCTGACGTGCGGCAACACGTTCATCCTTAAGCCCTCGGAGAAGGTGCCGCTGACGAGCGTGATGATCGGGCGGCTGCTGGTGGATGCGGGGATTCCCGAAGGCGTCTTCAACATCGTGCAGGGCGACAAGGAAGCTGTCGATGCGCTGCTTACGCACGAGCATGTCAAAGCGATCAGCTTCGTCGGCTCCACGCCCGTGGCAAAGTACATCTACGAAGTCGGCACCCAGCACGGTAAGCGCGTGCAGTCGGCAGGCGGCGCGAAGAACCACCTGATCATCATGCCGGATGCGGACCTGGATCAGGCCGTGTCGGCGCTGCAATCGTCGGCCTTCGGCTGTGCGGGCGAGCGCTGCATGGCGGGATCGATCGCCGTGGGCGTGGGTGAGATTTCCAACGCGCTCGTCGACACGCTTCGCGACAAGGCAAGCAAGATGAAAGTCGGCCCGACGGACGACGATGAGAACGTCGACATGGGCCCGGTGATCTCCAAGGCCCACCTGGAAAAGGTGACGAGCTACCTGGACATCGCGACGAAGGAAGGCGCGGACTTGGCCGTGGACGGGCGCAAGAACGCGCCGAGCAACGGCGGCTTTTTCCTGGGGCCGACGGTGATCGACAAGGTTCAGCCCACCATGCGCGTCGCGAAGGAAGAGATCTTCGGGCCCGTTCTTTCGGTTATCCGTGCCAAGACCTTGGATGAAGCGCTCGCGATCGGAACGAAATCCGAATACGGCAACGGCGCCAGCATCTTCACCAAGGACGGCTACGCGGCGCGCCAGTTCAAGCACCACTTCAACGCCGGCATGATCGGCATCAACATCGGCGTGCCCGCCCCCATGGCGTGGTTCCCCTTCACCGGCTGGAATAAATCCTTCTTCGGCGACCTGCACATCCAGGGCACCGAGAGCGTCTACTTCTACACCCAGCAGAAGATGACGATGACCCGCTGGTTTGAATCGCACCTGGAAAGCCATGCCGATCCGGTTTGGAAGACGAAGTGATGATCCAAAGCGATTCAGCGCCGTCCTAACCGAACTGCTGCGTTACGGTTCCTTGAGATCCCCCAGATCCAGCGGCTCGTCGCTCTTGCCGCCGTCCATAGGCTGGATTTTTAGATTCCGCTGCTTGTGGTCGAGCCGGGCGCCGTCGATTTCGTACTCGCCCTGCGGGAGTCGACTGATTCGGAATTCGCCTTTGGCGTCGGTAAGAACCTGGTGTGAATAGCTGACGCCTTGGACTGCTTTGAAGAATGCCGCTTGCGCGCTCCAAACCTCTTCATCTTCGGGAAAACCAAAGTGCGGTGCAGGGGGACGAATCCACAGCTTGCGGTTTAGGAGCGGCTTGCCGGATGCGTCGACCAATCGACCGACGACCGGCCGACCTTCGCCGCCGAGCGTGAGCTTCAGCGTCTGTCCCGCTTTCGTCTGCACGCGCGTGGCAACGCCAACGACGAGCGCGCTGCGCTGCTTCGTCTTCACCTCGACCCCCGCCTGCACAGACGCATCGGGGATCATTGGGCCAGAGGCAAACTTGCCGTCGGTGTCGCAGGTGAGGGTGCTCCACTGGCTCACCCAATGCTCTCCCGCATCCGATGGCGCACCCCAGCCGAAGGAAACCGTCCAGCCGGCGCCGGGCTTGTTGCCAAGCAGGAGTCGCCCCTCGATGTGCGACCACGCCTTGAGCGTAATCGTCTCACCCACCTCTGACAGCTTCATCATCGCGAATCCGTGGTCGTGGGCGACCGCGACCAAGCCCACGTCCTCCACAACCGGAAGCTCAAACACGCCGTCGTCTGCACTCTGCACCGGCGTCTGCAGAACCTGCTTCGCAATCCCGCTCACTTGAAGGTGTCCGTTCGCCAAGCTCACCCTGGTGAACGACGATGCCAGCACCACCTCCGCCTTCGCCACCGGCTTGCCCGCCGCGTCGACGACCTTCGCGCGAAGGTTCTGAGCCGGCTTGAGCCACACCTCCCCTGTGGGCTCCGAATCCGGCCCTACCCGAACCTCTGATACCTTGTACCCCTCCGCCCACACCCGGACCACCGCACCTCCCGGCCACACCTTCTTCAAGGAGATGCTGAACCGCCCCTTGCTTTCAAACGTCAGTGTGTGCTGCTGCCAGAGGCTCGCGCCACCCCCGCGCATCGGCTTCATCACGGTGTAGAACCGATCGATTGGCTTCTGCGTCTTGGCGTCGATGACGGTGGCGGTGAACTGGGTGGTGGGGACGAAGGTGGCCCATGCCTGATGCGCCAAACACGCGATGAACAGAGCGATCATTGGCTTTTTCATTCTTGCTCATCATTTGAGACGACAATCAAACGCAAGTCACGCGCTCCCTGACTCAGCCGAATGTTTTCGATCACGCCGCTGTTCCTGCGAGCGCTCCTTATATGCCGGAACGAGGCGGGCGCTGCTGCGCCATGGCGGGTGATCCTGATTTCTTCCTCATGCTTCACGAGCGCACGGCACCTCTGACACCCCAATTTACCGTTGCAACGCCAATCGGCAGCAAGACCTATTTCTTTGGCTTCTGCCCCGGCACCTGCACACCTGCCGTCACCATCGGCCAGTCGTCGGTCCGGAAGGGACTGGCGGGGAGGCCGGCTGCGTTGTACAGGCTCACTTCCGGGTCATCGCCCCAGCCGTAGCGGACGGCGACGGGTTGTTCCACAGCCTTCGCAGAGACGATCACTTCATTGCCTTGAATCCTGGCATCCGCCCAGTGCCACTTCTTGTCTGCGCCTGCGATCTGGAATCCCTTAGAGCTGCCGCCTTTAAAGTTCATTCCATCGGCGTGAGTGAACTGGATGCGGATCTGGCTGCCGTCGGTTTTCATCGATTCATACATCGGCCCGGCGTACTCGATGTCGTTCTTGCCGTAGGCGAGTTTTTCCGCCGCCAGCGCCAGGCGCTTGCCCACGTCCTGCTTGTTCTTGGGGTGGATGTCGGCAGTCTCGCCGATGTCGATCGTGACGGCCATGCCGGTGTTAGGGGACTTGCTGAGCGTCATCGTCTGCGCTTCGCGCAGCTCGGCCCAGGTGCTGTCGGCTGGCTCCGTCGGGCGCGGCTTCCAAAGGCCGAAGTTCGCCAGCTGCACAAAGAGGAAAGGGAACTCGCCCTGGCCCCACTGCTTGCGCCAGTCTGCGATCATCGCCGGGAAGAGCTTGCGATACTGCTCCGCGCGGTCGGCATTGGATTCGCCCTGATACCAAATCGCGCCCCTGATCCCGTAAGGGATCACCGGGTTCACCATGCCGTTGAACAAGTTGCTGGCGGCATTGGGCGCATCGGGCGCGAACGGGGCGGCAGGAGGAGGATCCTGCTTCGCCGGCTGCGGGCGCGAAAACTCCACCTGGTACTTCCATGGCCCCGCGAGCGAGATGCGCTGCTTTCCGCCAGATTCCTTCACCTCCACATACAGCTCACTCTCCGGCCCATTGAAGCCGCCGTCGCCCATGCGGTCGAAGATGCGCGTGGCGATGACCATCTTGCCGGTCTTGTTGTTTTCGCCCGAGATCGTGTACTTCCGCTGCGTTGCCCAGGCGAAGATGTTCTCCGGCCCCACCGCGCCGACCTGGTGCCCATCAACATAGGTGGTGTCAAAGTCATCGATAATCCCAAGCGAAACCGTGAGCGCTTTGCCGCCCCAGTCTGCGGGGATGTCGACCGTCTTGCGGAACCACACCCCGCCGTCGATGGCAAGACCCTTCTTCTCCCACTTCGTCGGCTCGTCCATCTCTTTCCATTTGCTATCGTCGAATTCCGGCTTGGCCCAGCCGTTCTTGGCGCCTTCGTTGCCCGGATCTTTGGCGAAATTATTCTCCTGCCATGCCGCCAGCGCCTGCTCGTATTGCTTCTTCTTCTCAGGTGCGCCCGCGCGAGCGTTCTCTTTCACATCGACCAGCGGCTTGAGATCCGGATCCGCTTCCAGCGCCTCCCTGCTCGTGAAAGCTTCGGCGGGCATGCCGCCCCAGGGGTTTGCGATCAGACCCACCGGCACGTTCTCCAGCCTGTTGATCTCACGCCCGAAGAAATACCCGACCGCAGAGAACCCAGGCACCGTCTGCGGGGAGCACACCTTCCACTCGCCCTTCACCTCTTTCGATGGATCCATCGAGACCGTCTTCGGAAAGTTGAACAGGCGAATGTTGGGGTGATTGGCATCCGCAATTTCCCTGGTCGCATTCGCAGAAGCGTTCACCGGCCATTCCATGTTCGACTGCCCGGAGCAGATCCACACGTCTCCGACCAGGACATCCTTGAGTGTGATCGATTGATTGTCAGCGCCGGTGATGGTGAGTGTTGTGCCGTCCACCTTCTTCATCGCCGGGAGCTTCGCGATCCATTTCCCCTGCGCATCCGCGGTAGCCGATGCGGTCTGACCAGCAAACTCGATCGTGATCTTTTCATTGGGCGAAGCTTTACCCCAGATCGGCACTTCGCGATCGCGCTGGAGCACCATGTGGTCGGCGAACAGCGGTGGCAGCTCGATCTTGGCAAAGCTGATGGGAGAGCTGAGCAGCAGGAACAGACTGGCGACGACCTGACCCACACGGTTTCGATTCATCGCCGTATTGTGGGAGCAGTTACGGCTTTTGGAAAGTCGTACCGGTATTCGACAGTGGCATGGGCGTCTCGCCCATGCGCGGGCTTTACATGGGCGAGACGTCCATGCCACGGATGGGTACATCAGCGCTTTCGCCATCTTCGCGACAGGAGCAATGATGACATGATCACGCTCACCACCCCCGGCTCGGGCACCGTCGTGTCGTAACCGATCAGCTCCAGCACGCGCAGGTCCGGGTAGGTGATTTGCTCAATCGTGCCGTAGTTCAGGCTCGGATCCATGATCCCGATCAGCGGGCCTACGGTGAGCGAGTTGGTGATCTTGTCGAAGTAGAAGTCGTCCTTCCAGTGGCTCGCCTGCGAACCGTCGCCGCGAGCTGCTCCCGTGGACACATTGAAGACGCTGATCGTATCGCTGAAAACCGCGTCGACGCCCGGTCTCATCTCGCGCGGCTTCGTCGTGAACTCCAGCGGATTCGTCGGCACGTCGTTCTTCGCGAAGCGGAACAAATCCCAAGTCGTCGCATTATCCAGCAGTGTAGGGTCGGCGTCGTAGTCGTCGGTGTCGGAGACAAACCCCAGCACGTGGCCGATCTCGTGTGCTGCGACGGTCTCGAAATCCATAGAGCCGGATCCGATACTGTCGCCGCGGTCGTAGTCAAAGCTGAAGTTCAGGTTGAACGTGATTGCGCCGTCGATGATCGTGTCCGCCAGGGGATTGGCCACCAGTCCCAGCGCCTTCTGGTTCGCTCGGGTCAGGCCGATGGTCGTATTGTCGAACGTCCCGGTGGATGGAACATTCGCCGTCACCTGCGCGCTCGTTGGCAAGCTCGCCAGAATGCCATCGCCCGGCCGGGATGCCCGCGCGGCCATGGCGTTCCGCACCAGCGTGTAATCCAGGTTCAGGTTCTCCGAACCGTAGCTTGTCGATCCAATGACGTTGGAGTTCGACGTCGCCATGTCGGCGTTGATGTTGATGCGGATGGGCGAGGAAATGCGTTCTTCCCATTGCTGCGCCGCGCGCTCAAACGCCGCCAGCGCGTCCGGGTGCTGCTGAAGCGTATTGCCGGCGTTGAGATGGATATCAAACGACCCGATCGCCAGCGCGCGCGATGACAGGAGCGCGATCCCAAGGCCAAAGCTCGCCCAGCGAAACGACATCTTTCTCACTCCCGGCAAGCTCCAGTCTAACCTCGGCGCAACGCAATCGAAGACCACAGACAATCGCTTCGATGAAGCCGCATCATTCTACCGGGCAAACCGGGCAAAACGAAGCATTTATCCGAAACGATTGACGTCATTTCTTCACCGGCCCGCACGTCTGCATATGCTGGGCATAGAAAGCAAACCGCTGCGCCTGCCGGGCCAGCCGTTCGTCGATCGCTGTATCGACGATATTCCCCTCCGCGTCGAACTTCTCCTTCACGGACGCGATGAAGACGCGCTCAGGGAAGATGTGCGCGTTGCGGTAACCGAACACGCCTTGCAGATGCTCGACCGCCCGCAACCCTCCCCACGCGCCGTTCGCTTCTCCCACAAACGCCACCGGCTTGCAGTCAAAGCTCTCCGGGAACTTCAGCATGTCGATGAAGTACTTCAGCGCGCCGGGGAAAGATCCGTTGTATTCCGGCGTGATGACGTGCAGCCCCAGCGCATCGAGCACCCGCTGCTGAAGCGCCTGCACCGCCGGCGGCTTGCTCGCGTACGCCGATGGATCGAACATTTCCTTCGGCAAGTCCGTCAGGCTGAAAACCTCATGCGCGACCGGCTGCTTCGCGTAATGCCCCGCCAAAATCTTCGCGATCCGCAGCGCGTTGGCGTTGGGCCGGTTCGTCCCAGCAATGATGAGGATCGGGCGATCAGCCATCGGCTTCACCTTCGGTAGAGGTTTGAGTGGCTTGAAGCCGCCGCTCGATCAGCATCTTCAGCAGCGAGCGATGGCAGCGCGATTCCCGCGTACACGCAGATGAACAGAGCAGCGTGATCGTCTCTCCCGCCGCCACGCGCTTTGCCAACGCGTCAATGAGCTTCCCCTGCGAGCGCATCTCGCTCAGATACAAGCGTTGATACGATTCCCAGGAGAGGTTCGCCCCGTGCTTCGCATAGGCTCCGGCGTGCAGATCCTGACTCGGCCCCAAGCTCGGTTCCCACGCGTCCCAAGTCTCACCGCTCTTGGCGATACCCCGCGGCCGGTACCGGCAGATCAGCAGCCGATGGCCATCGTCCGCCTCCACCGGATCATCCCAGCGCTTGGTCTTGATCGGCATCGCCGAATCATAGCACCGGCGCCCGATCCAATATCAAAATCGCATCGCCTTGAGCACCTGGAAGTAAACATCATGACCAAAGTTGTTCGGGTGATTGATGTTGTTTGCCAGGAGGCTCTCTTCCGATTTCCGCTTCAGGAGCTTCGTCCAGGCCGAATACACATCCGCATACGCAACCTTCTCCTCCCGCGCCAGCTGCTCAGTTGCCGCCGCGTACTTCTCCATCTGGTGCGACGAGAACATCCAGTTCGAGTTCGGCGGAAACGGTGAGATCAGGATGATCTCAGCGCGTGTCTTATCCCGGATCTGGCGAATCATCTCCCGCAGATTCGCCTCGAACTGCGGCAGCGGCGTCCCGCCCACCGAGGGCACGTTGTGATCGTTCATCCCAAACGCCAGCAGCACCAGATCCGGTTTGCGACTCAGCACTTTCTCGCCGAGCCGCTGAAGCCCCTGCACGGTCGTGTCTCCTCCGGTCGCCGTGTTCTCGAGCGTGATCTGCGACTGCGGGAATCGCTTCTGAAGGTAATCCGCATACTTGTTCGTAAACCGCAGGAACTCTGTCGATGCCTCCCCGCCGGCCGCGATTGAATCCCCGAACGCAACAAGCTTGAGCGGCTGATGGTTGCGCAGCTTCTCCGCCGTCCCGCGCAACAGATGCGCAACCTCGGTCGGTGTGGCGAGGGGCGTAAATGCTGTCGTTCGATAATCGACGTACACCGTGAACCGCGCATTCCCGTAACCCGGGAAGACCGACTGATTGAAGTTCTTCTGGCCGTACAAAACGTTCTTCGAGAAATCCGGGATCCGCGATTCAGGCGTCCGGGCAACTGTTCCCCGCGCATAGTCGACGGTGTAGTCGACGCCTTCGGTAAAGCGAAACCCCCCAGACAGATAGTTGGACCGGAGCGTGAGCGAGCCCTTCACGATGCGGGGGTAGAGAAGGTTGGCGGGCTGGGTGGCGGGGAGGACCAAAGGGTCATCAACCACCTGCACTGGAACTGGCGACTCGGAGAAAGGCCGAGCCGACCGACAGGAGCAGGCAAATGCCAGAATCAGAAAAAGATTGAGGGCGACGCGCATCGCTGGAGTTTATGTTGGTGGGCGATGGAAGCGAAAACGGTGCGGTGGTTGGGAAGCCTTTAGGCTTCTGCAAAGCCGTAACACCCGCCGTTTCTTAGCAAGATTTGTCTTGATTAGCCGCAAAGGCGGGATATTTTAAGAGCTTCCTCGCCATATCTGGTTTGAACAACAAAGTTTAGCGTCCGCTTAAATGCGGGAGGAGAAGCCGTGGTGTCGTTGCGCGCTTGGGGTCTCGGTACGTTCTGGGGTAAGGGTTCCGCGAAAGCTGTTAAGCAGAAGGCGATCACGCGGCGGGCCGCGATGATGACCGTCGAACAGATGGAGCGGCGCTTGCTGATGGCCGACGTGTCAGTGGCGATCAACACGCCGCTGAACGGCCCGATCAATGGGATCGTTAAGGCGGCGGGGGAAGTTCAGAAAGTCCAGGACATGGTGGATAAGGTCCACGACCAGATCTACACGGTCGTCGGGCACAATCTGCCGATCGTCGGCGACAAACTCGGTAGCGCCGTCGACACCGCAAGCGACGCGTTCAACAAGGTGAGCGGCCTGCTGAAAGACAAGCTGGGCGCGCTCAACGCCATCGCGACCGTGACCGGCACGGACATCCAGACTGCGATTTTCGCGGCACTTGGGCCGGCCGGAGCCAAGATCCTCCCCGCCAGCGTGGACAGCGCCTCGAAGGTGCCGATCAAGCTCCTGAGCAACGACGGCGACAACAGCAAGGCAGAAATCGTCGAGCTGGATCTAAGTGTCGCGGGCAACCTCTTCACCGGCTCGATCGACCCCAGCTTTGACGTTGGCATCCCCGGCCTGGGGCTGAGCGTGGACTGGAAGATCAAAGCGTCTGTCGATTACAGCGCGCACCTCGTGCTCGGCGTCGATTCCAGCGGCTTCTTCGTCGACCTCACCCATACCGGCAACGATCCTGAAGCGAAACTGAGCCTGAGCGTGACGACGCCGGGACTCGATGCGAAGGGCAAGCTCGGTTTCCTGCAACTGCACGCTACCGACGGCACCCCCAAGGGCAATACCGGCTTGACTGGCTCGGTCGGCGTCGACTTCACCGATGGCAACGACAACAAGCTCCGCGGCGGGGAACTCGGGAGTTTGAACTTCAACAGCTCGCTAACGGCGTCGGCGGGCATTCACCTGCACAACAACGTCTCCTTCGGCGGCAGCGCCAAATTCCCATCCCTCAATGCCGACTTCGATCTCAGTTGGAACTTCAACGGCGCGTCGATGAATCCCGGCGGAAGCGCTGCATCCTTCGGCGATGCCCCCAAGATCGAATTCAACAACGTGCAGCTCGATCTCGGCTCGTTCTTCAGCAACTTCGCCAAGCCCATCATTGATGAAGTACGCGGCATCCTGAAACCCGTGCAGCCGGTGATTGATCTGCTCCAGCGCCGCGTGCCGGTGCTGAGCGACTTCGCGCCGCTGCGAAGCAAGTTCGATAAGAACGGCAACGGCAAGGTGACGATCCTGGAAGTGATCGATGCCTTGAGCGACAGCCCGGTGGTTAAGTTCGTAGATGCGGTCGTGGCCGTGGATGAGTTTGTGAAGAAGATCCCCGCCGGCCTGGGAAGCGTGGCGATCGATCTCGGCTCCTTCAAGGTCGGCGAAGATCCGCGGGGGCTCAGCAAGCTTTCGGATGCCAACGCGGCCGACAAGATCATCAAGGACACGATCAAAGAGCTGAAGGACCTGGGCCTGCCGGCGGTGGATGGTTTCGTCGACGGCTTGCAGATCCCGGAGCTGAGCGGCGGCGACGCCGCAACCAAGCTCGCTTTCCCGATCCTCGAGCACCCTGAGAGCGCCTTCAACCTGCTGCTCGGGAAAGACGTGCAGCTGTTTGAGTACTCCATGCCGGCGCTCGGAGCGGAGTTCCACTTCAACGAGTTCATTCGCCTTGCCGGGCCGCTGGGCGTGCGCCTCAAGGGCGACTTCCTCGCCCAGGCTAAATTCCACTTCGGCTACGACACCCACGGCATCGCCGAATTCGCAAACGGCGGGTTCAGCGATCCCGGGCTGATCTTCAACGGCTTCTACATCAGCGACACCGACAAGGCCGATGGCAGCGGCACCAACGATGTGCCGGAGATCAAAATCGAGGCCAGCATCAAGGCCGCGGCCGAGCTCAATGCCATCGTCGCGGCGGTGGGCGTGGAGGGCGGGATCAAAGGTCACGTCTACCTGAACCTGCACGACCCCGACAAGGCGAGCAACCCGCCGTTTGGCGACGGCAAGCTGCGGGTTGGCGAGATCATCCAGCAATTCGAAAGCGGCCCGCTGTGCATCTTCGACATCGAAGGATCGATCGATGCGGGATTGAACGCCTACGTGCAGGTGGGCATCGATACGCCGCTGGGTTTCGCCGGCTGGCGCAAGTCGTGGGATATCGCGACCGTCAATCTCCTCTCGTTCGATTACACGTGCACCGGAGGCGGCGATCCGGATCCCATCCTCGCCACGCCGCTGGGCGGCGGTGTGCTGCGGCTGAACATGGGCCCCGCGGCCGGCGAGCGCAAGTACAAGGACATCACCGACGGCGACGAGAAGTTCGTGGTGAAGAAGGGCGCCAATGCCGGCGAGGTGATCGTCCGCGCCTTCGGCTACGAGCAGGTGTACACCGGCGTGAGCAAGATCTTCGCCGAGGGCGGGCATGGGAAGGACCGCATCGACATCCACGACGATGTGGATGTAACCAGCGAGATGTGGGGCGATTTCAGCCCGCTGGCGCACCCGGGCAAGGACGGCGACTTCGATGACGACATCATCTTCTCCGGCCTGGGCGCAGCGACGCTGCACGGCAACCGCGGTAACGATCAATTGACGGCGCGCCGCGACGGCTCCGCGTTGTATGGTGAGGAAGGGAAGGACACCATCACCGGATCCAACGCCAACGACACCATCGACGGCGGCGCGGACGATGACGTGCTCTACGGCCGCGACGGCAGCGACACGATCTACGGCCAGGGCGGCGACGACGTCATCCAGGGCCATGACACCGCCACCGGAACCGACGGCGGCGACCTGCTCTACGGCGGCGAAGGCAATGACCAGGTCGAAGGCGGCGGCGGCAACGACACCGCCTACGGCGACGATGGCAATGACATCATCGTCGGCGGCGACGGCAACGACTCCCTCGATGGCGGCAAGGGAACGGATCTGATCACGGGTGATAATGCCGAGATCAGCGCCGACGAGATTGTCAGCCAGTCCGGTACACTCGTGACCAAGGGCACCGTCGACCTCACTGGTGGAAATGGAAACGACACCCTCATCGGCGGCGACGACGGTGACGGTCTCTTCGGCCAGGGCGGCAACGACTCGCTCACGGGCAACGACGGCGTCGACTACATGGAAGGCGACGAGGGCAACGACACCCTCCTCGGCGGAACCGGCGGCGATCACATGATCGGCGACAACTCCGTTTCCGGCGACGCCGCCAATGACTCGCTCGTCGGTGAAGGCGGTGATGACATCATCGCCGGCGACAACGCCACCATCAGCATGGCCGGCGTCGTCTCCCTCATCGGCGGCGCGGGCGCTGACGCGATCTACGGCAACGACGGCAGCGACAATCTCTTCGGCCAGGGCGGAGCCGACTACATGGAAGGCAACGGCGGCGCTGACTCCATGAGCGGCGGCGACGGCGCGGACAAGATGATCGGCGGATCCTCCGTCGTCGTCACCGCTGACGGCAACGACACCATGAACGGCGATGGCGGTAACGACATCATGATCGGTGACGATGGGACCGTTAACGCCCTCTCGCTCCTCGGCGGCAGCGGTCACGACGTCATGAACGGCGGCGCGGACAATGACCTCATGTACGGCCAGGCCGGCAACGACACCATGACCGGCGGCACCGAGAACGACACCATGTTCGGCAACGAGGGCAATGACTCGATGTCCGGCAACAACGGCGACGATGACATGCAGGGCAACGACGGCAACGATACGATCAGCGGCAACGCCGGTGTCGACGTGCTGCTCGGCGACAGCGGCACGATCACCGCCACCGTCAACTTTGTGCCGGAGACCTCATCCCTCGTCCGCACGATCACGCTCGCGGTCACCAGCGGCGATGGCAACGACACCATGAACGGCGGCGACGATGCGGACTGGATGTACGGCCAATCGGGCGCCGACACCCTCAGCGGCGACGGCGGGCATGACTACATGGAAGGCAATCAGGGCGGCGACTTAATGAACGGCGGCAGCGGTGATGACGACATCATCGGCGGTTCGTCTCTCGCGGGCGCCGCAGACGGCTCTGACACCATCGACGGCGGCGTCGGGAACGACGTCGTCGCCGGCGACAACGCAATCATCGTCAACCTCTCCAGCGGGTCGAACTATCAACGCTACACCCTCAGCGGCCTGCGGAACAATGCCCTGATCCGGTCGGTCACGCTGCTCGATGCCAACATCGGCGCCGGCGACCTGCTCAACGGCGGCGACAACGATGACTCCATGTGGGGCCAGGCCGGCAACGACAGTATGAACGGCAACGCCGGTGACGACGACATGATTGGCAACCTCGGTGCTGACCTGATGAACGGCAATGCTGGTGACGATTGTCTCGTCGGCGACAACGGCACCATCGTCGATAACCTGCTCGACGGCTCAGGCGCCAAGATCATCAGCAACCAGGGCGGCAAAGTGGAAGCCCTGGTCTATGCGGCAGGTACCAAGATGCGCCTCGTCACGCTGCTGGATGCAAGCATCGGCGGCAACGATTCCTGCTACGGCGGCCTTGGTAACGACTCCATCCACGGCGGCGCGGGTGAAGACCTGATCGAAGGTGATGATCCGACCATCGTCGGCGGTGGCGAAGATGCACTCTTCGGCGATCTTGGTAACGACATCGTCCACGGCGGCGCGATGAACGACCACCTCTACGGCGGCTCCGGTGACGACATCCTCGACGGCAACACCGGCGACGACATCATCTACGGCGGCGATGGCGACGACTCGCTCTACGCCGATGTGGAAGGCGACCGGCTCATGGACTGGTTTGGAAACTTCAACAACTTCTACGTCCCGGGCGCAAGCTACGGCGCCAAGATCATCCTCCGCTCCCCAGCCCCGCCCACGCGAGATTTCCTCGCAGCCCTGGCGGCGGCCGACGGCGCAACGGATGTTGAAGGCGAACTCGTCATCGTCACACCGCCCTCCCCGGGCAACACCGGGCCTGGCGGACGAACCAAGTAGCCCCTTCAGGAGCAGATCGACAAAAAGCAACGCGGAGCGCCCTGTGCGCTCCGCGTTTCTGTTTTGATACGGACACACACACCACTCACGCCGCGATCATCCCGTGCGGGTCGATCACAAATTTCTTCGCGGCGCCCTTGTCGAAGTCCTTATACCCCTGCGGCGCATCCTCCAGCGTGATCGTCTTCACGTTCACCGCTTTTGCGATTTTGATCTTGTCGTGGAGGATGCACATCATGAGGTTTCGGTTGTATCTCATCACCGGACACTGCCCGGTAGTGAAGTGGTGGCTCTTGGCCCAGCCCAGGCCGATGCGGATGCCAAGGGTGCCTTGCTTGGCGGCTTCGTCGACGGCGCCCGGGTCGCCGGTGACGTAGAGGCCGGGGATGCCGATCGCGCCTCCAGCACGAGTCACTTCCATGACTGAATTCAGCACCGTGGCCGGCCGCTCGACCTTCGCGTCTTTGCCCTGGCCATGGGCTTCAAAGCCGACGCAGTCGACGGCGCAATCCACTTCCGGCACGCCGACAATCTGCTCGATCTGCTGCGCGAGCGTGGCGTCTTTGGTGAGATCGATCACTTCGCAGCCGAAGCTCTTGGCTTGCCTCAGGCGATCCTTGATCATGTCGCCGACAATAACGATGGAAGCGCCGAGCAGATGACAGCTCGCGGCGCACGCCAAGCCCACAGGTCCCGCGCCGGCGACGTAGACGACGGAGCCGGGCATGACGCCGGACGTCACCGCGCCGTGGTAGCCGGTGGGGAAGATGTCGCTCAGCAGGGTCAGGTCCTTGATCTTCTCCATCGCCTGGTCCTTGTCGGGGAACTTGAGCAGGTTCCAGTCGGCGTAGGGGACCATGACATACTCGGCCTGCCCACCAACCCACCCGCCCATGTCGACGTAACCGTACGCCGCTCCGGGGCGGGCGGGGTTCACGTTAAGGCAGATGCCGGTCTTCCCCTCCTTGCAGTTTCGGCAGCGCCCGCAGGCGATGTTGAAAGGAACGGAAACAATGTCGCCGACACTGAGGAACTCGACGTCGCGTCCCTTCTCGATGATCTCGCCGGTGATTTCATGGCCGAGGATCAGCCCCGCCGGCGCGGTCGTTCGGCCGCGGACCATATGTTGATCAGAGCCGCAGATGTTGGTCGAGATGATCTTGAGGATGACCCCATGCTCGGCTTTCTTCCGATTGGTAGGATTGACGAGCTTGGGATAGTCGATGGACTGAATTTCAACTTGTCCCGGTTTGATATAAGCAACGCCGCGGTTCGAGGCCATGACTGGCTCCTTCCGGTTAGAGGTGAGGGGCCAGTATGCCGGCGCTTGGGATATCGGGGGAAGAGAAAACTGGGAACTTCGGGGAGATAATTTTTGATTTCCCCCGTTGAGCCCTAGGCTCTGGTGGTGGTGATCACCGCTTCACGGCCTCGCCTGGCTGATGAACGGGAGGGGCGAGGAGCTTGAGGACCTGAGGAGCGAGGCTGTAGACCAGAACCGCCAGGGCTGCGGGGATCGTCAGGGCGGTGAGGATCGCGCGCGTCACGCTGGAGATGAGGGTGATCGCGGGAGGATCATCATCGCTTGCGGATGCGGGAAGGGTTTCGGACCAGACGATGGCGGGCGGCGGCTTGGGGGGTTGTGGAGCTGCCGCGGAAATCCGCGGGGCGGGGCGCACGTCCGGTCTGACGTGCTTCTGGGCGATCTGGCGAATCGCGGCATCGGGATCCTGCGCGCTGGCGGCGAACACCTGCTGATCCTGCGGGTCGATGCGACCCGCGCGCGTGCTGTAGTCGGACAGCGCAGCCAGCGCGATCTTGCGAACATCGTCGGGCGGCTGCATCGCCAGGCGGCGGAAGACGGCGCGGAGCTCCGTGGTCATTCGCCGGCTGCGCAGACCGTCGATCGTCAGGCGGCGGATGCGCTCTGATGGATCGGCCAGGAGCGGCTGGAGGAACTGGGCGAGCGCTTCGCCGTCATCGCGGGAGGAGGTGAGGATCTTGATGGCCGCCTGCCGATCGCGGAAGTCCCCGGATTGCGCAAGCTCCAGGATGGACTGGAGCTGGTCGAGCGGCGGGTGCAGGGCGGCGAGGAGGTCGGCGCCCTTGCGGAGCGCTGGCGGGGTCGAGGGATCGGCCACGAGCTGCACGAGCTCCGGGACGACGGGATCCAGCTGCGCTTGAAGATCAGGTGTGAGGTTGCGGAACAATTCCACGCGGATGTGGATCATCGTGTCGCGGCGAACGTCTGGGTTCGGATGGGTGAGCAGGGCGACGGCGTACTTAGGGTAGCGCTCGAAGGCATCGGGCGCGACGCGCGACCAGGCATCGGTGCGGCGGCGCTCGTCAAAACTCACGATCGATCGAGAGCCGATGATCTGGTTGCTGAAGGGAGGCGGGTGATTGGGGGGGCGCGAGTCCTGGATGGCCATTCGGTACACGGGATCGGCGTGGAGGTCGCGGGGGTTGTAGCGGCGCGTAGTGGATTGGGTTGTTGTCGACTGGACCCCGGTCGATGACGCGGTTGTCGATTGCGCGGCGGCGGTTGAAACCAGCAGCAGGAGGATGATGGGGAGCGCGCCTGTCATGGTGTTTCCTCCGCAGCGCGATCGGGCAGGTGTGGCCGGAAGCGAAGGGCGCAGATGAGCACTGCGGCGCCCACGGCGAGGCCGGGGACGTTGCGTGCAAGAGCGAGCGTGCTGGACTCTGTGCCGAGCAGATCGTGAACGACCAGCGCGAGATGGGCGAGAATCAGAAGGGTTGCGAGGTAAAGCGCGGCCCGATAGACGCGACTGCCCGCGGACGAGTTTGCGAAGCGGTCGAAGGCGAGATGAAGTTGCGCGCGGCGCTGGTGGGTGAGGGGATGCGTGGTCGTGCGGTGGCGCTGGTGCATCCAGGCGGCGACGCGACGAGATCGGGCAACAGCAAGAATGGTGACAGGCAGCGCTGCCCCCAGAAGCGCGCCAATCGGGATGCTGATCAGATTAATCTCAGAGAGCAGCGCCGCAGTCAGCGGTGTGGATGGAAGTTCCGCGTCGCGGCGGGCGGCATTTCCCTGTTGCAGCGAGACGAGAAGCCAAGCCGTGATACCGAGGCCGAGAACAATTGTCCCGAGTGCGATCAGGCTCCACGTGACCAGGTGCGGCAGCGCCATCGGGTGATCGCGCAGCAGCATGACGCCGAGAATGAAGAGGATCACGCAGAGCGCGAGCGTGAGCATCGTGTGGATCATCAGCGCGACAACGGATGCGGTGCTGGCAGGAACTTCGGCATGCTGCTTGTGCGGCTGGA
The DNA here is from genome assembly GCA_036387255.1 of Tepidisphaeraceae bacterium. GTDB lineage: Bacteria > Planctomycetota > Phycisphaerae > Tepidisphaerales > Tepidisphaeraceae > DASVUC01. Next base: position 34,990 of record DASVUC010000277.1, on the reverse strand, counting down.
TGGTCGCGGTGCTGGCGTCGACCTGACTGAGTTCCTTGTCCGAAACCTGGAGCGATTTTCCGTCGGGAAGGATCACGAAGTGAATGGGTGCGGCGAAGTTGTTGAAGCCGCGCAGGGTGAGATCAAGGGTGTCAGAATCGGGAAGCTTGCCGATGGTGACATTGGCGATGCGGTTGCCGCCTTTGCTCACGTTTTGGATGCAGTCGATGACGGTGGCGGCCTGGCGGGAGGTGATCCGGCCCTTCAATCGGCGGTGGCTTCCATCGAGGAGCTGCGCGATGTCGTAACTGGAGAATCGGCCAACGGGGTCGCCTGGCCCTATGACGTTTTGCCCGCTCGTGGTGTAGACGGCCCCGGTGGTGGAGGTAAAGACGGCGCTTGCGGTGATGAGGACCTTACCGCCGGGCGCGGTGAACGAGAGGCCCGGCCGCGTTGAGTCGGCACGCGCGGGAAAAGCGATGTTGGAGACGGAAGCTTGTGCATCGGCGGCGGACTTGAGCGGTGTTGGGAAGACCTCTCGTCCGACTTCAGAAAGGAGGCGCAGCAGTTCTGTGCGGGTTTCGTACGTGATCTCGGGGAACAGCGCGAGGAGCAGATCTCGTTCCGCTTTCGGGATGCCGCGGGCGCCGGTGAGATCACCTTTGTACGCGGGGAGGTTGTGCGCGACGGGGTAGCGGTTGACGTGGTGCGTGGCGGGTACGATTGTGCGGGTGAAAAGGGTGATGGCGCCAAAGCCTTGGAAGATGCTGGCGACGATCCCGAGCAGGCCAATCAGGATGGCGAAGATGCCGATGGTGGTGAGGGAGCCGGGACGGGATGAGCCGGGGCGTCGGGTCGCGTAGGGAAGGGGCTGAACGGGAATCGGATCTGGCGGAAGCCGGGGCGGGAGAGGGGGCGGGGCGCGCATGTGTGCGGGCATTTTACAAAAGGGCAAAGAGGGGTACATCCTGTGGGTGGAATTGGGGTGTTGGGTGCTGATTGATGTCGTGCGCGCTCTGCAAAAATGGTTTGGGGGTGAGTAAGGTGTGGGTATGAATCTGAAATTGCTGAAATCGTTGTCGGAAGCGCCGGGGGTTCCTGGGCGCGAGGAGCGGGTGCGGGAGATTCTCGCGCGGGAGGTGGAGGGTTTGTTTGATGAGGTGACGACCGATCCTTTGGGGTCGCTCATTGCGCGAAAGGGCGCCGGGGCGGAGAAGGCGCAGAAGGTTCTCTTTGCCTGTCACATGGACGAGATCGGGTTCTATGTGCGGCACGTGGACGAGAAGGGGTTTGTGCGGATTCAGAACGTGGGCGGGTTTGATACGAAGAACCTGCTGGCGCGGCGGGTGCGGATTCAGACATCGGGCGGTGAGGAATTGCTTGGATTGCTGAATCCGGGAGGTCGGCCGATCCATATCGCGAAGGAAGAGGACAAGAAGAAGGTCCCGGAGATCGGTGAATTTTTTGTAGATCTGTGTCTGCCGGCGGATGAGGTGAAGAAGAAGGTGCGGGTGGGGGATCCGGTGACGCTGGTGCAGGAGTTTATTGAGCTGGGCGGGTGCGTGACGGGGAAATGTCTGGACAATCGCGTGGCGGCTTTTGTCGTCATCGAGGCGATGCGGAAGGTGAAGGCGCCCAAGTACGACGTTGTGCTCGCGTGCACCGTGCAGGAAGAGGTGGGCCTTCGCGGCGCGGGACCGGCGGCGTACAGCGCTGAACCGGATATTGCGATTGCGATCGACACGACGCTTGCGGTTGATACCCCCGGCGTGCCGGAGGATGAGTCGATCACCAGGCTGCACGGCGGCGTGGCGATCACGATGATGGATTCCTCCTTCATCGCGGATCGCAAACTGGTGGATGAATTTGAAGCGGCGGCGAAGGAGGGCGAGATCCCGTATCAGCTTTCCATCCTTACCCGCGGCGGGACCGATGCCGGTGCGATGCAGCGCGTGCGGGGAGGTTATCGGGCACTCACATTGTCGATCCCCACCCGGTATATCCACACCATCACGGAATGCGTGAGCAAGAAGGATTTGCAGGCGGCGATTGATCTGCTGGCGGCATGGTTGGGGGGGTGAGGGGGTTCAGGGTTCGGGTTCAGGGTTTAGGGTTTAGGGTTTAGGGTTTAGGGTTTAGGGTTTAGGGTTTAGGGTTTAGGAAAGAGAAAGACGGGAACAGCAGGAGAACGCGCATGATCTCACGACGAGAATTTATCGGTGCGGCGACGGTGGTGGCGGGGGGCGTGATTTGGGGCGGAATTTTGCAGGGCGCGGAAGGAGGCGACGTGGTGGCGACGACATCGCGCGCGAAGTTGGTGCCGCTCGGGTACGACCAGGTGAAGATCACCGGCGGTCCGCTGAAGGCGCAGCAGGAGCGTATCTTTGCCCTCTATCGATCGCTGGATACAGATCGCTTGCTCAAGGTGTATCGGCAGTGGGTGGGGATGCCGGCACCAGGCAATGACATGGGCGGGTGGTATGACCAGAACGGTTTCGCGCCCGGGCATGCACTGGGGCAGATCACCAGCGGCTTATCGCGCTTCGTCAAGAACACCGGTGATGCGGCGGGGAAGGAGAAGGTGCGGCAGATCGTCAAGGCGTTCGCGGAGACGCTTTCGGCGGAGAAGTCATTTCTCCAAGGCAATCGCTTCCCCGCGTACATCTTCGACAAGATGGTGATCGGGCTGGTGGATGCGCATCGGTTCGCGGGGAATCCGGAGGCGCTGGATGTGCTGGCGAAGTGGGTGGAGAAATCGAAGAAGCATTTGCCGGAGAAAGCGCTGACGCGTAAGGAGATGGCCGAGCGTCCGCACAAGGATGTGACCTTTACGTGGGATGAGTCGTACACGCTGCCGGAGTATCTGTTCATCGCGGCGGAGGTGACGGGGGAGAAGGCATATGCGGAGATGGCCAAGCGGTATCTGCATGACAAGCCTTACTTTGATCCGCTTTCGCGCGGGGAAAACGTGCTGCCGGGCAATCACGCGTATTCGCACTTTAATTGCCTGAGCTCGGGCGCGAAGGCGTACCTGGCGACGGGGGATGAGAAGTATCTGCGCGCGGTGACGTTTGCGTGGAACACCATCAACACGACGCAGCGATATGCGTCCGGAGGATGGGGGCCGAACGAGGCGTTTGTCGAGCCAGGGAAGGGGACGCTGGGTGAGATGCTGGAGAAGACACACAACCACTTTGAGACGCCGTGCGGCGCGCTGGCGGAGTTTAAATTGGGGCGGTACCTGCTGAGCGCGACGGGGGAGGCGAACTATGCGGATCCGATGGAGCGGATGCTGTACAACGGGATCCTGGCGATCAAGGACCCGAAGGAGGACGGGTCGGCGTTTTACTATTCCGATTACCACGAGGGGGCGCGGAAGAATTATCATCCCGAGAAGTGGCCTTGCTGTGCGGGGAGTTTGCCGCAGGTGGTGGCGGACTACACGGTGAGCTTGTACATGCGCGACGATCGCGGAATCGCAGTGTGCTTGTTTGCGCCCTCGGAGGTGAAGTGGGAGCAGGGCGGGGTGCCGGTGGAGATGGTTTGCGAGACGGCGTATCCGAAGGAGGGGGAGGTTCGCTTGACCGTGAAGCCGGCGCGGGAGACGAAGTTTGTGGTGAGGCTTCGCGAGCCGGGGTGGGCGGAGGGGAAGGGGGCGGTGGAGGTGAATGGGTTGACGGTGCCGGCGAAGAAGCGTGCGGGATTTGTGGAAGTCGAGCGCGAGTGGAAGGCTGGCGATCGGGTGCGGTGGACGTTGCCGATGGAGTGGCGCCAGGAGAAGGTGGACGAGCAGCATGAGAACATGGTGGCGCTGGTGCGCGGGCCGGTGCTGATGGTGGGGGTGAGCGAGGGCGTGAAGGCGCCCCAGGGCGTCGGCGACGAACTGCTTAAAGAGGCGAAGGGGCTCGGAATGGTGCGGTTTAAGCCCTTTTATGAGGTGGGGGAGGAGACGTACGTGACGTACATGCGCAAGGCGTGATCCTCGCAGCAGGGGCATCTTTCCCGCGCTACCGACGCACGTTCGACCAAGGGACGTAGAGCTGTTGTAGGCGCTGGGGGGCCGGGCATGATCAAAAGATGGGAGTAATTCGCCTGCGTGTGCGAATGCAGGTTTGGAGCAAATCTCGTCCGGGGGTGCCTTGAGAAGACAGTTGTGGGTGTACGCGGACGTGCTTGAATTGTGTTCCAATGGAGTTGGTCATGTGGATCGCTGCACGCAAACGAAATCAGATATTGGAGCCGGTGAAAAGCGCGGCTGAGAGTCTGATCATGCTGCTGTTGATCATTGCGATGGTGGCGGCGGTGTGGGCGTATCAGCAGTATCGCGAGAGTCACGATCTGCCGCAGGCACAGACGTCAATGACGTTGAATCAGCCAATGTGATCTTGCATCGGCATGTCACGGCGGTAGAAGCGAATGCTCCGTCCTTGGAGGTTGTAGCGGATGATCAGGCGCGGCGTCTGGAGCGGCAGGCCCGGGTAGTTGAAGGGCGTCATCGCGACGTCCATCGCGCTCCGGAATTGTTTGGCAAGGGTGCCGGCGTCACTCTAGAATTGCAGCCGATGACGGTTTACGAGACGACGAATCATAACACCATTTATCACTGGGCCACGAGCCGGGGGCTGTGGCCGGCGTGTGTGGCGGGCGAGCCGACCAAGATCCGGCTCGGCGGGGATGAGTTCAACCCCGCGGATGAACAGCTTGAGCCGATCGAATGGTGGAGATGGTTTCAGGAGTTTGACCGGCGACAGTTGATGTTGATTTATGATCCGTCGAAGGGGTGGTTTACGCTGGGAAGCAGGCTCGCGCCGAGCGGGACGTGAAGTCTCCGTGACATCCCGCTCATATTCCCGCAGAATCTGCAGGGGATGGGAGAGCAGAGAACGAAGGGTTGGCATCAGGTGCTCGCGGGCGCGATGTTTGTCGTGCTCGCGGTGGTGCTGGTTTGGCCGATCTGGCAGGTGGTGCGGGTGGCGTTTTTCGGCGTGCCGGGATCGGCGGGGGCAGGGTTTACGCTGGGGTACTTTCAAGAGATTTTTCTGGATCCTGAGCTGCGGTGGGGTTTGATCAATAGTGCGCTGATCGCTGTGTGCGTGACGACGCTCGCGACGGGAATCAGTATTCCGCTGGCGATCTTGTGGACGCGGTACGAGTTTGTGGGCAAGCGCTTGCTGGGGGGGTTGCTGCTGGTGCCGTTGATTCTACCGCCGTTCGTAGGCGCGCTCGGGATGCGGCAGATTTTTGGCAGGTTTGGCGCGCTGACCGGCTTGATGCAGGCGCTGCATGTCGTAGCGCCCGATGCGCCGGTGGACTGGTTGGGAAAAGCGCGGCTGGCGGGAATAGTGCTGGTGGAGGCGCTGAGCCTGTATCCGATTCTGTATCTGAATCTGTCCGCGGCACTGGCAAACATTGATCCGGCGATGGAGCAGGCGGCGGCGAACCTGGGGGCGTCGCGTTGGACGATCTTCCGGCAGATCACGCTGCCGCTGCTGCGGCCGGGGCTCCTGGCGGGTGGGACGATCGTGCTGATCTGGAGCTTCACCGAGCTGGGGACGCCGCTCATGTTCGATTACTACCAGGTGACGCCGGTGCAGGTGTTTCATCGGCTGGCGCAGGTGCGCGGTAATCCGCTGCCTTATGCGATGGTGGTGGTGATGCTGATCATCAGCGCCGGGCTGTATCTGCTGGCGAAGTGGGGGCTGGGAAGTGCGACAACGGCGGCCGCCGGGAAGGCCACGACGCAGGCGACGTTGCGGCCTTTGCGCGGGACCAGGGCGGTGCTCGCGTTCGCTGCATATGCGCTTGTTATTGCGCTCGCGATGCTGCCGCATCTGAGCGTCATTCTGATGAGCTTCAGCGGAGTCGGGGCGTGGTATCAGTCCGCGCTGCCTAGGATGTTCACGCTGAATCATTACGGCAATGCGCTGACGCACGAGCTGACGGTGCCGTCGGCGGGAAACAGCATTGTGTTCGCCGGCGTCAGCATGATCGTGGACGTGGTGCTGGGGATCGCGATTGCATTTCTGCTGGTGCGGACGCGCGTGTTTGGCCGCCGATTGCTCGATGGGTTGGCAATGCTCCCGCTGGCGGTGCCGGGCGTGGTGATGGCGTTTGGATATATCGGCATCGCGCTCCAGTTGCAGTTGCTGTTTAAGGATTCGCCAGCGGTTCGGCGCATGCTGGATATCCAGGAGAATCCGATGCTGCTGCTGGTCATTGCGTACGCGGTGCGGCGGCTGCCCTACGTGGTGCGCAGCGCGGCCGCGGGATACGAGCAGACGCCGGAGGATTTGGAGCTGGCGGCGCGGAATCTCGGCGCAAGCTCATGGATGACGATGCGGCGGGTGACGATCCCGCTGATCGCAGCGAACCTGGCGGCAGGGGCGCTGCTTGCCTTCGCATTTGCGATGCTGGAAGTGAGCGACTCGCTCATCCTGGCGCAGAAGCAAAGTTATTGGCCCATCACGAAGGCGATCTATGAGCTGTTCCAGCGGCTGGGGGATGGGCCTTACATCGCCAGCGCGCTCGGGGTTTGGGCGATGGCGCTGCTTACCCTGACGGTGCTGACGGCGAATGCGTTTCTGGGAAAGCGGATGGGGGCGCTGTTCCGAGTGTGAGCGTCTTAGCCACAGATGGGGCACCGCTTTTTACAGATGAAGAAGGAGCTGATGTGGCCAAGCAGGTGGAGTTGCGGTGGCGGCAGATTCATTTGGATTTTCACACCGGGCCTTGGATTCGGGATGTGGGGGTGGAGTTTGATGCGCGGGAGTTTGCGCGGACGATGAAGGCGGCGCACGTCGACAGCGTGACCGTCTTTGCCAAGTGTCATCATGGGCACTTGTACTACGACACGCTTCGGCCGGAGCGGCATCCGGGGCTGAGGAAGGGCTTGCCGCTGCTCGAGCAGCAGGTGGAGGCGCTGCATCGGGAGGGCATTCGAGCGCCCATTTACATCAGCGTGATGTGCGATGAGTGGGCGGCGAACCAGCACAAGGATTGGATCGCCATCCAGCCGGACGGGAAGCATGTGGGGCGTGGGCCGCTGGAGAATCGAGGAGGGGCGTGGCAGATCCTGGACATGAGCAGCCCGTATCAGGAATTCCTGGCGGAGCAGACGCGCGAGATCCTGGAGAAGTTTAAGCCGGTGGATGGCATCTTCTTTGACATGACGTGGGACCAGCCTTCGGTGAGCAAGTGGGCGATCCAGTCGATGGAGAAGGAAGGGCTGAACCCGGAAACAGAGGCGGATCGCGTGAAGCACTCGCACCTCGTCGCGCTGCGCTACATGAAGCGCTTCAAGGAGATGGTGCTGAAGAGCAGTCGGGGCGCGAGCGTGTTCTTTAACGGACGCCCGGTGAGCAACCTGCGGGAGGAGATGGCGTTCCAAACGCAGACTGAGATTGAATCGCTGCCGACGGGCGGGTGGGGTTACATGTTCTTTCCGAAGAACGTGCGGTTCGCGAAGAACTTCCCGCTGCCGTTCATGGGCATGACGGCGAGGTTCCACAAAAGCTGGGCCGATTTCGGCGGGATCAAGCCCTACGCGGCGCTGGAATATGAGACGAGCCAGGCGATGGCGCACGGAGCGCGGTGCAGCATTGGCGATCAGATGCATCCGCGGGGGACGCTGGATCGGGCGGCCTATGAGCTGATCGGCAAGATCTACCAGCGCGTGGAGGAACGCGAGCCCTGGCTGCATGATGCGCGGACGGTGGCGCAGATTGGCGTGCTGGTGGGCGAAGAGCATCCCACCGGCCAGGGCGGGCGCATCAAAGTGACGCCGACGGATGAGGGCGTGGTGCGCATCCTCACGCAGCTCAAGCATCAGTTTGACCTGGTGGATCGGGAGGAGGATTTCGCGCGGTATGAGCTGATGATTTTGCCGGATGGGGTGAACGTGGATGAGGGGCTGGCGAAGAAGATCTCGGCGTATCTGAAGCGCGGCGGCAAGGTGCTGGCGACGGGAACCAGCGGATTATCCGCAGATGGTGGCCAGGTGAAGTTGAAGGAACTCCCTGTGAAGGCGGAGGGGATGTCGCCTTACACGACGACGTACATTCGCTTTGGGAAGGAGATCAATGAGGGCGTGGGGGCGACGGATCACGTCATGTATGAGCGTGGCGTGCGCGTGACCGCAGCGCGCGGTGGCAAGGTCCTGGCGAAGGTGGTGGAGCCTTACTTCGAGCGGACCTGGGCGCATTTCTCATCGCACTTCCAGACGCCGCCGGAGAAGGTGAGTCGTTATGCGGCAGTGGTGGAGGGGGAGCGTGTTACGTACATCGCCTATCCGATTTTCACGGCCTTTGCGCTGCACGGAAATGTGCCGTTCCGCTTGCTCGTGAAAAACGTTCTGGAGCGGATGTTGCCGGAGCCGGTGCTGCGGGTGAATGGGCCGGTGGGAATGGAGGCGACGGTGGCCAAGCAGGCGAAGCGGACGATCGTGCACTTGCTGCAATACACCGCCGAGCGGAGGACGGAGAAGCTCGATCTGATTGAGGATGTGGTGCCGGTGTTTCAGGTGCCGGTTTCGGTGCGGATGGAGAAGGCGCCGAAGCGGGTCTACATCGCGCCCCAGGGCACGGATGTGGCATTCGAGCATCGGGCGGGTAGGGTGGAGGTCGTCGTGCCTGAATTGAATGGGCACGCGATGGTGGTGATGGAATGAGTCGTAGCATGGGCATCCTGCCCATGACTTTGAAGAGAAGACACGGGCAAGATGCCCAGCTGCGAGGCGAGCGATGCGGTCAGGGATGATCTTGTTGTTGTGTGGTTTGATTGGCTGCGTGGAGAACCAGCGGAGAGAGATGGCCGATCATCCGGCTTTGGCGCCTGTGAAGAGGGAGACGGTGGTGACCAGTGGGCCACGGGTGAGCGTGGTGGGGAAGTCCGTGAACGGCAAAGACATCGTCATGACGGAATTCGGCCACGGGGATCGGCCGGTCCTGATCATGGCGGGGATTCATGGTAACGAGCGGGCGACCGTGTATGTCGCCGAGCAGCTCGTGCTGGAACTGCGGCAGAATCTTGCGCGCGCGGCGGGGGTACCGGTGGCGGTGATCACCGTGGCCAATCCGGATGGGTATGAGGCGAACACGCGGCACAATGCGCGAGGCGTGGATTTGAACCGCAACTTCCCTGCGAAAAACTGGAAGAAGGCAACGAAGTGGAGGAATTTCGGCGGCAGTGCGCTCAGCGAGCCCGAGTCACGGGCGATCTTTGAAACGATCGAAAGCTTAAACCCGCGGCTGATCATTTCGATCCACTCGATCGACGATCAGCGGCACTGCAACAACTTCGACGGGCCAGGCGAGCAGGTGGCGCGGGTGATGAGTCAGCACAATCATTATCCGACGGTGCCGACCATCGGCTACGCGACGCCGGGGTCGCTGGGCAGCTATGCGGGCATTGACCGGCAGATCGCGATGGTGACGCTGGAACTGCCGCGGGAGGCAAGTGGGCCCAAGGGGTGGGAGGAAAATCGCGACGCGTTGTTTGCAGCGCTGGCGGCGGTGAAATGAGCGGGCGTTAAGACGGTCACCATAGTTGTTGCGGCGCAGCATCAGTTCCGCAAATCCTGATGGCATTTCCTTTGCGACGGTTGCCAGCGGACACCGCGGTGTCCCTACAACTTGCTTGAAAGGAGCAATGTCATGGCAAACATGGAAAACGATAGAGACCGCAATACGACGAATAGTCCCGACGCCAACCCCGACCCGATCACCGGTGCACCGGGTTCACATCCGGTTGGGACCGGTGTTGGCGCGGCGGGTGGCGGGGCAGCGGGCGCAGCCATTGGGGCGGCGGTCAGCGGGCCGGCAGCACCCATCGGTGCCGCAGTGGGCGCAGTCATCGGCGCCGTCGCCGGCGGCTTGGCCGGAAAAGGCGTCGCCGAGAGCGTCAACCCGACCGCCGAGGAAGAGTATTGGCGAAACAACTATTCCTCGCGCCCATATGTCGATCCCAATACGTCGTACGACGATCTTTCCCCCGCGTATCGCTACGGGTGGGAATCCAAGACGCAGTACCAGGATCGAAATTTTGAGGACGTGGAAACCGATCTTGGCAGCAACTGGGAAACCCGCAGGGGCGAGAGCCGGTTGAGCTGGGATCGAGCCAAGCACGCCACCCGCGATGCTTGGGATCGCGTAGAGAACAAGTTCCGCAGCGGAAGCAGCGGAAGAGACGCGCGGTAACGCTCGTCTTGCGACTCCAGTGATTGATTAGCCCCGGTCAGCAGACCGGGGTTCTTTTTGCGCTGTGCAGTAAGGGTTGAGGTGAGGGTGTACCTATGTCTCCCTCTGCGGAGCAAAATCCAGAATTTTCACCAGCATCTCGCGACTGCGTGGCCCGTCGAACTCACAAAAATAAATCCCCTGCCAGGTTCCGAGCACCAGGTTCCCCCGCTCCACCAGCACCGTCGCGCTGTTTCCCACCAGCGCCGTCTTCACATGCGAATCGCTGTTCCCCTCCCCATGCTCGTAATAGCTCTCGCGCTTGGGGATCATCTCGCTGAGCTTTGCGAGCATATCGCTTTTCACATCCGGGTCCGCGTTCTCGTTGATCGTCACGCCCGCCGTCGTATGCGGCACATAAACAATCAGCATTCCATCCATGACGTTCAACTGCTTCACCAGCTTGCGCACATTCGGGGTGACGTCCACGATCTGGTTCCGCTCGCTCGTCTTCACGTTCTCTCGCACGATTGGATGTGATCTCATCAGAGTTCTCCCTTGAGTGCCGATCGCACCGCGCGGGTGAGGTGCACGCTGCTGGCGGGCTGGAAAAGAATGTTGTGGCTTCGATGCCGGGTAGAAAACTTACCGCGCCGCACGTACCACCGCCCAAGCGTGAGCCAGATACTGTCCAGCCGCTTCGAGAGTAAAACCACCAGCGCCTTCGCCGACTCGATCTCCTTCGCATCAACGTCAATCACAAAGTGGTAATCCCCCGCGTCCGGAAAATGAATCTCCGGCGTCCATCCCAGGCGCTCCCCCACCACTCCGACCCCTTCGCGCACCACGGACTCAAACTGCGGATCCCACTTCTGTTCCGCCTGCCGATGAGCGATCGCCGTTTTGTACTGTGGCTTGATCAGCGCTCGCAGCGCGCCCAGTTCCCACTCCGGGCAGATCTTCGGACAACCCAGCACCAACCGCGCCGGCGGCACACGCCGCTTGCGCTTCCCGCGAGGAACGACAGGCATGGGTCGAGGCATTTGTAATTGTAGGGGCGACGCCCGCGTCGCCTTCGCTTATGTGAACGTTTACTGCCAGGGCAGCCTGCGCGGCTTTGGGAACCCCCACGTCGCCGCCAGTGCATCCGCCGCCACTTCCGGATCGTCGCCCTCGAACCGTCCACCATTCCGAAGGTGCGCGTGCGCCAATTCGTGCGCGATCACCCATCGCGCAAAATCCTCCGGACGAGATCGCAGCGTTCGCTTCAGCACCACCGCCCGCCCCGGCCTCTTCACCCCCAGGCGCATGGGCACGAGGAACGACTTCCCCGGCCCCGGCTCGTAGTCACAGATGACGAAGGCCGGATCATGGAGAAAATCCAGCAGCACTTCGCCCGGCAGCGCCCCCAGAACCTCCGCCGCGCGGGCGCGGATCTCGCCGTCCAACTCGAACTGATCCAGCCATGACTCCAGCGACAGCACATCCAGATTCTAGCACGTCTCCCGTAGCACGGGCATCCTGCCCGAGGCCGCGGTGCATTACGGGCGCAAGATGCCCGTGCCTCAATTTAATACGTGCGATCATCCGGCAGCACGCCGTAAGACATCGAGCGCCAGCCGGATTGCGTGATGATGGTATTGCTGCCCGCGCCGGCGGTGAGGATGACGCCGAGCGTGGTGTTCGACACCAGCGCCTTGCCGGACGTGCTCGTTCCGATGTAGTTCCCCTTGACGGTGTTGTTGTAGCTGCCGGAGTAGATACCGACCCCGCCCTGGTCGTTGCCGCTGATCACGTTGCGGGCGCTCCATGAGCTGCCGCCGATCCAGTTGTCGTGCGCGCCGTTGGAGCATTCGATGCCGCGGGTGACGTTGCCGATGTCGCGCGTGCCGGTGGAGTCGGTGCCGACGTAATTTCCCTGCACCACGTTGCCATAGGCGCTGGAGAGCCAGAGGACGACGCCGCTCTTTCCGTTGGCGCTGATGACGTTGCCCATGCCGTACTGGTTGCCGCCGACGTACGTGTTCGACTGCGAGATCTCGACCCCGTAGTCACCATTGCCGAGCCGGCCGTTGCCGGCGGCATTGGTGCCGATGTAATTCCCCCAGATGTTGTTGTGCCGCGCGCCATCGCCGTTGATGACGATGCCGTCCATGCGGTTGCCGCTGATGACGTTGTGGCTCGCCCAGTCGGTTCCGCCGATGGTGTTTGAGCCGGCGCTGTTGCAGTTGATACCCGAGTTCTGGTTGGCGATTGCGTAGCTTCCGGTGCGGTCGGTGCCGATGAAGTTTCCCTGCACGCGGTTCCCGCTGGCGGCGCCGGTGTAGAAGAGGATGCCGTGCTGCCCGTTGCCGCTGATGACGTTCGTGCTGGGCCACCATGTGCCGCCGATGGTGTTGTTCGGGCTCTGCACCAGAATCCCGCAGGCGGTATTCGGGGCCGCCGACGATCCGCTGGCATCGACGCCGATGTAGCAGTTGGCGATCGTGTTCCCGCCGCCGTTGTAGAGGAAGATGCCCGACGCGTTGAAGCGGTTGATGATCAAGCCGCGGACGGTGGAGCCGCCAGCGTCAATGCGAATCCCGCCAACAAATCCACTGCCGGCGCGGGAGCCGTTGATTTCAATGATCGGACGGGCGGTGTAACCGGGCTGGCTGGATCCATCAATGATCACCGGGCTGGTGATTCGCGGCAGTTCCGACAGCGGCACGATCGTGCGTGGCCCGGAGCCGATGCTGAACTTGATCGTGTCGGTTCCCCCAGCGCCGTTCGCGTTGATCATCGCCTGGCGCAATGATCCCGCCCCGCTGTCATTGGTGTTGGTCACCATGAAGTTGGCAAACAACGTTCGATCTTCCAGCGCCTCAACGCACGCAATGGAGCGGGAACGAGAGACACGAAGGCGGGGGATGGTGCGATTCATCATCCTTCTTTCAACAACCGTAAGGTTTTCTTAAACGGCGACCGCACGGGCCGCCGCACAACCAGACCCCCGAACAATTGAGGATCGCCTTGTAGTTTTTCTGGACAGGTCGATCAACCCGAAAAAACCGCCAAAGTGAAAAAAGTTTCACGCGCAGCGGTAGCGTCCGGTCCGCATGGAGTTCCTGCTTCTACTCCCATCGCATTAGATGCCCGTGATCCGGCCGTACCACGGGCATCTTGCCCGTGATGAACGTGCGGCCACGGGCATGATGCCCGCGCTACGAAATATCACTGCGTCAGCACATACAGCTTGTCATCGGGGATCACGCCGGAAGCGGTGTTGTGCGTTCCCGATTGCAGCATGAGAGTGTTCCAACCCGATCCATCCGTGAGGATCACGCCCAGCGTCCCGTTGTGCACGTACGCACTGCCTTTCGCGTTCGTGCCGATGTAGTTCCACTGCACGCGGTTGCCCCAGCTTCCCGAGTAGATGCCGATACCGCCTTCGTCGTTGCCGCTGATGACGTTGCGGTAGCGCACCGACGAGCCGCCGATGACGTTCTGCGAGGCGCCATTGGTCATCTCCACGCCGCGCGTGATGTTGCCCAGATCTTTCTTCCCGGTGATGTCGGTGCCGATGAAATTGCCCATGACTCGGTTGTTGCTGGCGCTGCCAAGGAACAACACAACGCCCGACAGCCCGTTTGCGGAAATCACGTTGCGCCAGGACGCCACGCCGCCGCCGACGACGTTGTTGGGCTGCGAAATTTCGACGCCATACATGCCGTTGCCGAGCCGGCTCTTCCCGGTAACCGTGGTCCCGATGAGATTTCCAACAACGTAGTTCCCGCTTGCCCCGGCGTTGTTGATCACCACACCATCGTCATGATTGCCAGAGATGACATTGCCCGTGCCGGCCGTCGTTCCACCAATCGTGTTGTTGGCCGCGCCGCACAGGTGGATGCCGTTGATCTTGTTCCCAATCTTCTTCGTGCCGGTCGCATCGGTTCCGATGAAGTTCCCCTGGATGCGATTCCAGCCCGCCGCCGAAGAATAGATGCTGATTCCTTGGTTGCCGTTGCCGCTGATGACGTTGCGCGCACCTTTCTTGTACCCGCCGATGAGATTGCCGCCGCTCTGGATCAGCATTCCATGACCGCCATTTCCCAGCGCATAGGAGCCGGAGCTGTCCGTGCCGATGTAGCAGCCCTGGATGGTGTTGCCGCCGTGGGTGTTGATGAACACGCCCGAGCCGGCAAAGCGGTTGATCACCAAGCCTTTGACGACGCTGTTCCCGCCATCGAGCCAGATGCCGTTGGTGAATCCGCCGCCGGCGTTCTGCCCGTTGATCTCGATGATCGGCTTCCCCGCAAAGCCCGGCTGCGTCGTCCCATCAATCACCACCGGACCGGTAATGATCGGAAGCTGCGACCCCGGCGTAATCGTCCTGGCGCCACTGCCGATCGCAAAGTTCACCGTGTCCGTTCCCGCATTGTTGTTCGCGTTGATCAGCGCCTGGCGCAGCGATCCTTCGCCGCTGTCGTTGGTGTTGGTCACGATGTAAGTCGAGAACAGCTTTCGCTCTTCCAGCGACTCCACACAAGGCGTGATAATCGCACTGTTTTCAGTATTGATGGTGCTCATCACTCCTGAATTCGGAACGATGCAGCACCGGCATTGGCAACAAGCGAAAATAAAGTTCTGCACGTGCTCCCCGTCAGATCCGCCGCCACGTGCACCTTCGGCAAACCCCCAACGCCAACAGGGTCACGCCATCGCCACTTTTATTGGCCCCTCAGACTTATCGGTGTAAACCTATACCGATCACTGCGGTCACATTGATCATTGCAATCGCGCCGATACCACAAGTCGCGCCGCCATCTTGGAAGCTCGCCGCCGGTAACCTGAACTTTACCCACGCGCCGCAGCTCGTTCCTTTGTCCCGCGGATTACCGGGAGAGGGGCAAGACACGGAAACCGTGCGTGGCTGATTGGGTGATGGGGGCGTACAATCCTCGCCTGTGGCCGGCAAAGAGAAGAAAAACCTCGCCCCTCGCATCGAGAATCGCCGCGCGTTTCACGACTACTTCATCTCCGCGAAGCTGGAGTGCGGCATGGCGCTACAGGGTTCGGAAGTGAAGAGCCTGCGGGATGGCAAGGCGCAGCTGCACGAGAGCTACGTGAAGGTCGAGAACGGCGAGTTGATTCTCCACAACGCCCACATCGACCCCTACACCAAGGCCGCCGCCGCTTACAACCACGAGCCGCGCCGGTCGCGCAAGCTGCTTGCCCACCGCCGCGAGATCCACAAGCTCCTCGGGGAAGCCGAGCAGCGCGGCACCACGCTGATCCCCCTCGCCATCTATTTCAAGGATGGCCGCGCCAAAGTTGAAATCGGTGTCGCCCACGGCAAACAACAGCACGACAAGCGCGACACCATCCGCAAGAAAGAACAGGACCGCGAGCTTCGCCGTGCGATGAGCCATCGCATGAAGTAAGCGGGTTCTGATGGGGCCAAGCGCGGGATTGCACCAACCACCACCTCATCGTCGATGAAATTGCCAGACTTTTGGTCTAAGATGACCCGTTCGTGCTGTAACCGAGGAACCGATGGAAAAGACCCAGAACCCCGCGACCAAGCCCGCCAAGCCGGAGAAGCCTGTTGATGAGAAGAATCAACAGCAGCAGCCGGCGGGTCTGGATTTCATCCGGCGGGTGGTCGAGGAGGATCGTCGGTCCAACAAGTGGAACGGGCGCGTCGCCACGCGCTTCCCGCCTGAGCCCAACGGCTATCTCCACATCGGTCACGCCAAGAGCATCTGCCTGAACTTCGGCATCGCCGACGAGTACAGCGGTACCTGCAATCTGCGATACGACGACACGAACCCGGCCAAGGAAGAGCAGGAGTACGTCAAGAGCATCGAAGCCGATGTCCGCTGGCTGGGGTATTCGCCGGCGAACGTCATCTGGGCCAGCGACTACTTCGATGCGATGTACGAGTACGCGGTGGACTTGATCAAGAAGGGCCTCGCGTACGTCGACGACCAAAGCGCGGAAGAGATCCGCAGGAATCGCGGCACCCTGACAACGCCCGGCACGAACAGCCCGTACCGCGATCGCCCAGTGGAAGAGAACCTGGACCTGTTCGACCGCATGCGCAAAGGTGAATTCCCCGACGGCTCAAAGGTGCTGCGCGCCAAGATCGACATGGCGTCGCCTAACCTCAACCTGCGCGACCCGGTGATGTACCGCATCCTCCACGAGGAGCATCACAACACCGGTAGCAAGTGGTGCATCTACCCCATGTACGACTGGGCGCACGGTTTCGAAGATTCGATGGAGAAGATCACGCACTCCATCTGCACGCTCGAGTTTGAGAACCATCGCCCGCTGTATCACTGGTTTATCGATGCGGTGAACAAGGATCGGCCGGAAGAAAAGAAGATCTGGCATCCGGAGCAGATCGAGTTCGCCCGCCTGAACCTCACCTACACGATGATGAGCAAGCGCAAGCTGCTCGCGCTGGTCGACGAAGGCATCGTCCGCGGCTGGGATGATCCGCGCATGCCGACGATTTCCGGCATCCGCCGCCGCGGGTACACCCCCGAAGCCATTCGGGCCTTCGTCAAGGAAACGGGCGCCAACAAGTTCAATTCACTCGTTGACATCCAGGTCCTGGAGAACTTCCTCCGCGAAGACCTCAACAAGCGCGCCGCGCGCCGCATGGCCGTCCTCAAGCCCCTCAAGCTGATCATCGACAACTATGCGGAAGGACAAGTTGACGAACTGGATGCGGTGAACAATCCCGAAGATGAGTCGGCGGGAACGCGCAAGGTGCCCTTCGGCAAGGTCCTCTACATTGAGCGCGACGACTTCGCTGAAGTCCCGCCCCCCAAATATTTCCGCCTTTTCCCCGGCAACGAGGTGCGCCTGCGTTACGCCTACTTCGTCAAGTGTACGCACGTCGACAAGGATGCCGCTGGCAACATCACCGCTGTCCACTGCACCTATGACCCCGCCACCCGCGGCGGTGATTCACCCGACAAGCGCAAGGTGAAAGCCACCATCCACTGGGTCAGCGCCGACCACGCCGCCGACGCCGAGGTGCGCCTGTACGATCATCTCTTCAAAAAGCCGGACCCCGAAGACGTTGAAGAAGGCCACGACTGGCGCTCCAACCTCAACCCCAACAGCCTGGAAATCGTCCAGGCCAAGGTCGAACCGAGCTTGAAGGACGCAAAGCCCGGCGACAAGTTCCAGTTCGAGCGCCTCGGCTACTTCACCGTCGACCCCGACACCACTCCACAAAAGCTGGTGTTCAACCGAGCGGTGTCGCTGAAAGATACCTGGGCGAAAGAGGCGCAGAAGGGGAAGTAGATTTCTCCTCCTCTCGCAAAGCTAACGCGAATCATGCCCGGGTTTTCTGCTCCGACCCCAACAGCGCGCTCGTCAGTGCCGCGCTCCCCAGCGCCACCGCGGCTAGAGCCCCGAGGGTGACTGGATCGGAGACGGGTGGAGGCACTGAGACTGGGCCGTTGATGTCGAAGGAGGCGGCTTCGTTGACGTAGCGGCCTTTCGCGGGGACGGCGCGTTCCGCGAAGTTCGCCGCCAGCCCGTGCAATTGCTCCAGCAGCTGATCTCCGCTCATCGGCAGCCCGTGCCCCGTCGCCGCGACAGATGGTTCCAGCCCAGCCAGGCGCTGCACGCTCACGTATGCCGCCGCCCAATCCTGCGTGAAATACTTCGGCGGGCCGTGCACTTCCACAGGCTGACAAGTCATCGCACTCTGCGCGGATTCCTGGATGGTGGTGACGAAGGCGTCGCCAGCAATCAAACATCGATCCGACTCTCGCCACAGCGATACGTGGCCGGGCGAATGTCCCGGCGTGTGGATCCAATTCCACCCCGGCATGTTGGGGATGGTGCTGTCCATGGGAAAGGGCTTGACGCGATCTCCCAAGTCAACGGGTCCGCGCGGATAAAGCGGAGAGAGGCGCGCCATCATTCCGCCGCCGACGGTCGGATCGGGTGGGGGATACGAGGCGCGGCCGGTGAGGTAGGGGAGTTCCAGTTCGTGCGCATAGACGGGCACATCCCACAGTTCCGCGAGCTCGCGCAGCGCGCCAACGTGGTCGAAGTGGCCGTGCGTCATGACAATTGCCTTCGGGCGCGAGCGCGGGCCGAAGCGTTGCTCGGCAGCGTGGAGGATCAGGTGCGTCGTTTTGGGTAGGCCCGCGTCGACGAGAACCCATTCGTCGCCGGTCCCGACGAAGAACAGGTTCACGATCAGCGTGCGAAGACTGAAGACATTCTCCGCCACGTCAAAGGTCGGCGCCAACTGTTCCACCGCTTGTTCTGGTGATGCAACTCGAATCATGTCGCGAGATTAGCGGCGCGCGTGAAAGTGGGGGACGTGAAAAAAGTCTGGCGCTGAAAGCGCCCTCATCTGCGGAGCATCTTCCGAAAAAGCTGATCATCGGCATAGCAGTTGTTACTCGTCGTTACGAACTCATTGAAAGGAGAACATCTATGGGATTGCTCAGTCACGAATTCAACAATCTCAACGAATTGTTTGTTCACGAGCTTCAGGACTTGTACGACGCCGAGACGCGCCTCACCGACGCGCTCCCCCTGATGGCCGAAGCCGCGCACAACCCGCAGCTCAAGCAGGCGTTCAGCCAGCACCTCGAGCAGACGAAGGTGCACGTCGATCGCCTCGAGCAGGTCTTCCGCCAAATGAAGATGGAGGCCAAGCGCGAAACCTGCCCCGCGATGAAAGGCCTGGTGCAGGAAGGCAACGACATGATCAAAGCTACCGGCGACGACGCCACGATTGACGCCGGGTTGATCGCCGCGGCGCAAAAGGTCGAGCACTACGAGATGGCAAGCTACGGCACCGTCCGCAATTTCGCCCAGCGCCTCGGCCTCAGTGACATCGCCCAGACGCTCCAGATGACCCTCGATGAAGAAGGCGAAACCGACAAGCTGCTGACGCGCATCGCCGAGAGCAGCGCCAATCAACAGGCCGCGTGAACGCTGCTTGATGTGAACTGCGATAGCACTCGCGCCATGCCCACCCAGTGCAGGCGCGAGTGCTTTGTTGTTTCAACCGGTCGGAATCGCCCGCAAGCTCTCAGCTAGAGGAAGGCGATGCGCCCATGACGTATCGTAATGCGCATATCAATGGAGATTGTGCTATGGCAAGGCGCGCTCGTCACATCCTTCCTCTTCTACGCGCCTTTGAACTTCGGCCGCGCACTTGAGCTCAACTTCTTTCCCACTTCATTTCGGCTACCCTACGCGCATGCACTCCGTCCCCCTGCTCATCATCGGAGGAGGAATTGCCGGCGCATCTCTCGCCTGTTCTCTCGCAGAGCGCGGTGCAGGAGCCGGCGTCGGTCTGGTCGACGTCGATCTCTGGGGGAAATATTCTTCAAGTGAATTAAACGGCGGCGGCGTGCGCTGCACTTTTGCCGAACCCGTCAACGTCCGCGTCTCCCTCGCCTCGACGCACTACTACATCCAGCACGCGAAGAAGTTCGACTTCCGTCAGCGCGGCTACCTCTGGATGTACGATGAGGAGTTATGGGACGAAGCGCACCAATTCCTCCCCGTCGTGCGCAACTTCGGGCTTCCGGTTGAGCAGCTCACGCAGTCGCAGCTCAAAGAAAAATTTCCCATCCTCAGCGACGTCTCCGATCTCGCCGGCGCCACCTTCACGCCCTTCGATGGCCGTTTGTCGCCTCACCGACTGCGGATGCACTACCTCGATCGCGCGCAGCAGAAAGGCGTGCAAATCCTCGACCGCTGGCAGGTTGTCGCCATCGAGGGCGCGGCGGGCGAATTTCTCGTCCGCATGCAACGCGTCAAACCCCGCAGGATCAGGAAAGCCTTGGAAAGCCCCACTGAATCCACTGCGCCTCAAGATCCCGCCGATGAACTGATCGTCCGCGCCGAGCGCATCGTCAACGCCGCCGGCCCCTGGGCCCCGCGCCTCGCGAAGCTCTACGGCCGCACCCTTCCCGTCACCGCGCTCCCGCGCCAGGTTTATCTCATCAGGCACGAGCAGGTGAACCTCGAGCCGCTGCCATTCTTCCTGGATTACCCGCAGGATATTTACTTCCGCCACTTCGAGCGCGATCGCGAGAACTACACGCTGGTAAGCTGGAGCGATCCCGAGGAGAAGGAGGGGATTCACTTCGCCCACCATGGACTCGCCTACTACAACGACAAGGTCAAACCCTTCCTCGTCAAGCGCATCGCCCAGCTCGAAGAAGGCGAAGTCACTGGCGGATGGGTAGGGCACTATGAGCTTTCCCCCGACAAAGGCGCAATCGTCGGTCCCGTCCCTGAACGAGACGGAATCTTCAACTACAGCGGCCTCAGCGCGCATGGCGTGATGCAATCACGCGGATTAGCCGAAGCGCTTGCCCATTTCCTCCTGCACAACAGCTGGCCTCCCGAACTGAACCTCGACGAGCTCACTGAAGCCCGCTTCTCCCGGACCAGCACCTTGCGCGAGCGGATGTACGTGTAGCAGAAACGACACGCGCCGTTCGTACTATGGGCCTCCAACGTGCCGCCCGTTCTGCGGTCCTTAACGCCCATTCCACACCCAACGATTCAGTTACCGGACGTTTGTTCATCTTTTCCGTTGATTCCGATAACACCGACGCTGCGCAAAAAGACGCGCACGTGTAAAGCGAGCGCCTGTGCGGGTCGATGACAGGGGTGCGGAGCGGCGCTAACCGTTTCCGCCCTGTGTAATCAGGGCCGCAGTGGTCCGACGAACGGCATGTTGCCGGCACAGCGATGGGAAGGTCGCCTTACGGTTAAGGAGCCACACATGAAGGCGCTTTCGAATTTGGTCAAGTTGGTGAAGGACGAGCAGGGCGGCGAGGTTCTCGAATACGCTCTGATCGCTGGTCTGATCGTTGTTGCCGCGATTGCGGTCATCACCTCGGTCGGCGGCAAGGTCCTGGCCCGCTGGACTTCGTTGAACAGCTCGCTGTAACGCTTAGTTACGGCGAGTCGGGACCCTGAGGCGGACGCGCTCGGGCGTCCTGAAGACGGCAAATTGCGTCACAAGCCTCGGGGCCCGGTGCCGGTGAAAATCCGGCCCGGGCTCAGTGGTTTCAGGAGCGCTTGTCCGTGACCCTCCACATCCACGGACAAACAGTCGATACAGACTTGGGAGACACACGATGAAAGCAACTGTGAACAAACTGGTTTGCGATGAGCAGGGCGGCGAAGTGCTCGAATATGCACTGATTGCTGGCTTAATCGTCGTCGGCGCCATCGCGCTGATCACCGCTGTCGGCGGCAAAGTCATCGCACGCTGGACGAGCATGGACTCCTCGCTCTAACACGATCGATGAGGGCGATTCAAGGACGACCGCAGCAAGGACGAAAGGTTTTTTGTGACGACACACGGCGTGATGCTCTGTGCCCCGCTCCTGGCCCTGCTCGCATGGGCAGCCACGATCGACCTGCGCAGCCGCCGGATCCCCAACTGGCTGACGTTTAGCCTGGTGATCTCCGGCCTCGCCGTCAACGGTATCGGAATTGGCCCCGCGTCCGGCGGCTCTGCTTTCCTCGGATTTCTCGTCGGCTTCACCCTGCCCCTGGTGCTGTTCCTCCTGGGCGCACTGGGCGGCGGTGACGTGAAACTCCTTGCCGGCGTCGGCGCCTGGATGGGTCCTGAGACGGTGTTCAAAGTCTTCCTAATTGCCGCGCTCGTTGGCGCGGTGATCGTGCTGGCGCAATCGCTGGCGCAGCGGCGAACAAAGATCCTGCTGCGCAACAGCGCGGTGCTGGCAATGAACCTGGCCCACGTCGGCGACGTCGGCGTCGATCATGTGCGCGAGACCGGACAGGCGGCACGCTCCGTGGATCGGCCGCTGCCCTACGCGGTGCCCGTGCTGATCGCCATGACGCTGCTGGTCGCCCGGTCCTGGAGATGAGAGCTATGTCCAAGCAACTGACGAAAAGATCAAACTATCGCAATCGTCGCGGCGGCGGCACGCTAATCGAACTGATGTTGATGATGCCCGTCCTCATCGCACTGAGCATTGGCGCCGGTGAATACGGCTACGCGATGTATATCAAGCACACGCTCCAGGGCGCAGCCCGTGAAGGGGCACGAGCCGCGGTCGTGAGCGGCGCAGACGCCACATCCGTGCAAACCGCCGTCGATAATTACATGCAGGTTTGCGGTTTCGCTCAGTCCAAGTACACGCGCCCGCCCACGATCAGCCCCAGCACCTGGACCACCGCAAGCGCCGGCACCTCCATCAGCGTCACCATCACCGCTCAGTGGAGCAACATCGGCATCGATATCCTGCCCACCTGGCTCGGTGGAATTCCCTCCACCAAGAACATCACCGGCGTCACCACGATGCGCAAAGAGGGATAACCCCAACAGCAGTTTTTCAGTGCGGACGCGCGGAGCCCCGGGACGAAAGTTCCGGGGTTTCTCGTTACCGGAGCCAGCCGAACTTTATCCGCCCTCTGCGGGTAAGCTCTCCCTATCCCGGTACTGCTCTCTCTTTCCCTCTCCCGGTAATCCGGGAGAGGGTAGGGTGAGGGCTCTTCCAACCCTGGCCAGCCGCCTCACCTTCGCAAGCGCGGCAACGCCCCTGCAGAAACCTGCCTCCCCCAACGACCGGTAATAAAACTTCTGCCGAATCCTGGGTCTCAACCAACTCTGGAAACACACCCGTTATCGGCACCTCTCCCAAAGCTCAAATTTTCTCTCGCCGGTCTAAACCGCACAAACAATCCACCCGAACTACAGAACGCGTAGATCAACTTTGCGTAACCGGAGATGCTATGAATTGGAAGACTTGGGTTCCGTTGGCGCTGGCAATCGTGCTTGGCGTTGTTGCCGCGAAAGTGGCTCGAGATATGGTCAAGCAGAACCGTCCTGCTCCCACGCAGACGGTGAAGCTCTCGAAGGTCATTGTCGCCAAAGCGGACATCATGCCCGGCCATGAGATCAAGGCCGAAGACCTCGCCGACGCGCAGGTCAGCACCGAGAACGTCCCCGCCGGCTCCTTCAACGACGTGCAGCAGCTCGTCGGCCGCGTCGCTGAGATGCGGATGGTCAAGAGCCAGCCGGTTCTCGAAGCCAGCCTCGCCCCGCAGGGCGCCGGAGCGGGTCTCCAGGCGCTGATCCCCAAGGGCATGCGGGCGATCACCATGGAAGTCAATGAGTTCTCCGGCGTCGCGGGCTTGCTTGCCCCCGGCTGCCGGGTCGACGTGATGGCCACCATCCAGGGCGATGGTAAGCAGATGGCCCGCACGATCGTCCAGAACGTGAAGGTCACCGCCGTCGGTCAGCGCATGGTGATGGCCGCCAAGGAAGGCCCCGAAGACAAGTCCGCTGGCGCTCCCCCCGAGATCACCCGCTCGGTCACGCTGCTCGCTTCGCTGAAGGAAGCCGAAGCAATTGAGCTCGCCACCAGCACCGGCCGCCCGCGCCTCGTCCTCCGCAGCACCCGCGATGAAGACGTCGCCAAGAGCGAAGGCATCACCGTCGGTGAGCTCTGCGGCAACAAGGAATCGAGCGGCGGCTTCTGGGCCAACGCACTTAAAGCGATCGGCAGCGCTAAGCCTTCCACGCAGCCTTCTAACGCACAACAGCAGACCGCGGTGGCCGCAGCCCCCGCGACGCAGCCGAGCATACCGAAACACATTGTTCGAATCTTCCGCGCCGGGAGCGAAAGCTCGGTCTCGCTCGAGTTCGATAAGAAGTCCACGGCGGAAGCCTCGGGCCAAAGCGAAGTCAAGGAAGCGACGGGTCACTAAACGCGTTCGATGTAGCCAGGATTCAAGGGATGATTGTCATGAACCACAAGAAGAACCAAAATCGCCACACCCGCCGCACAGTCGGGAAGGCGCTCGCCACGATCAGTGCCTGTGCCCTCTCGGTCCTTACCGTCGCCAGCCCCGCATTCGGGCAGCAGACCGTGAGCCCGAGCACCACGCAGCCTGCCGCCCAGACGGCGCCTTCCGGGCGAACCTCGCTCGTCACCGACGGCATCGGTCGCGACGGCAAGATCCGCCTGGTCATGAACAAGACCAGCGTGCTCACGACGGCAAGGCCTTACAAGTCGGTCAGCATCGGGCAGCCCGATGTCGCCGACGTCACCGCCGTCAGCCCCACCAACATCCTGCTCACAGCCAAGAAGCCGGGAACCACGCAGGTCATCGTGTGGGACGACCAGAACCGCACCCAGGTGATGGACGTGAACGTCGCGATGGATCTCGACGCCCTCTCCACGCAGCTCACCACCATGTTCCCCGGCACCAACATCGAGGTCACCGCCCTCAGCGGCTCGATCGCCCTCCGCGGCAAGGTGCCCGATGTCACCGTCGCCGAGCAGGCAGTCAGCGCCGCAAGCGCCTATGGCGTGAAGGTGCTGAACTTCCTCGAAGTCGGCGGCGGGCAGCAGGTCATGCTCCAGGTGCGCTTCGCTGAAGTCTCCCGCACCGCCACGAGCCAGCTCGGCGTGAACTTCGCCATGAGCGACGGGATCTTCTCCGTCGGTAACAACGTGGGCAGCGTCACCCCCAGCGGTTTCACCGACGGCGGCCCCGGTTCAATGGCGACGCAGTCCGTTGGTTCCGGCGTGACGCTCTTCGGCTCCGGCCAGGCCGGTAGCGTGGCGTTCCGCTACTTCGTCCAGGCTCTCCGCCAGAACAATCTGCTCCGCGTGCTCGCTGAGCCCAACCTCATCGCCATGAGCGGCCAGGAAGCCAGCTTCCTCGCCGGTGGTGAGTTCCCCGTCCCGGTCCCGCAGAGCGGCACCGGTGGGGCGGCAACGATCACCATCGACTACCGCGAGTTCGGTGTGCGCCTCGGGTTCGTCCCCGTCGTCCTCGGCGACGGCCGCATCCGCCTGAAGATGACCCCCGAAGTATCGGACCTGGACTTCTCCAGCCCCATCGTCATCAGCGGCTCACGCATTCCAGTCGTTAACAAGCGCAAAGTCACCACCATGGTTGAGCTCTGCGACGGCCAGACCTTCGCCATCGCCGGTCTGCTCAATAACAACGTCGCCGCCGCCAAAGATGTCACCCCGCTTCTCGGAGATCTGCCGGTTCTTGGAACTCTGTTCCGATCCGTCCGATATCAGAGGAAGGAGACCGAGCTTGTGGTTCTCGTGACGCCGAAACTCGTCGCACCGATGAACCCCGGCAAGGTCGCCAAGCTGCCGGGCGAAAGCTGGCGGCATCCCAGCGAGGGTCAGCTCTTCCTCAACCAGGATCTGGGCGGCGAAGAAGAGGTCCCCGTCGAGAAGGTCGATGAAGAACATACGGCTGATGCCGGTGAAACCGGCGCTGCGACCAACGCAGTGGCCTTCGCCCCGGCGACCCAGCCCGCCGTCGCAGGTGCAGCGACCACGCGTCCCGCCATTGCGGGCGCCGCGACGACCCAGCCGACTGTGGCTGCCGTCCCGACGACCCGGCCGGCCGTCGCCGCCGCTCCCAGCACCCAGCCCGCGGTCGCCGTAGCGCAGGCAACTCAGCCCGCCGTCGCCAAAGCGCCCACGGCTGAGATCAAGAGCGGACGCGCCGGTTCAACCAGCGAGCCGCGCAAGACGATCACGGTGATGCCCGCCATGGCAAGTAACAGCCCGCGGTATCACGGACGGCACGGGTTTACCCCGCCGTCGCATGCTCCGGCTCGCGGCCCGCAGTAATGCAGGCCGCCCACCGGAATTGAGTAGTTGTAGAGGTCTGACGAGGTACGAGTGATATGTACATCCAACTGAACAGCGTCATCATCGACGGCGACAACGCCAACCGCAACGAGCTGGCCAACTTCCTGTCCAGCTTCGGAGTGACCCCAACCGGTCTCCTCCCCTCCGCAGAGGGTCTGCCGGCGCTGCTTGCCCGACCCGATGCGCCCCAGCTCGTGATCGTCAACCTCGATCCGGCAGCGCACGACAACCTCAAGAAGCTCGGGAACATGCCCCGCCAGTTCCCCAACGTCAGCTTCTTCGTGATGAGCCAGACCCTCGACGCCAACCTCCTCATGGAGGCCATGCACCAGGGCGTCAAGGAGTTCATCCCGCTGCCCATCAGCGAGCAGAAGTTCGGCGAGTCGCTCGAGCGCGTCGCTTCCACCCACGGCATGGGCAAGCGCTGCAAGAAGCTGATCCATGTGATCCCCACGATCGGCGGCTGCGGTTCCACCACCCTCGCCTGCAACATTGCCACGAGCCTGGCGCAGAAGAACAAGACCGCTTTGCTCGACTTTGACCTGATTCGCGGAGGCGTCGCCAGCTACTTCGACGTCCGCCCCCGTTACACGCTGTCGGATGTCATGGAGAGTGCCGACAAAGTCGACAAGCAGCTCCTGGATAACGCGCTCGTGGTCCACCAGAAGAGCCAACTGGCGATCCTGGCCCGGCCCGATCAGCCCGAAGATTCCCAGCGCGTCGACCAGCCCGGCACGGTGCGCCTGATGGGTGTCCTCGGCCGCATGTACGACTACATCGTGATCGACTCGATGATGAGCATCGACCCGCTGTACATGACCACCCTGCAAGCGGCAGATGAGAACCTGATCGTCATGCAGCTCAACGTCCCCAGCGCCAAGAACGCCGAACGCTTCGTCGGCGCCATGCGCCGCATGGGCATCGATCAGAACAAGATCCGCATCGTGGTCAATCGCTACGTCAAGAAGGGCGCCGACATCGAACCGTCGGAAGTCGAAAAGGCGCTGGGCCTGAAGATCTCCTGGATGATCCCCAACGACTTCAAGAACGCCATCGCCGCAATCAACTACGGCGAGCCGGTCGTGCTCCGCGCCCCGCGCACGGAGATCAGCACCAGCCTCGTGGCCCTGGCGGATCAGATTGCGGGCAAGGAAATCCCCAAGAGCAACGCGGCCTAGTCGTCGGCGGTTCAGCGTGAGCGAGTCAGGAAACCAGCGGGAAGTGACGAGGTCGTAAGATGGGTTTGTTCAGCAAGACAACTTCAGCACCAGCCAAGCCAGTCATCCCTCCGCCGCCTCCGGCGCCGGGGGACGGGGCGGACATTGTACCTCCTCCCAGCAGCAAGACGGCTCCGGCCCCCGCGCCCAGTCCGGCGCCAGCCAAGTCAAACGCGCAGCCGGCCCGAGCCAACGTCGGTGATGGCGGCAAGTCCGCGCCCATCAGTGAACGCCAGGCTCAGCTCCAGCAGCTCCGGGTGAAGATCCACCACGAGCTCGTCGAGCGCCTCGACGTCCAGAACCTCCGCTCGCTCCCGCCGGAAACCGTGCGCTCCGAGGTCCGCGTCCTCATCCGCGAGATGTGCCAGAACGAAAAAGGCCTTCTCTCGTCCACCGAGCAGGAAAAGCTCATGGACGACGTGATGGACGAAACCTTCGGCCTCGGCCCGCTCGAAACGCTGCTCAAGGACAGCGCCATCAGCGACATCCTCATCAACCGCTACGACCGCATCTACTGCGAAAAGCGCGGCCGCTTAGAGCTGGTTGAAACCCGCTTCCGCGACAACATGCACCTGCGGCAGATCATTGACCGAATCGTCGGCGGCGTCGGTCGCCGAATCGACGAGATCAGCCCCATGGTCGATGCCCGTCTCGCCGACGGCAGCCGCGTCAACGCCATCATCCCGCCGCTGGCGCTCGACGGCCCCGCGATGAGCATTCGCCGCTTTGGCTCCAAGCCATTGCAGCTCGAAGACCTCATCCGCCACGGCGCTTTCCCGCCGCCGGTCATGGACTTCCTCTCCGCCGCCGTCCAGGCGCGCTGCAACGTGCTGATCTCCGGCGGTACAGGTTCCGGTAAGACGACACTGCTCAACTGCTTGTCCCGCTACATCCCCGCCGACGAGCGCGTCATCACCATCGAAGACGCCGCTGAGCTTCAGCTCCAGCAGCCGCACGTCGTGCGCCTCGAAACCCGCCCCCAGAACATCGAAGGCAAGGGCGAAGTCAGCCAGCGCGATCTGATCAAGAACTGTCTCCGTATGCGGCCCGATCGCGTGATCATCGGCGAGTGCCGCGGCGGCGAAGCCCTCGACATGCTCCAGGCCATGAACACCGGTCACGAAGGATCCATGACCACCGTCCACGCGAACAACACCCGCGACGCCCTCGGCCGTCTCGAGGTCATGATCGCCATGGCCGGCTACGACATCCCGATGCGCGCCCTGCGGCACCAGATCGCCAGCGCCATCCAGATCGTCGTCCAGGCGCGCCGTCTCGCCGGCGGTAAGCGCAAAGTCGTCTCTGTCTCCGAGATCACCGGCATGGAAGGCGAGAACATCACCATGCACGATCTCTTCAGCTTCGAGCAGCGCGGCGTCGATGGCGACGGACATGCCGTCGGCGTGTTCCTCGTGCATGGAATTCGTCCCCGCTGCGCCGAGCGCATCGAGCGCCGCGGTCTTCTCTTGCCGGCGGACCTGTTCCACCGGCGCGAAATCGAGTGTCACTAGAACTTTGGCGATGGATTGAGCTATGGAATCTCTGCTGTTACCCATCCTGATCGCAACCGTCGTCGCCCTGTTCGTCTGGGGTCTCGTCCGCGCCTTCTCCGGCGGCGGCAACGGAAAGAAGAAGCTCCAGGAACGCCTCACCAGTGAAGGCGGCTCCTCCGGCGGCGAAAAATCCTCGCTCCCGCTCTCCATCACCCTCCAGATGGAAGCAGGGGGGCTCTCCGCTCTGCTCATCAAGATCTCGCCCCTCCAGGGTCTCTACCGCAAGCTCGTCCAGGCGTGGCCCGAAATGACCCTCGCGCTCTTCCTCGAGATCGCCGCCGGCGTCTCGCTGATGGCGTTCCTCATCACGCTCTTCTTTGTAGGCCTCTTCACCGTCGCTCTCGCCGCCGGCGCCGCCGGATTCACCCTCCCGTTCTTCATGCTCGGCAACCGCCGCGCCAAGCGACAGAAGATGATCCAGGAGCAGATCCCGGAATCCTTGGACTTCCTCTCCCGCGTCCTCAAGGCCGGTCACAGCTTCTCCACCGGCATCCAGATGATGAGCCAGGAGCTGCCCCAGCCCCTCGGTGGCGAATTCCGCCGCTGCTACGACCAGCACTCACTCGGCCAGCCCCTCGAGGAAGCGCTCAAGGATATGGCCCATCGCATCGAATCCACCGACTTCGCCTTCTTCATCACCGCGGTGCTCATCCAGCGCCAGACCGGCGGCGATCTCTCCGAAGTGCTCAAGAACATCGGCTCCATGATCCGCCAGCGCATTCGCCTCCAGCAGCACGTCAAAGCCAAGACCGCAGAAGGCCGATTTACTGGATATATCCTCGTCGCCTTCCCGGCCGCGATGTTTTTCCTGATCGCCTTCATGAACCCCGCGTACGCCCACAACCTCACCGGCACCCCGATCGGTCACAAGATGCTCGGAACAGCTCTCGGGCTCCAGGTCATGGGTCTCTACGCCATCCGAAAGATTACGACGGTGAAGGTGTAACATGGCTCCAGAACAACTGATCCTCATCCTCTGCATCTTCGGCGCTGTTGCGATGGTCGCCTTCCTTGTCTCGCGGCTCTTCATGGGCTCGCAGGACGGAAAGCTCCGCCACCGACTCACCAAAACTGAAGACCAGCAGCCCACCACCACCAACGTCGTCGAGGCCAAGGGCATGAAGCCCCTCCTCGAACGCCTTGGCCAGGCCGCTGCCGAACCCTTCATGCCCAAGACGCGCGAGAAGCAGTCCAGCCTGAAGAAGCAGCTCGGCCAAGCCGGCATCTACTCGCCCAAGGCCGTCAAGGTCATTACCGGCGCCAAGGTGCTTCTCCTCGGCGGTGGGATCTTCGGCGGCTACGCCATCGGGATGGCCACGGGCATGATGCTCATGGGCCTCTCCGTCGGTGGCCTCTTCGGCTACCTCGTCCCCCAGATGTGGCTTCGTTTCCGCATCAAGGCCAACCAGAAAGCGCTGAACTACGGCCTCGCCGACGCTCTGGACTTGATGGTCGTCTGCGTCGAAGCCGGTCTCACCGTCGATGCCGCCATGCAGCGCGTCGGCCAGGAGCTCTCCATCGCACACCCCGCCATCAGCCGCGAGCTCGCCGTCACCCACATGGAAACCCGCGTCGGTGTCTCCCGACTCGATGCCCTCAAGAACATGGGCGGCCGCACGCAAAACCAGGCGCTCCAGTCCCTCGCATCGATGCTCACCCAGGCCGAGCGTTTCGGCACCAGCATCGGTGGAGCGCTCCGAATCCATGCCGACACCCTTCGCCAGGCGCGACAGCACGCCGCCGAAGAAATGGCCGCCAAAGCGTCCGTGAAGATGAGCTTCCCCCTCGTCCTCTTCATCTTCCCCGCAACCTTCATCGTTCTCGCCGGTCCGACCGTCATCGGCCTGATGAACAGCGGCATGCTCTAGCAACAACCAACAATCAACACTTAAGACTCAACAAATAACAATCAACCAACAAGCTCTAGCCAGAGAGGAACTGCCATGAAGTTGAAGTACCTGATGACCGGCCTGCTCGTGATCCTGATCACCGGCTGCAACAACAAGAAGCGCGACGCCGAACAAGCCGCCTTCTTCCCTGACCAGCGCTCCAGTGCGGTCAAGAAGTTCGCGTACACCCAGGCCGCCAACGGCGCCCGCAGCGACGGGATGCTCTACGACCGCCACTTCCAGGGCGACGCTCTCTCGCCCCTGGGCAAGCAGAAGCTTTCCCTCATGCTCGGCGACGACGCCCCCGCCAAGCCCCTCAAGATCTACCTCGTCAACCTCGGTCAGGGCGACGTCCTCGAGCACCGCAAGCAAGCCGTCCGCGAATTCATGCGTGACGGACTCCGCCCCGACGAAAAGATCGAGTTCGTCACCAACATGAACGACACCACCCTCCACCCCTCCGCCGAGACCATTGCCCGCATGGGCAAAGTCGAATCCGGCGAAACGGGTTCCGGCGGCGCAGGCGCTTCCTCAGGCGGTGGCGCCGCAGGCACCGTCGGCGGTAAGTAGCCTCTGATCGAAGACAACCAAGCCCAGCGATAGCCATCGCTGGGTCGCCCCCAGCACAATCTTCCGGAGTGGAGAACACGTGCCGGAGGGCACGGCGCGGGAGTGAGCTCCAACAGAGTTCACTCCCGCCGCGCATTGTATCTTCTCCCCCCTCCCGACACCCTCCCTCTTCTCTCTCTCCCGGTACCCTCTCCCGGCACCCTCCCTCTTCCCCCTCTCCCGGTACCCCGGGAGAGGGCAGGGTGAGGGCTGTTCTTCGACCACCAGGAAACCAAACTTCGCCGCGCGTCTCCCCCCTCTCCCGTACCCGGGAGAGGGCAGGGGTGAGGGTCTGGCCCCTTAATCGTTAATCTCCCCGCCCAGCCGGCGCAGGCTCCTCCGGCCCAATCTGCAACGAAGCCGTCTGCGCATCTGCCTGAATCTCGATCCGCTCCATCGCGCCCACCACCGCATCAGGCACCGCGTGCGACTTGAGATACTGCTGCTGCTCCGCCGTCAACTCCAGGTATTGCCGCGACTTCTCCAGTCGATCCACCATCTGCCGCTGCGACAATCCCGCCTGCTGCATCGCCACCACTTCGTCGGTGGTGATGAAGCCATCCTCGTTTAGATCCGCCGTCTTCGACGGCGCCACGTCCGCCGCCGTCGCCGGCTGCTTCTCCGCCTTTTCGACCGCTGCCATCGCGTCCCGACCCGCATCAAGCTTCAGCTTGCTCCAGTCCGCTCCGATCAGGTATCCACCGCTCGTCCCATGTTTCCCACCCACCAGCGACCCCAGGATTGAACTGCCGGGCGACAAGTGACTGGCCGCAATCGCACCATGACCCACGGCCACCCGGTTATCCACGGGAACCGTCGGATAGTTCGAGCAACCCGCCCCAACCATAAGCACAACAACAACTAACGCCGCGTGAGATAACAGGCAAAAACGCACCATAACGACTCCTTTACTACGCCTTTACCTGATGCGAATCGCGTACCAGCCCCACCTTCACCGATTCTTAAAGATCGGTTAGAATCTGCCCACCTCATGGGGAACGCCCGCGTGACATTCATTCAGCAACACCCTCGCCGCAGCGGTTTCATCCTCCTCTTCGGCACCCGGCCCGTTGTCTCCAACGACCCCGCCGCTGGCGAGATCAGCACGCTCTGCCCGCGTTGCGGCCGCCAGGCCACCATCGTCGGTAAGTCCTATCGCAACTGGTTCACTCTCTTCTTCATCCCCGTCTTCCCCGTCTCCGGCGCTAAGACCTTCTCCCAGTGCACCTCCTGCGGCGGACAATTCCCCGTCCCCCTGCGCGAGCTGACGAATCGTGTGCGCGACTCCGACCGCGCTCAGGCGCAGCGCGCAATCACCATGTACAACAGCCTACGCGCCTCCCCCGCAAACTCCATCACGCTCAACGAACTCATGGCCCTCTACGCCTCCATGGGCGAATACGACCAAGCCATCTCCGCCGCCGGCGAGTTTGCTCAAGCGCTAAACAACAGCGAACAGTGCATGACCACCCTCGCCCGCGTCTACCTCGCGACAGATCAACATGAAGAAGCACTCAGGTGGCTTGAAGCCGCCACCACCCGCAACGCCAACTTAGGCGAAGCCCACTACTACAAAGCCGTCGCCCACCTCACCAAACCTGCCCCCGATCCCCACGCCGCCATCACCGCAGCCAGAGCCGCCCGAAACGCCTCCTACCCCGGCGCCGAAGAACTCCTCAAAGAAGCCGAATCCCGCGCCCGCGCGTAGTCTTCCACCCTCTCTCGTTTAGCGGCCCCGCTTGCGGGGCGCTGCCTTTCCCCCGCAGACCCCGATCACTTCCTCTTCCCCGTCACCACCCGCTGATTCCCCCCATAATCCTTCAGCACCCGCACATCCTCATATGCCCCATGCCTCTCCATAATCCCCGTCGCCAAAACCCCCTGATCAAACTGAATCTCCAGATACATCCTTCCCCCGCTCCTCAACCGCTCCGCCCCCTCCTCGATAATCCGCCGATGGATCGTCAATCCGTCCTCCCCTCCATCCAGCGCGCCCACCGGCTCATACTCCCGCACATTCCGATCCAGCTCCTTCAGCTTCTCAGACGGAATGTAAGGCGGATTCGCCACGACCAGATCCATCGGCTGCGCATCCACCATCGACTTCAAAGGCTCAAACAAATCTCCCCGCTCCACGGTCACCCGATCGCTCAGCCCCAGCCGCGAGACGTTCCTTCGTGCGACTTCCACCGCCTTCTCCGAAACGTCACTCGCCAGCACCACCGCGCTCTTGAGCCGGCTCGCAATCGCCGCCGCGATACACCCCGAACCCGTACACAAATCAATCACCCGCGGCGCTTCAAACCCCGCGGTGTTCCGCGAAAGCTGAAGCACATTCTCCACCAGCGTTTCCGTATCCGGCCGGGGAATCAGCACACCCGGCTCCACCTCAAACTCCAGGTTGAAAAAGTAAGCCCTGCCCGTCAGGTAAGCGATCGGCTCATGCTCCCCCGCGCGCTTCACCAGATCCCGAAACGTCGCCAGAGGCTTCTCTTCGACCACGTTTTCATAATCCGTATACAGCTTGATCCGCGGCACACTCAGCACGTGCGACAAGAGCAGCTCCGCCGACAACCTCGGCGAATCCACCTCTTTGCGCGTGAAGAAACCGCTGGTCCATTCCAGCAGCCGTCGAACCGTCCATGGCTCGGCAACATTCGTCATAGGAACAAAATTCTAGCCGCTCCTCCCCTCCCCCGGTACTCCCCACGCTTCCCCTCTCCCGACCCCGGCAGAGGGCGGGGGGGAAGGTCTAACATCTGATCACCCCGCGCGCCGCAGCGCCTGCACGCCCACCTCGTGAATCTGCTTCTCCCGTCTTCGCACTGATGCAATCGCAGGATCGATTTCATCGGGCGTGTGCGCCATGTAATGTGCGAAAGCATTGACATATCGATCCCACTCCCGCCGCATTTCAACATACTTTTCTTCCCCCAGGTGAAGATCTTCCGCCACTTCAATTCCGGCGCCGCGCATCTGCATCACCGCCATTCGATACCGCTGGCGCCACAGTTCGATCATCGCGGGATCCTCATCCATGGTCGGACTGGCCGACGGCGTGCGCGGCAAATACGCCTGCGAAAAATCCCTCAGCAGATGCATGCCGCTGTTCCACATCTCGGTTAGTGGTCCCGACCGGAGCAAGTTGGTGTACCGCCTTTCGCTCAACCCCGTGCGCATCAGCGTAACGATGTCCAGCACGACCAGCATGATCCGCGAGAGCGCGTAATACTCTTTCTCAAATCGGAAGTAGCTCAGGATCCAGAAGAAGTGATGCGTCTCGTACAGATCAACGAGCTGTTTTGCGATCATCTGGATATCCTGCCGCGCACCTTCAAAGTCCCCATTGGGACCCAGCCCTACGATTTTCTCCACCGCATCACCAGTGGAACTGGTCTGGTGATGCAGGCTGACAGCAAATGCATTTCGCCGCTGAAGCGCGCTATAGATTTCCAAAAGGTAAGTGATCGAAAGCGTGATCACCGCCATGCCCGCAACGGATTCAAACACCGTCAGCAGCTTGTAAAAGCGCCCGTTGGCGTTGAGGTCCCCGTTGCCAACAGTGGTGAGATTGTCGCCGCTGTAATAGATCGCCGTAACAAAATCCGTCGGCGTCGGGCCCGACACGGCTGTGATCCCTCCGTTGAACAGTCCCGGCCACAGGAGCAGCGCGTGGCCGATGATCAGTTCCGACATCCACAGCACAAACATCAGCACCAACGTTACCGGCGCCGCGAACGTGAGAACGCGATCCTTCCACTTCGGCATCATGTCGCATAGCCGCTTGAACGCCCACCACACAAATCGGCTCAGCAGCGGCGTCGACAACCCCGTCTTCAGCCGCGCGTAGAGCACCGTCAGGAACACGTCCAGCAGCGCGAGCAGGATCAAATGGGCACCAACGATTTGCACGATCAG
>DASVUC010000276.1:0-6538 GCA_036387255.1 Tepidisphaeraceae bacterium | reverse complement strand
CCCTGAAGTTCATCCAGGAGAAGGAGAAGAAGCTCTTCCGCTGCGGCAAATGCCCCCACACCTACGAGCTGGCCACGGTCCAGGAACCAGGCCAACCCCAGCTCCTCGCCCTGTTGTTGCGCACACTGTAGGATCAGCACGGCGTAAAGGGATGGTGAGGTGCACCTATGGAAAAGCGATTCCAAGTCTTCGTTAGCTCCACCTACACGGACCTCAAGGAGGAGCGTCGCGCGGTAATAGAAGCACTGCTGGAGCTCGACTGCTTCCCCGCAACGATGGAGGTCTTTCCCGCGGCTAATGAGGCGGTTTGGAGCTTAATCTCCCGAGTGATTGACGACTCTGACTACTATGTGGTCATCATCGGCAACCGCTACGGAACGATGGACGCTGAGGGTCTCAGCTACACCGAGCGGGAGTACGATTATGCAGCTGAAATCGGGAAGCCCATCTTAGCGTTCGAACACGCGGAGCCAGGAACAATACCGTTCGAAAAGAGTGATCAAAACCAGGACGCATGGAAGCGGCTGGAACAGTTCCGTCTGAAAGTTCGACAGAAGGTGTGCAAGCAATGGAAATCCGCGGAGGAGCTGGCAGGAGTTGTTTCTCGCAGTTTAATCAAGGCCTTCAAGCAGTATCCCTCGGAAGGCTGGGTTAAGGCGAGATTTGCCGCGGATCCGCTCTTCATGCTGAAACTTGAGAAGATGAAGATGCAGGTAGAGAAACTTCAAGCTCAATCAAAGCTAATGACGAATCCAGGTCCTCCGTTAAAAGACCTAGCGCAGGGGCAGGATGTCTATTGGGTGCGATACAACTTCATTGACGGCGTTAGGAGAAGCGACGCGATCGGTTTGAGCTGGAACAAAATTATCTGCCTTGTTGGGCCTTTCCTTCTTCGGCCGCAGCTAGAGAGAGCCGTCATCGAACATTTCACAGCTACGATAAAAAACTTGGTAGACACATCGCACCACGGCTTCTTCGCTCTAGATCCAGATGCTTGGCAAGGTGTGAAGGTCCAGCTAATGGCGCTGGGATTGATTATGCGCACTAAGGCCGAGACAGGAGATGATTCTTGGGCACTGACCGGTCTAGGTGAACAGACCGTGATCGGCCTTCGCGCTCTTAGACGCAACTCTCCAGCAGCGGCGTCTA
This sequence comes from Tepidisphaeraceae bacterium, assembly GCA_036387255.1. GTDB lineage: Bacteria > Planctomycetota > Phycisphaerae > Tepidisphaerales > Tepidisphaeraceae > DASVUC01. Next base: position 5,389 of record DASVUC010000276.1, on the reverse strand, counting down.
CAGTCGCGTCAGATCACGTAAATCACGCGACTTGAGAGCAAAGCAAAAAGCCCCGGCTAGCGCCGGGGCCACTCCGCATCCTGCGGATCTTGGGGGTTTGACGTCGGGCACCTTACACCACCATCTCTGCCAGCGCCGCGCATCATCCGCGCCCGCGCCATCAGGATTTTCGGCCCAGACTCGCGCGCGATTCGCGCGCTGCGCGCGATTCCTCGAAGGCCGCTCGATCACCCCCTCAAACCCGCGTAACTCCAGCTTCGAAGCACCCCTGCGCCCGCATCCGACCAATCGCGCGCACGTGCAATGTGCGCCCCGTCATCGCTCATCTCCGCCCGCCCGTGCAATCAAGCAAGATCCCGCCGCTCCGCGCGCAAGTGCCGTAAACACGCGGCGTTGCTGTCCGCCTAAGTCCGGGATCATCCGTGCAAATCCGCCTGTCCTTTTACAGCGGCGTGGGTCGCGGCAGCATCGTGGTGTGAAAACGGAGAGGGGGAGATTCGAACTCCCGCGACCCTTTCGGGCCGACCGGTTTTCGAAACCGGCGCATTCAGCCGCTCTGCCACCTCTCCAGGTATTGAGCGTGGGAAGGGTATAACGCGCGGGGCGAGGGGTCAATAACCTTCAGTTGGACGTGCGGCGGCTCAAGTGGGGGCTTTGGGTGGACGATTGGGAGTGAGAGGTGTTTATGGCCGAGAATCAGCCGCTGATGCCGGATCCTGGGAGCGATCGCCGTGAGGGGCGGGAAGGGCAAGGCCCCGATCGCCGCAAGAGCGTGGTGGATCGACGGATGGGCGTGGATCGCCGGCAGATGTCGCGCGAGGAGTCCGGGTACACAGGTCCGGAGCGGCGCAGTGGCGTTGATCGGCGGAGTGACACGGGGCTGGAGCGCCGGCGTGGGCCGGGGCGCCGCCGGTCGGATGATCGCAAGGCAGCCGAGGAAGGTGAGATGACCGCAGAACAATTCGAGTTCGTGATGGCGATCGAGACGTACAAGAAGGTCAACAAGCGGATGTACCCGACCTGGACGGAAGTGCTCGAGGTGATCAATCAGCTCGGGTACCTCAAGGCGGAGCACCGCAACATCCACCTGGAGAACTGTCCGGAGCCGGAGCTGCGGGCGGTGCCGAAGACTGAGGCAGCGTAGCGCGGAGCTCCGCTGTTACCGCCTTTCTGCGCGATGTGCGATTCCGTAAAAGCGAAGACCCACGGCTCAGCCGTGGGCTTTTTTACTTCTGTTACACCTGGTCGGGCGCCGCCGGTCACACCTAACCGGCCAGCGCGCCAACATCCCGCGCATCCATGCGACTCATCAGGTGATTCTTATCCAAGTTCTTCGAGCAGGCGGTCCACCGCCGAATTGAGCTTGGCTTCGGTTTCATAGGTACCAGCTTCGATCTGCTTCTTGACGCTCTGGACCAGGTCAACGCGAACGTCGCCACTGGCCTTCATGGTCTTGAGCAGGTGACCGGCGCCGGAGACTTCCAGACGATCGGTCGCACGCAGCTGCTTGGCCGGCTCGGCGGGCAGTTGCTTGCTGACCGGCTGGGTCACGATCTTTTGAACCGGCGAGTTGTTTCCAATCCCGTTGATCATTGCGCTCTCCACAGAGAAAAGGTTGCACTTTCGGCAGGCGACTCCATCGCCTCGGCCGTACGAAAACTATCGACCCACCTTCGCCCTATTCTTGAAGTCACGTCCCATTTAGTTATCACTCGGCGGCACAAGCACTTACAGCTTCGCCTGCACGCGTGCGACAACGAATCTTTTCGCGACTTCGCACAAGCGCCCTCTCCAGAAGTTACCCAAGTTAACATTTGGCTGCTTCTGAAGCGGACTCTCCTGCTCCGTGGTTATCGGCGCAGCCTTTTATGAGACTTGAGGATTTATCGGACAACGCTCTTGCCCAGGAGGATCGATTCGGCGAGACGGCTGGTCATGACCGCGTTTCGGTACACCAGAGGGAGGAGGAAGCGCAAGTTCTGCTGCGGCCCGCGGAGGTATTCGCCGAGCGTGGTCCCCCAATCCTCGCGATACGGCGCCAGCGCGTCCTGGAGGTGAGTCTCCTTGAGCGCTTTGCGCAACGCGTTGACGGCAAAGGTCGATGACCAACAGTTGGGGTAGATGTCTTCAAGACACGCGGTGAAGAACCCCCCTGCCGGTCCGATGAGGAGCGTCCGGTTCCCGATGGGTTCGCGATTGAGCGCGCCGGCAGCGGGGACGTCCATGGAATGAATTTGCTCTTCTTCGATGGAGGCATTGCCATCGATGAGCTTGTGGGCTCGAAGCGTTTTGGCCCAAAGTTCAAGCATTTGCTTCGGGGTCTTCGTCCCGCGAATTGGTTGCTCCACGGCGAGTTGCACTTCACCTTTCCCGGGGAGCATCCAGGCCCATGTAAGTGCGCCGCCGAGATCGAGGGACATGGGGATAATTGGTTTTGCCGGATCCGCGCCCGTTGCGCCGCCCTTAAGGCGGATGTAGGAATAGCGGCGAATCACCTCGGGATTCCAAGGCTCCGGGAGCGCCAAGCGGCGTGCGTCCTCGTTGGGAAGCGTGCCGGCGAGAAGCATTGCCTTGCCAAGAACCGCCTTGCCGTCGCAAACCACTTCCATGCCAATGGAATCCACCTGGTGGATGGACATCGACTCAGGCGCGAGGAGCTTGGCTCCCGCTTCTTTGGCGAGATCCGCCATCGCCTGGCGAAGATCCGAGTAGACGCCGACGCAGCCCATCGAAGTCTTTGAGCGATATTCACTGCGAAGCTCAGGATTGTCGGAAACGAACTGCGCGCCCCAGACGCCAGTGAGGTTGAGCTTCTTCTTAAGCTTCGCTAGTTCCGGGTGAAGCGTGAAGAAGTTGGGGTTGATCAGGACAAGGCGATCCGGCCACGGCTCAAAGGGGATCGTAATCTGCGTGACATTGAGAGCAGGCTTGCCAAGACGAAGCAGCAACGCAGCGAGATAAGCGGATGGATGCTGCCCCAGAACCAGCACGTCGGGCTGAACGGATGCGCTCTTGGCCATGCAAGGGATATTCTAGCGGGTGCATGCATTTTGGGCGATGTGCAAGTTGCCGTTTTCGGCATGGCCGTTGCACAACAGGCGGGCAGGACCTTTTGCGCCTTGAAAAGGCGAAGGAGATTGTCATGAAAGCTCTGTTGATCGTACTGGCCCTGACGTTGTCGACGATGGCCCTGACGGGTTGCCGTGCCTCGGCGGAAGTGGGCGACACTGCGACGAACGTTGTTCAGCCGCAGTAGTGGTGGTTTGGTGAGTTGTCGGGCGCGTGCGCCCGAAACACGCTTGCGAACCTGGGGCGCGACGGATACGTTGCGCCCCAACTTTTATGCCCAGCGGGTTGCGCGCGGTTTTGTTCGATTTCGACGGCGTCATCGTCAACAGCGAGCCGCTGCATTACCTGGCGTTTCATGAGGTGCTGCGCGCGGAGAAGGTCGATCTCACGGAGCAAGAGTATTACCGGGAGATGATCGGCTTTGATGACAAGGGGGCATTTAAGCGTATTTACGAAATGAGGGGAATTGCGCTGGAGCCGAAGGTCTTTCTGCGCCTGCTGACGCGCAAGAGCGAAGTGATGATGGAGCTGATTCGCCAGCGCAAGCATGAGGCGCTGCCAGGGGCGGCGGAGTTTATTCGATCACTGTGGCGGGAGTACCCGCTGGCGATTTGCTCGGGCGCGCTGCGGGAAGAGATCGAGATCATGCTGGAGGGGATCAGCCTGCGGGATTGCTTTAAGACGATTGTGTCGGCAGAGGATGTGACCAGGGGCAAGCCGGATCCGCAGGGATATTTGCTGACGGTGGCGAAGCTCTCGCAGATGGCGCATCGGGAGTTGAGGCCAAGCGAGTGTCTCGTGGTGGAAGATGCGCCGACGGTGATTCGGTCGGTGAAGGAAGCAGGATTTCCGACGCTTGGGGTGGCGACGACGTATCCGGTGGAGAAGCTTTCGGATGCGGATTATGCGGTGGCGTCGCTTGATCCGATGACGGTGAAGAGGAAGATTCCCGGGTTGAAGATGATGCTGTGAGCTGCCATTCGTGCCGAAGCGAATTGTGGAGACCACGATGAAGCGATTGATTGCGGTTGCGCTGATTTCGATGAGCACCTTTTCGATGGCTCAGGATCAGGAAGATCTGGCGCCGGGTGCGCCGCATGCGGCACCTTCGGCGCATGCTGCGGTGGAAGCGCCGACGTATGCGCATCCGGCGCTGCCGGCGGCGCATACGACCTGGCCGTTTCCGATCATGATGATGGTGGCGGTGATGTTCGTGAGCGCGGCGTGCATCGGGTGGTACATCCGGATGGAGATGCCGGAGGAACTGCCGCCGACGCATTCGCATGATGAGCCGCCGGGGGCCTCGCATCGTCATGGGCATGGGGGGACGGTTAATCCGGCGCCGGATGGGGCGCCGGATCATCATGCGTGAGGGTTTGGGGGTGGAGGAGAGAGCGCCACGCGAGCGGGACGGCTCACGGAAATACACCCTCACCCCTGCCCTCTCCCGGGTACGGGAGAGGGGGTGAGTTTGATGGCGAAATAGGATTGTTGCTGTAGGAAACTAGCCCTCACCCTGCCCTCTCCCGGATTACCGGGAGAGGGTGAAGAGGGTTGACGATCTTTGCAGTTCAGTCTTTTGGCGCTTGCACGGTTTGGGATGCGCCGGCGGGTTGGGCGGTGTCTGTGGGAGTTGAGCTGGCGCCCCCACCGAGGCCGGGGATTTTTAGTTCACTTACGGGAGGGATCGGGCCCTTGGGGACGACGGGGGAGACGAGCTGTTTCTCGTCCTTGAGGGCGGGGCCGGGGACGATGCCAATGTTGCGGAGGGCGGTGAGCACTTCGACGTCATCCGGCTTCATCGTGTAGGCCTTGCGGAGGGGGCGCTGGGCGCGGTCGTTCTGGCCAAGCTGCACGAGGTACAGGCCGTACTCTTTGATGAGCGAGAAGTCTTTGGGATCGCGGATGACGGCGCGGTTGTAGGCGTCGTTGGAGGAATCGGCGTCACCGCGGTAGCGGTAGATCTTGGCCAGCAGATACCAGTCGCGGCTCGAGTTGCCGGTCTTGGCTTTCTGCTCGATCAGGTTAACTTCACCATCTCGAGAGTCGGCTTTGCCGACGAGGGACGCCAGCGCATCCATCGTTCGCAGGCGCCCGGCTTCATCTTCCTGACCGGCGAGGGTGCGGGTCTGCGCATCCAGCGACGACTTGTAAGCTTCGATCGCCTGGTGGTACTGATTGGTCTTCTCGTAGCAGGTGCCGAGATAGTAGAGCGAGCGGTAGTCGCGAGGGTCCTGCCGGGCGGCGTTGCGGAAGGAGCCAGCGGCCTCGGCGTAATTGTTCTCCGCGATCTGTTGAATCCCCTGCCGACGGGACTCAT
>DASVUC010000275.1:0-38251 GCA_036387255.1 Tepidisphaeraceae bacterium | reverse complement strand
GGTTGAACGGCAACGCGACGGTCGACATGGGGTTCCTGCACTTTAACGCGGCGTTTGATCCCGTGAAGAATTTTGTCAACGCGAGCTTCGGGGCGGACCTGAACGGGTTGGGCGACGGGCGGCTGACGCTGAGCGAGCTTTCGGACTTCGCGCGGCTGCCTGCGATGGTTGATGGAAATGCCGCGACACCGGGACTTGACGGGTTGAAGCTGGAAGTGATCGCCAACATGGATGTGCCGCTGAGCATCGCGAGCAATCCGAACTTCCCGAGCCTGAGCACCAACTTTCACCTGGCGTGGGGGCCGTTCAATCTGTCGGACGTGCAGAAGGGCGCCAGCGCGTTCACAACGCCAGCGGTTGAGTTGAAGGACCTCCGGCTCAACGCCGGCGAGTTCCTCAGCAAAGCGGCGTTGCCGTTCTTCCGCCAGCTCGAGAAGTACAACGTCCTGGCGCCCATCATCGACAAGCTTGATGACCCGATACCGGTGATCGGCGGGACGCTCTTCGACCTGTTCATCACAAAGAACCCGCTGCTGTCGCAACAGCAGAAGGACGTCGCGAGCTTCCTGTTCAACGTCGGCAAGACGATCGACAGCTTCAATAACGTGATCGCGGACGCGCAAACGCTCTCGCTGAAGTTTGGGGACGTGGGGATCAAGCCGGACCGCACGCTGGACACCAGCAAGGCGTCGGAGACCGGCCAAGCCGGCAGCCCGCCGGCGCCGGAGCAGTACCCGGGAGATCACCTGCCGTTCGTGGGCGACTTGATCCACGATCTTGGCGGCATCGGCATCACGTTTCCCGCCCTGAAGCTCAGCAACCTGGTGCAGTTGTTCATGGGGAACGACCTGGATCTGGTCTTTGCGAACCTGCCGGAGCTTCACGCGGGCAAGGAGTTCACCGGGGAGATCCCCATCGTCAGCGTTGGCATTCCCTACATCGCATCGGCGTCGGTTAATGCCGTCTTCGGGGGCGCGATCGATCTTTACGTCAACCTGGCGGGCGGCCTGGATTCGAGCGGACTTCATAAGGGGCTCGATCATCTGCTCGATGGTCTGTACATCGGCGACTTTGATCCTGGTGATGATCACAAGATCGCGCCGGGCGATGTCGACCGGCCGGAGGTTTATATTGAAGCCAGCATCACGGCCGGGATCAACACGAAGGTGGAGTTGTTCGGCCTGGACTTGTTCAAGGTAACTGGCGCGGTGCGGTTGTCGGGAGCCGTGTCGCTTGATCTGAACGACGACAATGACAACTTCGCGCCGCCGGGCGATCCGCGCGATGATGGGGCGCGGTACGACGGGAAGTTCTACATCGGCGAGATCCGGCAGGTGATCGATTCCGCCGGCGGTGAACCGTTCTGCATGTTCGACCTGCTGGGCGAGCTTGCGGCGAAGATCTCGTTCGAGATCCATATCCCCTATGCGCCCAACCCGGACTGGAGCCATCGGTGGTCGCTGATGACGTTCGACGTCGAATGTGCGCCGGACCCGATCGTTGCGGATTTTGCGGATCTCGTGGGGACGAAGCTGGTCCTGACGAGCACGAACGACACCAGCCATGCCGCTTACCACAGCCGGGCGATTTCGAACCATGAAGACGGAGATGACGTTGAGATCTTCCTCATCGATAAGAACGGAGATGCCGCGGACGGCGTAGAAACGCTGCGAATCCGAAAGGGCGGGCTAACCGAAGATTTTGGCCCCGGCGAGAGCGGGAACAACTACATTGCCAACGTCGCGGACATTACGCTCATTACCGATGAAGGGGACGGCAGCGCCAAGTTCAAGCGCAAGGACTTCGGCGACGGAGCGGATCATGTGCGCGTGGATCCGGCCATTCACGCGCCGGTGCGGTTCCACGGCGGAGCGGGAAACGACACGCTGATCGGCGGCGACGGTGGCGGCATCCTCCTTGGCGACGAGGGAGATGACTACCTTGCGCTGGCGCCGGCGCCCGCGGGACTCACCGACGTGCAACGCCTGCTCCGCGGCGCGCTGCTCTACGGGGGCGACGGCAACGATCAAATCTTCGGCGGCGTCGGGAACGACACCGTTCTCGGCGGCGAAGGAAACGACACCCTCGACGGCGGCGGCGGTGAATCCGACAGCGGCTCGGACACGATCATCGGCGGCGGCGGCGATGACATGATCGATGGTCGCGGCCAGGCTGATGTGCTCGTCGGCGACTACGACGACTTCCGCGATCCACGCCCCGGCACCCCCTCGGAAGGTTCCGACTTCATCACCGGCGGTGGCGGTGCCGACTCAATCTGGGGCGACAATCATGGAACCAGCAACGGCGCAGATGGCACACAGGCAGCCTCCCCGCTTGCAACGGGTGATTTCCTCTTCGGCGGCGATGGAACCGACTTGATCTTCGGCGGGGCGGGTAACGACTACATCCAAACCGGCACTGCGGGGGTTATCTTAAATATCACCAACCGCGCCTTTGGCGGCACGGGGAACGACACGATCCTGGGCGGCGTCAATCGCGATTCCCTCGTCGGCGGGGCGGGCGACGACTCGATCGACGGCGGCGCTGGAAGCGACGCGCTCTACGCCGGGGACGACACATTTGGCCCGAACCTGAGCGGCCAGGGCTTTGACCTGCTCATCGGCGGCGACGGCGGCGATGTGATCGACGGCTCCGACGCCAATTCCGTCACGGTGCGCGGAGATGCCGGGAATGACACAATCCTGGGCAGCCGCGGAGCCGACAACATCTCCGGCGGCGCCAATCGCGACTACATCATCGCCGGGCCGGGCGGTGACCTCGTGTCGGGTGGATCGGGAGACGATGACATCATCGGCGGCAAAGGCTCCGCGGGCGGCGTGAGTTTTGACGTTTCGCAAGCGGACGGATCGGACAACATCACCGGTGACGAAGGGAACGACGTGATCATCGGTGACAACGGCACGATCGACGCGACCACTCGTGCTGCTTCCACCACGGAAGCCGGCGGTTTCGGCGCGGACACAATTGCGGGCGGCGCGGGCACGGACAGCATTCTCGGTGGCGGCGGCGGGGACCGCATTGACGGCGATGCCGACGCCGACGTGATTGTCGGCGATCTCGGTGCGATCAACGCCGGTGCAATCACCGTCACGCCCTCCAGCACCGGCGGGAAAGACACTGCCAGCGGCGGTGATGGTGACGACATCCTCATCGGCGGAGACGCCGGCGACGATCTTCTCGGTGGCGCGGGCGCGGACCTGCTCCTGGGAGATTACGGCAGCGTCGACCGGACGGTGGCGCTCAACGTCCGTTTCAAGTCCACAAGCACTCAGGCGGCGAGCGGCGGCAATGACGTTATCCACGGCGATGGCGGCGATGACACCGCTATCGGCGGACAGGGTGCCGACAAGATCTATGGCGGCGAAGGGAATGATGACCTGATCGGCGGCCACAACGTCGCTGGTGGTAAGGACGGCGCCGACAGCATTGACGGCGAAGCGGGTAACGACGTCGTCGCGGGCGACAACGCGTCGATCGTCCGCCGGCTCGACAACGAATCCCGCAACACCCGCGCGCTTGCCGGCGCGAAGTTGTATACCAGCGCCGGCGCGGCCAACGTGACGACCAGCAAGCAAAAGAGCGTCGATCTGGTTGCTGGCCGCGACATCACCTTCTTTGATCACTCCGCCGCAGCCGACGCGACGTTGTTCGGCGGCGACTACCTTGCGGGCGGCGCGGGCCACGACAGCGTCTTCGGCCAGATGGGGAACGACATCATGCAGGGAGACGGGTCGATCGCGTTGAGCGTCTCGGCAACGTCGCCATCCGCCAGCGGCAGCACCGACGGCAACGACTACATGGAAGGCAACGGCGGCAGCGACACGATGTTCGGCAACCTGGGGCAGGATGATCTGATCGGCGGAAGCTCGAGCCTGTTCGGTTTGACCGATCGGCCGGACGGGGCTGACCTGATCTTCGGCGGCTCGGGCGGCGAGATTGCGCGAAATTCCGCTGGCGACACCACGCCCGGCGGCCATGCCCGCGACGCCGACGTGATCGTCGGTGATAACGGCAACATCTACCGGATTCTTCTCGTCGATCAATCGACGCAATATGCGCGCTTCAACTACGACGACTACGCCGGCGGCGTGCGCGTCATTCCGCGCGCGGTCGACTTGATCGACTACTCCGCGGATGGCGTCGCCGGCAACGATGTGGGCTCTGGTGACGTGCTGTACGGCGAAGCAGGCGATGACTCTATCCACGGCGAATCCGGTAATGACTACGTCCTGGGTGATGGGCAGGACGATCATCTCTTCGGCGAGTCCGGCGACGATTGGCTCAGCGGCGGCACCGGTGACGACGGCATGATCGGTGACGATGGAAAGATCATGACCAGCCGAAACGGCACGCCTGAGCCGCTCTATGGCATCCTCGCCAGTACACAGGAAGCGATCAGCGTCAAGAGTCTTCAGCTTGCGGCGACGGTAGACGTTAAGGGCCAGCTCAAGCACACGGTTGATCTTGAGCCGTTCGCCATCGGCGGCGCCGACGTGATGTACGGCGGGCTGGGGAATGACTCGATGCACGGCGGCGCGGGGCAGGATTTGATCTCCGGCGCCGAGGCGCTGCCGGAGTTCTACAATCCGCCCGTCGTCCCGACGCTCGCGTTCACGGGCGGGAAGTTTGCGGTCTTCAACTACAATTCGCCGCGCGCGAGGATTGCGAATCACCCGCTGAATTTCGAAGCGTATCGCGGATCGCTGGCGAATTTCATCAACGACGGCAACGATGCGATCTTCGGCGACGCCGGTAACGACTGGCTGGTCGGCGGCACGGGCTCGGACCGGTTGTACGGCGGCTATGGCGACGACGTGTTGAACGTCGACGACAACCTCGAAACCGCCGACACACCTGACACTGGCAATTACGAAGGCGCTGACCTGGCATTCGGCGGAGCCGGGCGCGACACGATGCTCGGCAACGCGTTTGCGGACCGGCTGATCGACTGGGTCGGTGAGTTCAACAACTACTACGTGCCGTTCAATCCGTTCGGTCAGGCGGCGGTGGTTCGACAGATCTCGTCGCCGCTTACGTCGTTCCTGTATCGACTATCCGCCAGCGACGGCGCCGATCCCACGCGTAGCGGCACGGGACTCGGCAGCGCATCGCGCAACGGAGAACCATTCGGCGAGTTGAGTTTGATCGAGCAACAAGATAAAGATTGGCGCGATCAGAACGGTCCGCCCGTCGGTCCGCAGCCGCAGTAATGTCCTGGCCATGTGATGGACTTCTGCAGAGCGAAGGGCATGATCGCCATGATGCGGACGACTTCGCTGATGCTGATGATGTTCCTGTGCTCGATCGTGCGCGCGGATTCACCAACTGTCTCGTTTGAGCCAACGGAGGGGCCGCGCCAGAACAAGCACATCGTCTTCATCGCCGGCGACGAGGAGTATCGCAGCGAAGAGGGTCTGCCGATGCTGGCGAAAATCCTTGCGCGCCGGCAGGGATTCCGCTGCACCGTCTTGTTCGCGCTGGATCCGGACGGGACGATCAACCCCGAGAACAACAAGTCGCTGGCCGGAGCCGAGGCGCTGGATTCAGCCGACTTGATCGTGATGCTCATCCGATGGAGGGCATGGCCCGATGAACAGATGAAGCATTTCGCGGATGCGTACCTGCGGGGCGTGCCGATCGTGGCGCTGAGAACGTCGACGCATCCATTCAAGTTCACTATGGGTTCGTACGCGTCATTCAACGATTTTGGGAAGCGCGTGATCGGAGAAGACTGGATCAGTCACTGGGGCAGGCACAAGTCTGAGGCAACTCGCGGCATCATTGAACCCGCGGCCAAAGATCATCCGATTCTGCGCGGCGTGAAGAGCATCTTCGGCGACACTGACGTCTATGAAGCTCATCCACCGGCTGATGCGATGGTGCTCCTGCGCGGCCAGGTGCTGCGGGGAATGAAAGCGGACGATCCGCCGGCCGACTACCGGAAGAAGCGGGCGACGGATCAGCAGGAGCAGAACGTGAACGATCCGATGATGCCGATCGCATGGACGCGCGTGCATCGCAATGAGGCGGGCAAGGAGAACCGCATCTTCTGCACGACAATGGGTGCGGCGACCGACTTGCAGAACGAAGATCTGCGCCGCCTGATCGTGAACGCGGTTTACTGGGGGCTGGAACTGGACGTGCCGAAATGCGCCGATGTCGAGTTGGTGGGCGAATTTAGTCCTTCGCACTACGGCTTCAAAGGTCATCGCAGAGGCGTGAAGCCAGCCGATCTCGCACTGGAGGCGAAGAGCGAATCTGGCAGGTAAATGCACGAGTTTACGGAAGTTAAAGCCGTTGGGCGCACTTACCGCCTTTGCAGATTTTGGCGATCTTCTCGCGCCAATCTTGACGGTGGGGCCGCCGGATGTTTTGCTCTCTCTTCCCCAGAATTGGGTTGTTCTACACCTTTATTCCACGAGAGGATGTTTATGCATTTGCGGAAGATGGGCTTCATTGCCGCGCTGGTTTCGGCAAGCTTGTTTGGTTGTGCGGGGACGAAGGAGTCGGCGTCGAAGGACACGCTGACGGCCAACGTGGGCGTGTATCCGCCCGCGCCGTCGAACATCACGAAGCCGCGCGTGGGTGTGCCGCCGTTCAACGTGAAGGCGCAGGGGAACATGCAGGGCGGCGATCTGGATTCAATGGCGGCCGATCAGATGACGACGCTGCTCGATCAGTCGGGGCGGTTCGATGTGATTGAGCGCGCCCAGCTTCAGAAGCTGATGGACGAGCAGAACATGGAAGGGATCGTCAAGCCGGGCGAGCTTGCCAAGACCGGGCAAGTGCGCGGCGTGGATTACCTCTTGCTCGGCAAGGTGACGAACCTGCGGCTCAAGAAGGAACAGACTAAGAAGGGTTTTAACCTGGCCGGCATTGGTGGGCTGATCAACACCCACGGCGCGAGCACGGACACCAAGGAGACTCGCATCAAGACCGAGTGCGGCGTGGACATTCGCCTGGTCGATCCGACCACCGGGAAGATCTGGGTGTCGAACTTCAGCGAATTTACTCGGGAGGATTCGGCCAGCGCGATGGGCCTCAGCATCTTCGGCGCCAGCGCCGAGTCGGATGCAAACATCGACGTGAGCGAAGACGACAAGGGAAAGATTCTGCGGCTGGCGCTGGATGAAGCGGTGCGCAAGAGCCTTCCGAAGATCGATAAATTTCTGACGAGCGGCAGCGCGAAGTCGAGCGGCGGGTCGGCTGGGGCGGTATCGCCCGCGCAGGCGCCGGCGGCTCAGACGGCCGCTCCCGCGCCTGCGGCGACGCCGGCTGCGCCGAGCAATTCCGCGGTTGCCGCGCCCGCGGCGCCCGCTGCGGCGAAGAAGTTCTGCGCCCAGTGCGGCAAGGAAGTTGCCGCCGGCGCGAAGTTCTGCGCCAGCTGCGGCGCCAAGGCCGAATAGTTCATCTGTGACGTAGAAGCGCGGCGAGGCTTGGAATCCCAACAGGGACCTGAGCCTCGCCGCGTCGCTTGCGAAGGAGTCGCCATGAAGCGCTGGTGGTTGGGGACGATGACGCTGCTCTGCTTTGGAGGGATGTGCGCCGGCGCGGCAGATCCCGTGGCGCAGAAGGCGGCGGCGGAGCGTTACGTGCAGTTTACGCAGGCGGCGCGGGAGCAGGTGCTGAATCCGGCGAGCTGTCCGTTTTCGCCCGCATCTGTGGTGCTGGTGGTGGGGAATGAGCCGGCGAAGCTGGCGGAATTCGTGAAATCGAAGATCAGTTATGATCCGTACGCGGGAGTGGTGCGCGGCGCTGAGGGAACTCTCGCTTCACTGGCAGGGGGGGACTGGGATCGGGCGGTGCTCCTCCAGGCACTTCTTGCGGAGGCCGGGTACAGATCACGGTTAAAGGTCGTGCAGCGGACGCCGGAAGAAGCAGGAGCGGTGGTCGACACGTTTCTGAATCAGCCGCCTGCGATTGCAAATTGGTTTGGTGGATTAAACGGCGCAGCGGAACAGAAGGCGCGCGAGCCGATCGCGCTGCTCGCGCAGTTTGGCATTGATCCTGGAAATCGAACGCTGCACGCGAAGCGAGAGACGGGGCGGGTGCGGCGATTGGTGGGTGAAGCAATGGACGCGGCGGCTTACGAAGCCCCGAAGTTGCTGGCGGCGGTGAGCAGTGCAGGGAAAGTGGGAGAGGATTTCGCGGCTTGGCGCCAAAAATTGATCGCAGGCGCGGGCGAGCGCGTGGTGGTGGAGATGGATCGCGCGGGGGCGCCGGTGGTGCTATCGGTTTCGCCGGAGGCGACAGATGTTGATGCCGCTCGGTTGGCGGCAGCACCGGTGGTCGATTCGCCGCCTGCGGAGAAGGTTGCGACGATCAATCTGCGCCTGGAACTGACCCCAGGCGCGGAGGGGAAGCCGGCGGGATCGGCTGTGAAGCTGATCGATCGGGAGCTGCCGGTGGGGAATCTGTTTCGCAAGCCGATCCGGCTGGAGATCATTCCCAGCGATGAGGCCGCGGCAGCCAAGCCCGCGGCCAGTTGGAACAAGGCGGAGATGTACAAGTTCGTCAGCGGGTTTCGTAATTTTCAGGCGATTCTGCGCGTTGGCGAAGAGTGGGAAGGGTCGAAGGTGTTCGACATTGCCGGACAAGTTCACAACGTCAGCGCTGATGGACGCGTGGAAGGGGCGACGCAGATTGGCGGGCAGGTGGGAGGGCTCTTCGGTGGCTTAAGCGGTGAAGAGCCGAAGAATGATGAGCCGGGCAAGAATGGAATCGAGTCGCTGGTGCTGGTGATGGAACTGCGGATGCCGGGCGAGAAGCCGCGGGTGCAGCAGCGGTTGATCTTCGGCAAGGACCGCGCCGATGTCACGCCGGTGTTCACGGCCGACATGCTGGTGTCGGCCGGTCCGATCAGCACGCACGCGGTAACTTGGATGCTGCTCGATGCGGTGACGCGCAACGCGCCGCTGGCGTCGAGGCTCGACGACGTCGAACGATGCGCGGCGGTTTGAAAAGACGGAGGATGCACTGCGGTTTCCCGTGATGCTGTACGACTGGCAGACGATGCGGCTGATGGCGGCGCAGCGGTTGATGACGCAGGGACTTCGCTTCGCAGGCGGGCCGAGCGTTGTGATGCACGCGACGCATGTGAAGGTTGATGGACCAGCCCAGAGCGTGGGGACGCGGCACGCGATGGATGTCGCGTTCGACGAGGTGAAGCTTATTCCGGCGAGCGAGCCGGAAGCGGCGCACGCCGTGAGTGCAAATGCAAACCTGGGTATCGCCGCTACGGTGATCGAGTCGACATTGCTGCGGGCGATCGATCCCGCGCACGGCGTTCGCGGCGCCTATGCGGCATTTGAGGATGCGCGGGCGGCGGGCGCCAGCACTGTGACTCTGGCGCCGGGCGGTGAGACATCGGGCGCAAAGCTTTCGCGTCTCGTCGCGTGGTCGCTCGGACGAAATGAGAGCGATAGAGCTCTGGTCCTGGCGAAGAATGATTCGCCGACATCCTGGTGGAGCGTTGACCTTTCAACCGGCTGCACCATCGGTCGCGGTGACGGGGGTGAAGGCCAGAGCGCCATGGAGTACCTCCAGATCACCAAGAAAAACGTGGACAACCTTAAGTGCATGGTCGGGATGTCAAACCAGGTGTTGGGCGGATCATCTGGCAACGATGCGGCGCAGCAGTGGTTCCTGTGCATGACCGGCTCCGACAACCCCGGCAGCGGACATGGGATTCCCGGCGGCGTGGAAGGGTGGATGGATCCGGACGATAAGCTGTTTGATATTGGCGTCGGGCCGCTGGCGGATGCACTGGGCGGGGCGAAGGACCTCTACGACATAGCCAATCAGGACGACCCCATTCTTTACACGGGACGGTGATGGCGATGGAGCGCAAAACAATTGTTTGCGGCATGATGCTGGCGATTGCGCTGCTCGTTTCTGCGGCGCGGGCGCAGGAGAAACACCCGTTGCCGGTGGTGTGGTCGGCATGTGACGTCGCCGATTGGCGCCTGGCGCAGATCGGGCGCGACAAGCTGCCCAAGACGTTTGGAGCTAACGTCGATGCGCTGGTCGTCGTCAGCGGCGGCGCGTTTGTGAACGCGGATTTGGAGGCCAAGGAGATCGTCGCCTTTGCCGGTGCGGCTGGGATTGACGTCGTGAACCTGGCGCAGCGCGATCTGGGAAGTGATCCCGGCGTCCTGGCAGGTGCGATCGGATCGGGGAAAACCAAGTTCGTCTCAGCGAGCTTTTCTCTAGCAGGTGCAACGTGGCCCTCGCACGCGGTGGTGGAGCGCGGAGGCAGGCGATTCGGAGTTGTCGGGATTGCAATGAAACTCGCAGGCGAGCTGCCGGCAGGTGTGCAGTACGTCGAGCCGCGAGCGGCGTTGCAGAGGGCAATCGCGGAAGTGGGCAGCGTCGATGGCGTCATCGTGCTGGCGGATGCGCCGGTATCGGAGTGCGCGACGTTGATCAAGGAGTTTCCGCAGATCGACGCGATGGTCGTTTCAGCACGCGGAGGTGGATCCGTAAGCGTGCCGGCACAGGCGCGGATCGTCCGGGCGCCAGCAGGGGACCAGGCGCTCGCGATCTTGCCGAGCGACCCAAAGGGAGAGCCGTTCGGTCTGATGATCCCGCGGCCGCACGAAGCGTCGGAGCGATACCGGGAGCTGGCGCAGACGCGAGTGGCACATTTGCCTAAAGCACCCGCGATCACCGCTGCGGTGAAGGCGCCGCAGCGACAAGCACCCACGGCCCTTGAGCCCAACGTGATGATGCCGCTCGGACTGACCGCTTCGAATCGTGCCGCGGTGGTGACGGTGCGCTCGGCGGGTCTGCTGGATGCATTCGCGGGAAAGCCGGCTGCGCCGGGGAAGAAGTATCTGGTTCTGGACCTCGACTTCCGCAACATCCTCACGCCCCAGATCGTGCGCGACCAGCAGGTGCCGGTCGCATATCTGATTCAGAAGCTTTCGGACCATCTTTACCTGGTGGCGGATGAGAAGCGTGTGTTGCAACCAATGGCGCTCGACGCAGCCGGCATGCTATCTACGGGCCAGATGATGCTGCCCCGTGCAGGATCGACGGCGAGCGGGAAGCTCGTTTATCAGGTGGATGCCGCGGGCGCGCCCAAAGAACTGGCGCTGCGCATGTACGACTACGCGCACGGACATTTCGTGCTGCCGGTGCTCGCGCGGGCGTCGACTGACGCGAAGCCGGTGGAGAATCCGGTGTCGCCGGCAATGAAGAACGAGGTGGTGGAGATTGCGGCTTATGACCTCATGAAATCCGATGAGGTGGACGGAAAGCGAGCGCCGGCGGGCTTCGCGTTTGTATCGATCGATTTGCGCGCGAAATCGCAGTTCAAGTATTCGGCGGATGCGACGGCATTCAGCTCCAACGCAAAGCCGGGGACAAAGACGCAAGTCGGAACCGTTGCCGACTGGACGGATTCACGGAAGTATTTGCAGCTCGTGGCAGACGGTGAATTTGGATATGCGCCTGAGGAGCAGACAGCGCTGGCGGCAGCGCCGCGCTTCCTGCCGGATGTGATGACCGGCGGGCGGGTGGTATTCATTGCGCCCAGGGATTCGAAGTCTCTCGAACTGCGATGTGACTTCCCGAACGCCAAAACACCTGAAGGCAAGGTGATCCGCCCGCGCGGCGTGACGCTGGCGCTTGAAGGGAAACGCCCAACGCTGCCGAACCCCAAGCCGCTGGCGAAGATCGAAGACGACATCTTTGTCGTGAACATCACGAACCAAAACGCCGCCGATTCGTTTGCCGGTCAAGACGCGTCGAATGGCAACCGATTTGTGGTGCTGGATATCACCGTAAACAACCGCGGGAAGGACGGCGAGTTTTTTCAGACGGTTGAGCAGTTGAAGCTCGCGGATGCTTCGGGCGGCAAGCTCGATCCTGATCCCGCGACGCAACGCGGCGTGCATCGCCCGGAGACACTAGTCTGGATTCCGGCAGGGGAGCGGCGCTCGTTCCAGGTGGCGTATCAGATGCCGACGACCGAGACCCGCCCGCGCCTCGCCTACACAGGCGTGAGCAAAGCAGAGGTGATCGAGCTCGCAGCGCTCTCGCCCGCTCCGGCGAACGCAGCGACAGCCCAGCCCAAAGCAGTCGCACCATCCGCGCAGCCTTCATCGCCCGTCGCCATCGCGCCGGCCACTCCCGCGGCGCCGTCCCCGGCAGCACCGTCGCCCGTTCAAGCTCGCCAAGAGATACTGGATGTGGACGGAAAGAAATTTCCGGCGCGCGTGCCGATCCGACCCGCACTTCAACCTAAAGGACTGTCGGGCGTTGGACTCACCGCTGAACAGGTCAACACAGCAATCGACAAAGGTGCGGCGTTCCTGTGGCAGTACATTCAGTCGGAGGATGTGGCCAGGCGCAAGCACCCGTTTGGCTCTGAGCGCGAGCACGTGCTGGCCGCTCTTGCGCTGGTCCACAGCAACGCGCACAAGAGGTTTCCTGATTTCGATGGGCAGCTCCGCCAATTCCTCGCGAAGTTCGATCCTGTCGAAGCCTCCGATACCTACGAGATTGGCCTGTACTGCATGCTCGTCGAATCCTACGGCGATCCGACCTTCGTTCCCCAGTTACGCCGCGCGTCGCAGTGGCTCATCGAGAACCAGGGTCCAGATGGCACATGGGGGTATGGGGTTCATCTCGATCCCAAGCTTTTCAAGCAAGACGAGCAGAAGAAGGTTTTGCAGGTGGCCGGCGGACGCCCGCTCGACGGCTCCGACACCGCAGCCCCGCTGGCGCGCTCGACGCCATGGGAGAAGGGGATGGACGGCGACAATTCGGTATCGCAGTACGCGCTGCTCGGGCTTCACGCCGCCAGCCGAAGCCGCGCAAAACCCTCTGCGGAAATTTGGACGCGGGCGCTCAAGGCGCATCAGAGCCGACAGGGGGACGACGGCGGATGGGCGTACCGAAGTCCCTCCAGTTCCTATGGCAGCATGACGTGCGCGGGAATATGCGCACTGGCGCTGGCGCGCCACGAGCTGAACCTCACCGATTCCGCGATCGAGCAGCAAATCGAGCGGGGCCTCGGCTGGCTTAACGCCAATTTCTCCGTGACTGCGCATCCCAAGAGCAGCGAAGGCTGGCTGTATTACTACCTCTACTCCGTCGAGCGCGCCGGTCGAATCCTTGACACGGAATTCATAGGCGAACACGAGTGGTATCCGCAGGGGGCAGCGTTCCTGGTCAAGGAGCAGGATGCCGCCGGCGGATGGAAGGGCGTTCGCGAAGAGAGCGACACGCGCCTCGCCAGCAGCTTCGCGATGCTCTTCCTCACGCGCGCCACCGCGTCACTGGCGGACGCCCCGAAACAGGGGCCGGGCACACTCAAAACCACCGTCGCACTTCCGCCCGGTAAGAAGCTCTACATCATCCTGGACGCATCCGGCTCGATGCTCGAAGAGATGGAGGGCCGGCCGAAGTTCGACATCGCACGCGATGCTGTTGCATCCCTCGTGAAGGAACTTCCGGCCAACACGGAGGTCGCGCTCCGCGTCTACGGCTACCGCAAGCGCGCCATCGAAGAAGGCGCCAGCGAAGATTCCAAGCTCCTCGTCCCCATGGCGCCGCTGAAGAAAGATGCGCTGCTGGAATTGCTCCAGGGCATTCGTGCTCGCGGCAAGACGCCGCTGGCTTACAGCCTTGAACAGGCCAGGGGCGAACTCCCCGCCGCAACGGAGGAAGCGCCGCTCACGCTTCTGCTTCTGACTGACGGCGGGGAAGACACGCAGCCCCGCCGGGATCCGGTCGCGGCGGCCGCGGCACTGGCGAAAGTCCCGAACCTTCGCGTCCGCATCGTCGGGTTCGACATCAATCGCGAAGATTGGACACAGCAGCTTCAGGCGATGGCCACCGCCTGCGGCGGACAATATCTCGCCGCCGCCAAGAGCGATTCGCTGCTCCGCGAGCTCCGCACGGCCGTCTTCGAAACGCCGGAGACGTATACGGTGCTGGATGCCAATGGCCGAGAGATTGCCTCGGGCCCGTTTGGCAAAGTCGCGGAACTCGCGGCTGGCAAATACACGCTGCGCACCACGTACGCCAACCAAACGTTCGAAGAAACGTTCTGGATTAATGCAGGCGCGACGACGGCGGTGACGTTCCAAGCCGCATTAGTCCAACCCGCTGCCGCGTCGCCGTCGGCGCCGGCCGCTGCGCCGGCGTCGCCAGCCAGCGCCACGCCAGCTCAAGGCAAATTCTGCACACACTGCGGCGCGAAGCTGAACGCTACCGCGAAATTCTGCACAAGCTGCGGCGCCGCGGTCGGCGGATAATGCACCGGCTGACGGAAGCGCGTTCGATGAGGTTTGCGATCAGAAGTCGTCCCGCAAGCTCTCACTCTGACCGCAGCACATCGCTGCGACGTGAGATTCCCGCTTCGTTGAACGATTCAATCTGGAAGTAGTAGGTGCGATCGCGATCCATGGCACGAAAATAGTACTCACTGGCGCCGTAGATCATCACGCTGGTGTACAGCTTCTCAGGCGAGACGCCGCTGTAGATCACGTATCCTGTCGCGAGCGGATCGGATTGCCATTTCAGCCAGGCATTTCGCCGTTCGGTTTCACCGCGCAGGACCACGAAGTGCTTCACCGGCTCCGGCCTGGCTCCATGTCCGTTTCCAAAGACACGCAAGCCGCTGATGGCGAACTTGCCGGTGGGAACGCCGAGGATTTCCAGCTTGATGAACCGCGCCTCCACCGGCTCTTCCAACTCCACGTAATCGTGCGGCACGTCGGTCTTGTTCTCACTCTTGTCCACGATTGTGCGCCACTGGCTGCCGTCTAGCGATGCGTGCAGCCGGTACCGATGCGCCAGGCCCTGCACCTTTCCCATCAGCTCCGCATCCTGATCGGCGAAGTTGATCTGCACGGCGCGGACAATGCTGGCGCTGCCGAGATCCGTCTGGAGCCATTCTCCTGACTTGCCGCTGACGGCGGACCAATGCGTTTTCAAATCCTCATCGACCGCAAGGTTGGGCGTCAAAGCGCCGAGCGTCGAAGAAGCAGCGACCGGCTTGTTGTAGTTCAACAGCATCCAGCGGGCGAATCTCCCTTTCGTGTGATCCGCATCACCCTTCGCGGGTAGATAAGTGGGATAATCGCCATAGGCGGTGTTGCAATAGAGGACGCCGTCGGGATCAAAGCCTGCGGGCCAGATACCGATGCGGCGCTCAAAGTTGTTTTTCACACCAATGGAGATGCTCGAGGTGTGCCACCATTGGCCGAATCTGTCTTGGTACGTCGCGCCGTGGCCAGCACCGCGCGCGAAACCCCCCGGCTTGAACGAGAATGGGTTGTGCGGCTGATACTCGAATGGCCCCAGCGGCTTTGCGCCAACGTACACACCATCCCCATACCCGCTGAATTCGGTGCCGGGTGCGGCGTACTGGAGGTAATACTTCCCGCCGTGCTTCGTCATCGACGCGCCTTCGATGAACGGCCGAAGGAACGTGTTGTCGTGATGTTCGCCAAAGCGCTCCCACCCATGAATGTCCTGGTGCAGCCGGATCAGCTCGCGCTTGTCACCGATCGGCTTCAGCGTGTGGCGATCGACTTCCTGTCCATAAAGCGGAAAGGCGTTGCTGGAGCCGTGGTAAAGGTAGAGCCGCCCATCATCATCGACGAAGAACGACGGATCCCAAGCTGGTGCGGCAAACGCCGGCGTCGCTTCTTTCCAGTCGCCCGCGCGGGGGTTCTGCGATTTCCAGATCGGAAAATCCGTCGTGTAGGTGGAGCCAATCACGTGCAGCGCATCGTCCATCACCCACACCGCCGGCGCGCAAAGCTCATCGTAAACTTTGTGCTGGGGCTTGAGGAACTTGCGCGAAACGAAATTCCAGTGCAGCATGTCCTCGCTCCACCAATAGCCCCACTGGTTGGTGGAGAAGAGGTAGTAGTCTCCGCGGAACATGACAATGACGGGATCAGCGGTCGTGCGATGTTTTCCCTGCTGAACGAAATCAGGAATAGGGCAATACGCGTAATCGATGTTGATCGGATTGCAGAACGTCTTTTGCTCCCCGCCGTGTGCAAGCGAGATGAGGCCGAAGAGGAGCAGGAGCAGAGCGTGAGGTTTCAAGGCACCTGCTCCCACGCGGGTTGCGACATGCCAAGTGCCGCGCCAGCGGATCGTGCGGAGACTTCAAAAGTGAATGACTTGCCACGGTAGTCTTCAAGCCGCCACCTTGCGCGTCTGGCGTCGCCTCCGGTGCTGCCGCGCGACTCACGGAGGACGACGCCGTTCTGGTCCACAAGCCGCGCTACCATACCGTCGCCGGACATCTTAAAGGACAACCACGTGGCATCCGACGGTACAACGATTCGAACGGATCGCCCGCCACTCCCCTTCGCTAATGTCAGCCACGTCTCATTCGCTTCCTGGTTCAGCACCAATCTCTCGCCGCGCGATTGCCAGGCGCTGAAGTTCGGGAACCTGGTCGGCGTCCCTGTCTGTGTCGTCGGCGCGGCGGGCGCACGTGCAACTGAAGTGCCGGCACTGGGTGCCGTCAGCACGACCTCCATCAGATGCACCGCATACGAGTTCCACCCCGACAACGTATGCACGAGGTGCAGTTGATCTCCTTCAATACGGCACCACTCCGGCACGAGGTACGGCCCGTAAGGATCGCCCCAATCACCTTCGCGGCCAGGATTGGCCAGACCATCGTCGAAGCCCACCGCCGTCTCGCTCGCGTGCATGAACTTCGTGAAGCCAATCCCTTGCTTCACGTCAGGCTCCAAGACCGCCAGCTCATCAGTCCATGGTCCGTTCGGACGCGGCGCGAAACGCAAGTAGACGCCTTGCCCGCGCGTGTGGGGGCGGCGGCGCTGATACATCATCGCCCACTGCTTTGTCGCGGGAATCCAACGGACTGACAGCTCACCCATCGGCCCGTCAATCAGCGGCGTTGCATCAGCCTCTCGCTGTGACCAGCCGCTGGCGGTCATGAACTGCCACGTGGCAAAATCGTCCAGCGTGGACGCCGCCGCCTTGGCCACGTAGATCGGGCTGTGACGATAGTGGCCGGTGCCGAAGATCCAGACGAGGTTGACATCCGTCGGATCAGCCGAGACGGTCACGTTCAGGAAATGCGCGGACGGCTGCTTGAACTTTTTAATGAGCCGCCGCAGATCCCCGCCCTGCGCCTCGGCACAGATGAGAAACTCATGCGCATGCTTCTGCTCCTCGAAGCCCGCATTGAGAAACAAAAGCACGCGCGAGTCCGGCAGTTGAATCCCATCCAGCGGAACATCCATCGCGCGCAGATTCTCACCCGGCACGAGCAGGCTGAGGAACTGCCCGTCGGGCCGTGTCAGCCAGCGCAACAGCGGCGCGCGATCGCGTCGATCCCACAGCACCGGCGCAGCGCCCACGGAATCTTCATCCCATCGGCCGGTGAACGCTTCGCCATAGGGATGGGTATCGCCGAACAGGAAGATCAGTTCCTGCGCGCCGTTGCGTGATTTCATGGGGAAGGACACGCCCAGATCGGTCGCCCGGAGCTTGGCCTTGCGATCGGCCGCGGTGTCGCAGCTCGTCCATTTAGCCACGTGCCAGGTCTGGACTATCGTGTACGGTGGGGGCGCAGCGCGCCCGGTGGAGACGGCGAAGACGGCTGTCACGAGACCCGTGATGAGCGTGCGAAACATCATCGCGGCCGGAGGATCACCTCATCCAGGCCAAACATATGCTCCGGCTGCGCCTGTGGATTGGAGCCAACAATTTCCACCGTCAGCTTCTGCTCGCCCGGTTCGAGGGGATGAACCCCAAGATCGATCGGCTTGCTCTTCAGTACGGTCTTGCTGAACAGGTCGACCGGGTTTCCCATCTTTTTCCCGTTTAAATAGAACTGGACGATGGCGTAGTTCCAACTCTTGGTGAGCGTGACCAGCACTTGCCGCTGACCCGCCTTTTCGTTGGGGATGATGATATCGAGCTTGTCGCCCGGCTTGGCCCGCGTCCACCAAAGCTGGTCGTCGTCCTTCCATTTCGATCCGGCGAAGCCGGTCATGGATTGCGTCGAAATCGAACCGCGCGCACCGGGCGCTATGCGATATCCGCCTGCGACAATTTTCGGTTGCTCGTAATAGCCCGTCCGCTGCTCAACGGGAACGGTACCGTGCGGATCCTTTCCATCTGGCGAAAGATACCAGTACGCGATGGCCGCAAAACGGGTGGGGTAGTTGTCGGGAAAATACTTTTCGAGATATGCCTCGAACGACTGCTGGAACGGAACGTTCTCCGCGACCTGGTGGCGGACCAGCGATTGATGCCCCGCGTTTGCTTCCGACAACGATTGCGCGTGGAACGCCTGCTGGAATACTGCGGGGTCGCACCAGGCGTAGCCGAAATAGTCCTCCGTGCCGGTGCCGAAGGTTGAGGGAAACTTCTCACCATCAACGTGGAACTTCTCGTCGCCCTCGCCCCACCAGTAGAAGCCGGGGCCGGCGATGCTCTCAGGCGCGTTGCCGTAGCGCGGGTTCCACACGTGCAGCGCCATTCCGCAGAATCGGCCGCGGCCCTGCGTGTTGAGGACCAGCCAGTCCGGCCAGCGATCCTTGCGAACCGGCAAGCCTCCGCGATGCCACTTTGCATGGAAGTGCCCGAGGCCCGCAAAGCCATTCTTCAGCGGCGCGTGCTTGATCGTGAAGCCGAATTCCTGCAGCGTCTTTCCGTCATTCACAATCTCAATCACCGCATGGCGCTCAAAAGGCATGTACCAGTTGGCATACAACTCGTTCCCGTGCGCCCCGCTGAGGAGCGTCCGGAAGTCGTTGATGCCCGGCGCGGTGCCGAAGAAGTCACCAATGGGCGACCACACGGCAGGCTCGGTCTGGCCGTCCCATCGCATACGAATGGCGACATTCCGCATCACGTCCATCTGCGTCGCACGATCGAGCGCAGGCGCTTTAACCTTAAGCGAC
Source organism: Tepidisphaeraceae bacterium (assembly GCA_036387255.1). Classification (GTDB taxonomy): domain Bacteria; phylum Planctomycetota; class Phycisphaerae; order Tepidisphaerales; family Tepidisphaeraceae; genus DASVUC01. The sequence goes on along the minus strand of DASVUC010000275.1, from coordinate 19,310 downwards.
GTGATAGCGCGCGGGCCGCTGATCTGCGCGATGGTCGCCGTCGCGCCCGGCTCGAGCTTCACGGTCTGTTCTACCGTCTGCGCGTCTTGCCGCGGTCCCGCGGGATCTTCGCCAAGGCGCGTCCGCAGGACTTCGTCAGTCTGTTTCAGGGCGGCGACCGCATCTGCCGGCAACTCGCGGGTGAAGCTTGGAACGCGGGCGCCTTTGGAGAAGCTGGTGTAGGTAATCTGGAAATAGCGGCCCCAGTTCGGCCCCGCGACGATCTTGCAGGACTTCTGGTAGGGAATGGGGAAGTACAGATTTCGTCCACCGCCAAGATTCCCGGATGCCGCAAATTCTCCTGGAGTGATCGGAGTTTGATACGACATTGACGCGTAGTTGAACGGCGCATGCTGAGCGTCGAAATAATGCGCGAACGGCATGTCAATCACCGGCTCGGGCTGATCGTCAATGTAGATGCGGACGTTGCCCGTGCGCACTTCAGCAGACCAGATGCGCCAGACCACGCCGGGGCCTTTCATCTCGGCCATGATGGTGTCGCCGCCTTCTTTGCGAATGAAGCCGTCGCCGTCGGCATTGGCGTCCCAGCGGACATAGCGATCGCCCGAGGTGTCGTAGCGGCTCGCGCGGTCATAGCTCGATTGCATCGCGCTCGTTTCACCAGCATCGGGTAGACGCGCAAGGTGCTCGAGATCGATCATCCGCCGTGCAAGGTCCGGCCACTTCAGTTCCTGCTGCTCCGCGCGCGCGCCGGTGGGAACAAGCAACAGAGCAGCGCTAACCAAAAGCGATGAGAAGAGACGTAGTTTCATGATTAAAGAGGTTCGGCCCAAAGAGCAGAACCATTTCCTCTTGTTGTTCTCAACTGGTTGTTGAGCGCGAAATCAGATTCGGCGCCGGCGCTGCGTCAGCACCGCGATGATGATGATGGCGCCCGTCAGCATCAGCCGGCTGGCTTCGGGCACTGCATTAATGCTGAGGATCTTGCCGAGGTAGCCCATCGTGAGCGTTCCGAGGATGGTCAGCCCCATGCCGCCGCGACCGCCCATGAGGTTCGTTCCACCGATGACGACGATGGCAATGGCGGTCAGCTCGTATCCGACGCCCGCCTCGGGATCGCCTTGCCGCTCCTGCGCCGCCTGACAGATTCCCGCGACAGCCGCAAGCAAGCCGCTGGCGGCATAGGCGAGCACTTTCGTGCGCCACACCGGCACACCCGACAAACGCGCCGCTTCTTCATTGCCACCGATTGCGTAAAGTTCCCGGCCCCACCGCCGGCGCGAAAGCGCCACCCACGCGACCGCGGCGCACGCCAGAAAGATCAGCACCACGACCGGCAGCGTGTCGTTCAGAATCCGCGAATCCACAAGACGGAACACCTGCGGCACATCGACATAACGGTACGTGCCGTCTGGATTTTGAACGGCTGTCGAAACCTTCATGCCGCCCGAAAATGTCTTCGCCATGCCTCGCGCGAACACCATCATTGCAAGCGTTGCGATGAACGGTTGAATGCGGAAGTGCGCCGTGATCACGCCCGATACCGCGCCGCACGCCCACCCCAGCAGCAGCGACAGGGGCAGTGAAATCCACGGCGACCAGTTCCAGTGAATGCTCGTCAACGAAAAAGTTACCGCCACCAGCGCCAGCACGCTGCCCACCGCAAGGTCGATCCCGCCGGAGATAATCACCAGCGTCAGCCCGCAGGCGAGAATGCCATACACCGAGGCTTCGCGAAGCATGTCGCGGTGCGTGCCGAACCGGAAGAACGCGTGATCCGCGTTGAAGATGCAGCCCAGCAGAAGAACCAGCACCAGCGCGATGATCGCGCGCACGGCGGGCGAGGCGAGAACCACCGCCGGCGTGAGCCCGCGCGGCCGAGCCGTTGCGGCGGCATCCAGTAGAGGTGTTACGGGGGGAGTTGTTGTCGTTGTCATCTTCGTCACACCGCCTCCAGTACCTGCCCCATCGCCGCCTGAAGAACCCGATCCGCTGTCGCCTGCTCGCGCGTGAGATGGGCCGTCATCTTACCACGATGCATCACCAGGATGCGGTCGCTCATCGCGAGCAATTCCGGAAGTTCAGAAGTGATGAGCAGAATCGTAATGCCTCGTGCTGTCCATTCATTCATCAGTTGATAGATGTCGCGCTTGGCGCCGATATCAATGCCGCGCGTCGGCTCATCCAGCAGAAGCACCTTCGGCTCGGTCGCAAGCCACTTCGCGATCGCGACTTTCTGCTGATTTCCACCCGACAGGGCGCCCACCTCCATGTCGAGCGACGCGGCGCGCAGCCGGAGGGACTTGGCGAAGGAATCTGTCGCATCCACCTCGGCCGCCGGATGCCGCCACCCGCCGCGCGACAACCGCGGCAGCGCCGCCAGCGTCGCGTTGGCGGCAACGGACAGCGAAAGAACAAGCCCGGTCGCTTTGCGATCGTTCGTCAGCAGCGCCAGCCCGTTGTCGATCGAAGCGCCAGGTGATTTCGGCCGCAATGCCTGACCGTCCAACATCACGCCGCCACGCACAGCGCGGGGGCCATAAGCCCCAAACAGTCCGAGAAACAGCTCGCTCGCCCCCGATCCCTGAAGCCCGCCGATGCCGACGATCTCTCCCGCCCGCGCGGTGAAGCTCACGCTATCTACCGCCGCTCGTCCGCCCGGAAGCCCAGGGTAAACACTGAAATCCTCCAGGCGCAACCGCTCCTCACCGATGTGCGTCGCATGTCGAGGGAACTGCTCTTCCACCTGCCGTCCCACCATCCATTCAATCAGCTTTGGCGTCGGCAACTGCGACTGCGGCGCGGTGCCGATGTACTGCCCGTCGCGCAGCACCGTGATGCGGTCGCCGATCAAACCAATTTCTTCCATTTTGTGCGTGATATAGACGATGCCGCAGCCGCGCGCTTTCAAGGATGCGATCAGCTCGAACAACTTGCGCACTTCAGGAGCGCTCAGCGCGCTGGTTGGTTCATCCATGACGACCACCCGCGCGTCTTCAGCAAGCGCCTTGGCGATCTCCACGAGTTGCTGCGACGCGATCGGCAGCTGCTCCACATTCTTGTCGACGTCGATCTCCAGCCCGAGTTGATCGAGCAGCCGGCGCGCCCGTGCCCGTTGCTCGCCATCGCGCACGAAGCCGCCGCGCGTCATCGTTCGGCCGAGAAAGATATTGTCCGCAACGCTCATCGAGCCGACGAGGGAGAGTTCCTGGTAGATCACCGCCACGCCCAGCGCGTTCGCTTCCAGCGGCGAAGTAGGCCGCACAGTCCGGCCCCCAATCTCGACCACCCCTTCGTAATCGCTGTAGACGCCCCCGAGGATCTTCATCAGCGTGCTTTTGCCGGCTCCGTTCTCACCTGCGAGAATATGCACTTCCCCCGGCAGCACCTCGAGGTTCACGCCGCGCAGCACAGTCACCGGCCCAAAGCGCTTCGAAACTCCGATCATTCGTACGAGCGGTTCACTCATGATTGTCGTCGCTCCATCGCGCTGTTCACTTGGCACACTGTCTTTAGCAGTTTCGTCATCATCCGCTCTCGTATCAACCGCGCCTGAACTGGTTACGGTAATCGGTCGGCGTAATACCGGTCATTTGCCGGAACACGGTCGCCAGCCGGCGAGCGCTTTCAAACCCAGCCTGCGTGGCGATCGCGGGCATTTGCAGGTCCGTCGTCGAAAGCAAACGCTTGACGCGCTCAATACGCACCCGACGAATCTCATCGAGAATGGTTCGATTCATTACCCGGCTGAAGGTTCTCTCCAGCTTTCGTCGCGACACAGGCACGTGCGCCAAAATCGTCTCAACGGTGATTGGTTCCGCAGCATGTTGCCGGATGAAGCGAAGCACCGCCGAAAGATCCGGATCCTCCACCGCCACCACATCGCTTGATTGCCGCACCACTACCGCCTTCGGCGGCAGGAACAGGGGCTGCGCGGGAGGCGGTTTGCCTGCCATCATCTGGCTCAGGATCGCCGCAGCCTCGAACCCCACGCGCTCAGAAGGAATGGCAATGCTCGACAGCGGCGGATACGCCAAACCGCATTCCAGCTCATCGTTGTCCACGCCAAGCAGCGCGACCTCTTCAGGCACCTGGAGGTTGAGCAGCCGGCACACCTCCGCCAGCTCCCGCGCCGGGACATCGTTAGAGGCAAAGATCGCCACCGGCTTCGGTAGCGACAGGAGCCACCCCTTCACCTGCTCGTCTATTTCCAGCCAGCTCCCTCCCAGCGCGGGCCGCGGGAGGTACTCCGCATAGCAGGACAAACACCGGTGGCCAGCCGCCTCCACTGTTTCACAGAAGCCGCGCTCGCGATCATGCGAGAAGCCCGCGGTGCGGCTTCCGAAATAGCCAAAGTTGCGGAAGCCGGCATCGAGGAAGTAACGCGCCGCCATCTTCCCCACCGCCAGGTGATCCACTTCCACCAGCGGAACCTTCAGTTCCGCCAATGTGCTCGTCACGTTCACGACGGGCTTACCCAGGCGCAACAGCTCATCAGCCAACGATTGGTCGAACAGGTGAGCGATGATGCCCGCCGGATTCCACTCCCGCAGGGGAGCAATAACTTCAGGCACGGGCGCCGCGTCGCGGAAGATCCAGGACTCGTGGCGGTTCGCGAACGACTGAACTCCACGGAGTACACCGCGGCAGAAGCCGAGGTCTTGCCCCAGGATCAGCGCGACACGGTTCAACGTTACACGCTCCGGTCGCTCACCTGATGTTCCCGCCGCTCGACCGCCGCGCCCGCCTGTTCCCACCGGCGCCCGTCTTTGCGGGTGCCGCACAAGTTTACGTTTATCCCCAGCGCTTCTGCCATCGCAGCCTTGGCGAGCATCGCCATGTCTGCGCTGGCGGCGTCGGTTGCATAGACCACTTGGATGTGATTCGCCTTGTGCTTTGCCATCATCTGGTCCCGGCTCACACCATAGGTCACGCCGTGCATGATGGGCCACTGCGATGTCGTGCTGTCCCAGCGCCGCTGCGTTTCCTCCATCGGCAGTTCGATCGCTTTCCCACGGCCGAGGTCCATGCACAACTCGCCGCCATCGATGTAAACGCGACTCCAGATGATTTCCCCCGGCTTGCTGATCCCCTTGATCGTGCTGCCGCCAAGACGGAAGTACATCGGCGGCTGCCGCTCCCCGCTCGCGCCCGCCCAGCCGTTGATAAAGTGGCTTGGCGGCGCACTCCCGCTGATCTCGAATACCCAGACATAGTCCTCTGTCGTTCCCGAAGCGTCGCGATCGCCCCAGCGGAGGTCATGCAGCGTGTTCTCCACCGGCTGCCCCATCGCCTTGTGCACGCGATAAGTCATCAGCCCGTCCAGACCCGCGCACTCATCGGCTTCATTGAAGTGCGGCAGCGGCTCGCCCGCGTATAGTTCGCGGCTGCCGTCGCTGGAACGCACCGGCGGACGAACCGAATCGTTCAGCGTCCCCTCCACCAGGTCCGATGCCGGGAGCAGGTCCTTTAATCCCTGCTGGTACTGGATGCCAATCGTGTCGCACCCGAAGTCATCAGCCATCCGCATCGCCGCGATGTACATCTTGCACTGCTGAAGAACCTGTTTTTCCGTCAGATCCTTCTGTTCGTCCTGCCCGAAGCAAAACTGCATCCCCTGCGCGCGATACCACTCAAACACTTCACGAGCATCGACATCGGAGACTTGTGTCGACGCGTAGTAAAGGGACGACTGGCTGAGCCGCTCCTTGAAAACCCCTGTGGGGTTGAGCAGGTGGTCAGGGATGATGGCATTGAACATCCCCATGCACCCCTCATCGAACACGCCCATGATCGCCTTGTCGCGCTTCAGCTGCTCCGCAAGCTTCTTACCCAGCGCCTGCGCCTCTGCCGGTACACGCACATTGCACAGCGGAGCGACATGACTGAGGTCGTGCCGCACCCGGCCCGTCTTGAACCACTCACCCAGCTTCTGCCGGAACGATGGAGCCTGAAAGTCTTCGGCCCACAAGGTGGAGTAGTTAACGCCTGCCTTGGTCAATGAACCGTTGAGATTCAGCATCCCAACGAGCCCGGGCCACTGACCGGACCAATTCGCAACGGTGAGGATCGGCCCGCGGTGAGTCGTCAGGCCGGCCAGCACGTGATGGGAATATTGCCAGACCGCCTCGGCAACGATCAGCGGCGCTTCAGGATCCAGGCTGCGGAAAACCTCCATCCCTTCCTTTTGCGACGAGATAAAGCCGTGCTTCTGGTCTTCCTTGTACGGATGCGCGCGCACCAGCTGGTGGCCGGACGCTTCCACCGCCTGCCGAAGCTGCTCTTCCATGGACTGCTGAGCGGGCCAGCATACCTGGTTCGCCGAGGTGCGAAGGTCGCCGCTGGCAACCAGGAACACGTGACGGTCCGCCCGCTTCGCAGCCCTCGCATCTTCTTTAAAACCGTTATTCGCCATTGCTTCTAGCTCTCGTGCGCTCGTTAGAATCCGCGCTCCCGGAAAGGCCTTGGCCCGACCAGGCTTGCTTGTGTCAGAATCTCAGGGCACTGATTTAGTGCTGCCGACGCCGACGGAACAACATGCCCGCCGCGCCAACACCCAGGATCGCGATTGAACCCGGCTCCGGCACAGCGGCAAGCCCATTCGCCGCCAAACCATTCGAAGCCAGTTGCGGACCCTGCGTCTGCCCGTTGCCCAGGTTCGCGTCCACTGCGCCATAGTCGTCGGGCGTGATGTCGCCGTCGAAGTTCCAGTCCCCGGCGAACCAGTTCATGCCGCCCGATTCCTCGGCCGTTCCAACATGCTGCCCAAGGTTCGAGTCGATGGCGCCGTAGTCGTCCGGCGTCACCTGGCCATTCAAGTCGGCGTCGCCGATGTAGGCGAACTGCCCAACCACCGCCGTCGATCCAACCGTCTCGCCTGAACCGAACGGCCACTCGCCGAACTGCGCAACCGAGTTATCAAACACCGCAAGGATCGGGGCGCCAGTGATGGTCTGACCGGCCGAGGAGATGATCCCCGTCGCCGTTGAATCCGGAGCATCGCGGTAACCCTGCCACCGAAGCGCCGTGATCTGCTGGAAGTTTCCATGTTCCACGATCAGGTCATTATCCGTCAGATCCAGCGCGGCATTGGGAGCAATGCTGAGCGTGTCCACGTGCGTCATCCCGGCGGTTGTCCCGTTCGGCTGCACGCGCACCGTGCCCGCGATCACCGTGGCGTTGGTGCCACGAATGTTCGGGACGGTGATTCGGTTGCCCGCTCCCGCCTTCAAAGACTGGCTGGTGGTGCCGTTGGGGAGGACGGCAAGGGCAACCTGCCCGACGTCTTCAGCATGCTGCACGATGCCGGTCCCGGAGCTGCCATTGCTGTTCGTGCTCCCGGTGCCAACCGCGCCAAACGACCCGGCTGTGATCAGATTGAATGTCTGGCCGGCGGTCGGCGTGTAGCCGTCGAAGTCTACGTCCACCACCGCCCCATCCATGTCCGCCTTTTGCGCGACATTGATCGTGCTGGTGCCGGCAGCACTGAGAATTTCGAAACCGAAGTTGGACGTGTTGGCAGGCCCCGTGCGAACGCGATCAGCAGGGTTTGCACGCAGGTTGCCCACGTTAATGGAGGCGCTCGACCCGCGCACGATGAACGTGCCGCTGGCGTTGAGCGCTTGGCCAGCGTCAGGCGCACGCACATCATCGGCGGGCGCATTGCTCGCCAGCGCCGCTCCCACGTTCAGGCTCTGACCAACCGTGAGTGTCCCGCCGGAGATCTTGTACACACCATTGCTGTCGTCGAAGTCGCCCATGCGCAGGTTGTTCTGCACCGAGACCGCACCGCCGGTCTGATTGAAGAACCCGTCGCCAAGCAACGGGCCCCAGCCGTCGTGGCCAACAAACATATTGCCGTCCCCGCTCTGCGAAAGCGTACCGCCGGACATGTTATAGGTGCCCTGGCCCTGGCGTCCGACGAAGATCCAGTTGGAGCTTACCGAGCCACCCTGTTGATTGACGGTGCCGTGCGCCGTTCCCCACGCACCGACCCAGAAGTCGTTGGCGCAGTTGATCGAGCCGGTTCCGCTGAGGTTCAGCGTGCCGTTACCCAGGTCCCCGTCGCCGGCGACGTAGATCAACGCACTGATTGACCCGCCGCTCATGTTGTGGGTGGATACCGAGTTTTGGCCATTGATGAAGCCGATGCCAAGGTTGATGCTGCCACCGCTCTGCGTGACGGTGGACGTCGATCCTGCACCGCGGCCGGTCCAGAACCATGCGGCGTTGATTGCGGCGGTTCCGCCGAAGTTCAATTCACCATGCCCGTTGATCCCGACAAAGACTTCGTTGGGGTGGAGGACGCTGGTGCCGCTGATGTTGGCTACGCCGGTGCCGTCAAGGCCCACGACGAAGTTTCGGCCCAAGGTCGTGATCGTGCCGCCGGTCATGGTGAAGTTGCCGTTACCGGTGGTGCCCGCGCCGACGATGAATTCGTCGGCAGCCGTGATGGAACCGCCGGACATCGTGCCGGTAGCCGTCCCGAAGTCACCGATGATGAAATCGCCATCGCCGCCGTTGTCGACCGTGATGTTGCCGCCGGTCATGTTGAACGTGCCGCTGCTACCCGTCGCCTGACCAATCAGGATGCTGTCGCCGGTATGGAGATCGGCGCCGCTTTGAACAACCAGGGTGCCGCCACGACCCGCTGCATTCACGGGCGCCGTCAGGCCGTTGTCAGAACCCACGTGAATGCCACGTGCTACCTCGGCAGACTGGTCGATCGTGACGGTGCCGTTATTGTCGACAATCGCCCATTGGACAGTCGTCGGTTCCCCAGCGGTCCAGTTGGCCGCGGTAGACCAGTTGCCCGCGCTGACGTTGAAGATCGTGTTGCCCGGCGGCGGTGTCTCGGCAACCTGCGCCGCATTAACCACCACCTTGCTCAACTCCGCGCTCCCGCGACCGTTCTCCACGTTGGCGCCGTGAGCGTAAATGAACGCATCAGGACCCAGCGGATTATTGAACTCGCCCGAGAGATCGCTGGTGAATTGCGCAGCCAGGTTGAAGTCGCTGTAGTTGCCCACCAGCCGACCCTGCCCATCCACGGTGATGCTTGAGCCGACGAAGTCGTCAACCTGCCAACTCACCGGCTTGTCGAACCCAAGCGAGAAGCTCGTGTTGTTGACATGCAGCGTGCTGAGCAGATCGCTCTGACCGTCGTAGCCGCCGAGCGTGAACGTGGCGATGGTCTGGAGACCGGTCGTGCTTTCAGCATCGCCAGCGCCTGTTTTCTGCTTGCTGACGGCTCGAAGGTTGCCGGTGACGGTCAGGTTGTTGGGGTTTCCGCTGCCGTTGCCGTCGTAGAACAACGTGATGTACAGCCCGCCCGACGTGTTCGCGTACAGTTCATCCGGTACCGCATCCGTGTTACTGCGGCGGAAGGAAACCAGTCCCAGTTCCTGCCGGTAATCCGAGTACGGGCCACCGCGGAACTGCGTCGTGGCGTTGCTTTTATCAACCGTGACCGCAGCGTTCCGGGTGGTGAACTGAATCGTTGCACCGCCCGCATTCCAGAAGTCGAAACCGTCTCTGCTGCTGATGCCCTGAAGTTGGTAATTGCCGCCCGTGCTGGTATCGGTGCGGAAGGCGGAATTGGTCTCAGTGCCAACAGGACCATAGTTGCTCACCGGGGTCCAGCCAGAGCCGGTACCGGTGGTGTTGGTTGTCAGGTTGTTATCGTTAAAGTCATCGTTGATGACGGTGATCTGCCCTCGTGCAGTCAGGCTGGTCAGCGCGACAGCTCCGACAGCAGCACTGAGAAGCAGACGACGGCTCGCATAACGCTTAGCGACCATTGCACCCTCCACACGTCACCGTGTGTACGTATCATGTTCCCACTCGCGCCGGCGCAGCCGCGCTGAGCCCTCTCTGGCAGCGAGCGATGAGAGACTTCTTGCCTCAGACTATAGGCAAATCACCAGGCGTACACGTCGATGGTGACGCGGTGGATTCTCAATCAACGGTTCCGACGTCGACGCATCAGCATGCCAGCGCCAGCGACACCAAGCAGACCCAGCGAAGCCGGTTCCGGCACCGCAGCCAGACCATTCGCCGCCAGACCGTTGGAAGCCAGTTGCGGGCCCTGCGTCTGCCCGTTGCCGAGGTTCGCGTCCACTGCACCGTAGTCGTCCGGTGTGATGTCTCCGTCAAAGTTCCAGTCACCTGCGAACCAGTTCATGCCGCCGGTTTGTTCGGCAGTGCCAACGTGCTGACCGAGGTTCGAGTCGATGGCCCCGTAGTCGTCCGGCGTCACCTGGCCATTCAAGTCAGCGTCTCCGATGTAGGCGAACTGCCCCAGCACCGCCGCCGGCCCAACCGTCTCGCCTGAGCCGAACGGCCAATCACCAAAGTGAGCAACCGAGTTATCAAAGACCGCCAGGATCGGAGCACCAGTGATGGTCTGACCAGCCGAGGAGATGATGCCCGTGGCATTGCTGTCGGGGGAATCGCGGTAGCCCTCCCAGCGTTTCGCGATGATGGTCGCGAAATTGCCGTTCTCGACGATCAAATCATTGTTGGTCAGATCCAGTGCCGCACCCGTCGCAATGCTCAGCGTGTTGACGTGCGTGATCCCGGCTGTAGTGCCATTGGGTTGCACTCTCACTGTGCCTGCGATGATGGTGGCATTGTTGCCGCGGATGCTCGAGACGGTGATTCGATTGCCGGCACCCGCTTTCAGGGTCTGGCTCGTGGTGCCGTTGGGAAGAACCGCTAGAGCCACCTGACCGACGTCTTCGGTGTGAAGCGTCATTTTCATCCCGGTGCTGCCGTTCGCGTTGGTGCTGCCGGTGCCGGTGGCGCCAAACGCCGCCGCGGTAATCAGGTTGTAGGTCGTGCCTGCCGCCGGGGCGTACCCGTTCATCAGGTCGACGTCGATCACCGCGCCGTCCAGGTCGGCATTCTGCGCGACATTGATCGTGCTGTTGCCGGAAGCGTCGAAGATCTCAAAGCCCAGATTGGATTGATTCGCCGTGCCAGTGCGGGCGCGGTCGAGCGGGTTAGCGCGAAGGTGCCCGCCCACGTTGATCGTGCCGCCAGAGCCGCTGACGATGAACGAGCCCCGGGCATTCAGCGCCTGCCCGCCTGTCAGGGTGCGGGTTGCGTCCGGAGCAGCGTTGCTCGCCAGGGCGGCGCCCACATTCAGGTTACCCGTAACCGCCAGCGTCCCGCCGGAGATGATGTAGGTGCCGAATGAATTGTCAAAGTCGCCCATGAACGCGTGCGACTGCGCGTCTACCTTCCCACCCGTCTGTGTGTAGGTGCCCAATCCGCCGCGAGCAACCGATAGCAGACTGCGCACCGTCATCGTCCCGCCGCTCTGATTCACGTTGCCCTTGCCGGTTGCGCCCAGGGCGAGGATCAGCGACGAGGTGTTGATTGATCCGCTGCCGCTCAGGCTGATGTTGCCGGTGCCGTTGCTACCCACCAGCATGTTCCGAGCCGTGGTCGTCACCGAACCACCGGAGATGTTCAGCGATCCGGTTGCGTTGGCGTTTTCACCCATCCAGAATTCATCACCGGCGGTGATAATTCCACCAGTCATGTTGACGACACCGACCGCTCCGCCGGAACGGGCAATGAAGAAGTCATCGGCGACGGTGACGGATCCGGTGCCGCTGAGGTTGTACGTCCCTTTACCGGTCGCGGCGTCGCCGACGACCATATCACCGTTGCTGCCGGCGGGCACGGTGATCGAGCCGGCGCTGTGGGTGAGGGTTGAGCTGCCGGCGGTCCCGATCACCACCGCCGTCTTCGCCGTGATGCTGCCGCCGGTCATCGTGAGCGTCGACTTCGACGAGGCGTTGAGGCTCGAGTACAGGACGTTCGTGTCGATCGCGCCAGTGCCGCTCAGCGTCAGCTGACCGCTGCCGCTCAAGCCCACCAGGAAATTGCGAGCCGTCGCCTTCATCGTCCCAGCGCTCAGGTCAAGCGCGCCGCTGCCCGTGGCCGCGCTACCGATAATGATCTCGTCGGCCGCAGTGATGTTCCCGCCGCTCACGATGGCGGTACCCGTGCCGGCATCACCAACGACGAAGTCGCCGAGGCCGCCGCTGAGGACCGAAACCGTTCCACCCGACATCGTGAACGTTCCGGTGCCACCATTGGCTTGGCCGATCTGGATGCTGTCGTTGGTTTTGAGGTCCGCACCAGCCTGCACGATCAGCGTGCCGCCGCGCCCGGCGGCATTAACAGGAGCCGCCAGCCCGCTGTCAGAACCCAGCCGCACGAACTTGGCGGTGGCGTCGGCGGTGCTGAGAGTCACGGTTCCGTTGTTGTCGATAATCGCCGTCTGCACCGACACCGGCGTTCCAACGCTCCAGTTGGCGGCCGTGGCCCAGTCACCTGCGGCCACGCTGAAGAACGTCTGGTCCGGCGGCGGCGTCTCAGAAACCTGCGCCGCGTTCACGACCACCGAGCTCAGTTCCCCGCTGCCCCGGCCGTTCTGCACGTCCGCCCCATGCGCCCAGATGAACGCATCCGCACCAAGCTTGTTATTGAACTCGCCCGAGAGATCCGAGGTGAACGCCGCATCATTAAAGTCGCTGTAGTTACCGATGAGACGGCCCTGGCCGTCCACTTGAATGCTGGGGCCTACGAATTCCGTCACCGTCCACGTCACCGGCTTGTCAAAACCAAGCGAGAAGCCCGTGTTGTTGACGTGGAGGGTGCTGAGCAGATCGCTCTGCCCGTCGTACCCATTCAGCGTGAACGTCGCGATGGTCTCCAGACCGAGCGTCGCTTCGCTGTCACCATTGGCGGTCTTCTGGTTGCTCACCGCGCGAAGGTTGCCCGTGACGACAAGGTTCTTCGGATCGCCGCTGCCGTTGCCGTCGTAGAACAACGTGATGTACAGCCCACCCGACGTATTCGTGTACAGTTCATCGCGGGTGGTGTCGGTGTTGCTTCGGCGGAACCCGACAATGCCCAGCTCCTGCCGGAAGTCAGAGAACTGCCCCCCGCGGAATTGAGTGGTCGAATTGCTCTTGTCCAGTGTCACCGTCGCGTTGCGCGTGACAAACTGCACCGTCGCACCGCCGGTGTTCCAGAAGTCGAACCCATTCTTGCTGCTGATACCCTGAAGCTGATAGTCGGCGGCGTCCGTGCTGGGGTCGGAGACGAACGCGGAATTGATTTCCGTGCCTACCGGGCCAAAGTTGGTCGTCGGCGTCCACCCCGTGCCCACCGCCGGACCTCCAACGCCTGTACCCGTATTGGTCGTCAGGTCGCCATCATTGAAGTCATCGTTGATGATGATGTTCTGCGCCCGCGCCGTCAGTCCGCTCAACGCAACCGCGCCCACGGCAGCAGCCAGAACGACCAGCCGCCGATTGATATGACTCTTCACAATCATGATACCCTCCAGCATTGTTCAGAACCAAGACCGCGCACTGACCGGCGCGACACAGTCGCGCCCTCTCTGGCCAGCCCGCTCTCTTCTCACGCCTCAGCACAAACGAAGCACTCGCCCTAACTCACGACGATCGATCACCGGGCGGGTCTGCCCCAATAGAACCCGGGGTTAGATGACTCCAGATGTGTCACCGCCGGCTCGATCTCAGAGCGATCCGCCAGCGCGCTATACGCATACCAGCGGGCCGACCCGTCAATCGAGACGCATTGAATTCCCATTTGGGCTGGCAGCTGATCCGACTTCACGAATTGAACCGTACCGCGGCGGGTATGGGGCACATACCACCACTTCCCGTCCACGTTCGTTTTGTTCTCCAGCACGTCCGCGAACAAAACGAGCGTGCCTTTATCCTTATTCTTCACCGGCATCGTCCGCTTCCCAAGCGACTTGATGCCACCCGTCCATTGCAGCTTCCCATCCGGTGACAGCTTGTCCAGCGGACGGTCCGACATATAGTTGCCGAAGTAGGAGTAACCGGTTAGGTAGAAACCAAATGTAGGGGCAGCCGTTGGTGCAGGCCAATTGTTCGCCCCGAACTCGGTGATGACGCTGGTGCCTTCCGCGGAAGGGCAATAGAACACCTTCACCGGCTTATCCAACTGTTGCTGCGGAAAATACTTGTACCACAGGGGCCGCATGTCGATCTCTGAGTACGGCAGCACCCCAAGTTGAGACATCGACTGTGCCGGCCAGTTGTTCGCAGCGCCTTTGGAGGTGCGGTAGGGGAAGTAGCCCTTGTTATCATTCGCGTAGAGGTGTGCGATCTGCCCCAACTGCCGCAGGTTCGATAAGCATGCCGTCAGCTTCGCCTGCTTGCGGGCGCTCGAAAGCACGGGCAGCAGGATCCCAATCAGCACCGCGATAATGCCAATGACGACAAGCAGTTCCACCAGCGTGAAACCCCGCTTCGGCTGACAAACGACTCCCCGCCGCGCCCGCATTACCCCATGACACTCACAATTGGGAGCCCGGCAGCGTTCGCTTTGGCTAAGGTTAGCTGCTTCTGTGTAAACCACTGAATTACCGGTTAAACGTTCACGCGCGAAACGCAATGGACAATCTTATCGCGTTGTACACCGCAAAGCGACACCGGATTGCGGAAAACGAGTTCCCGTTTGCGTCAGCGGCTTCACCCGCTGCTCGTGTCAAAGTGATGGGATCCTGCGGCGCCGCAGCCGCTTCTGCAAACGCTGTGGACAAGCCCTGTGAATCACTTCTTCGACGAGATCGGCATCGACGGCAGGGGGGTCCGGTCGGCTTCCCGCAGGTCCTTCATCATCGCCACCCGCGAGCAAACCTCCTTCAGTCCATATCGCTTGTAAAGCTTCAGGGCCGGGACATTCTCGGAATCCACCGCCAGCGTCAGGCTCTTCGCATTTGCCGTCACCGAAGTGTGCAGCGTTTGCTGCATCAGCAAATCCCCCATCCCCCGTCCCCGCGCCAGAGGCACCAGCCCGAAGTAAACAATCTCCATCGCCTCGCTGTGAGGCGATCGGTTCAGCAGCGACACCCCCAGCGGCTCATCCCGATCCAGCAACATCAGCCAGGTGCTGGCATCAAAATTTCCCACCGCCTTGTGCCCCGCGATGATGTCCTCCACATCTCTGCGCCCGTTCAGCGCCGGACAATCCAGACTGTCCGTGTACGTCGCGCTGATCGCCCGCGCAAACAGGTTGTGCCGCTCGGGGCTGTACGTGATCACATGAAAACGCCCCGGCAGCGTCGGCGCTTCATGCCGCCGCAAGTCTCGATTGAAATACAGCAACTCCGCTAATCGCTGGAACCCGCATCGCCCGTAAAGAGAGATCACCGACACGTCCGCCGGATCAATCAGCACCTGCGCCAGCACCGTCCCGCGCGACCGGAATTCGTCCAGCACGTGGCCTATCAAATGTGGCGCGATTGTGTCTTGTAACGTGGGTGCAACGTGCGGCGGCGAGAACAAAACCATCGTCCGCCCCGGCGACACCACCGGCAACACCGCCCACGCAACCTGCCCCCGGCGGTCCACCAGCCAGAGGTCGTCCAGGTTGATCCCGCGGTACAGTGCAAAGCGCAGGAAATCGACCACCTGCGCATCCGACGCGAGCTGGGCTGCCGAGCCGAGGATCACACGCAGCGCCCCGTGGATCTCCGGCTTGGACGCCTTGCGAACCCCGACCGGCGGCGTCGCAGTAGCGTCACCGGAGGTAAAAACGTTGCGGTTTGGACTTAGATTTGACACGCTTTCGGCCCGCCGTAAGAATACCCTACGCCGCCAGAAGGGCCAACGTAATTCATTGTCCCACCGCTGGTTGCCCCGAAATCATGCCTTTTTGTCACAAGCGGAGTTTCACACCATGCGCTCCACCCTGACCCTCTTCCTTCTCACGCTTAGCGTTGGCATCCTGGGCTTCGTCTCCCGATCAGACGGCGAAGAGTTCCCCAAGCCCAGCCCTTATCCCAAGACTTGGGAACTGAAGCTCGAGTACAGCAAGCCAAAGCGCGTCGTCGTCCAGACCGAGCAGGACCAGGTGCCCAAGGCTTACTGGTACGTCGCCTACACCGTCACCAACAGCACCGATAAAGAGCAGCTCTTCCTCCCCCAGTTTGAAATGGTCACCAAGGACGGGCAGGTCATCCGCTCCGACAAGAGCATCCCCAAGAAAGTCTTCGACACCGTCAAGCGCAACGAGGGCAACAACCTCCTCGTCAACCACGCCTTGATCGGCGGCCAGCTTCGCCTCGGTCAGGATGAAGCCAAAGACGGCGTCGCGATCTGGCCGGAGCCCGACCCCGATATGGGCAACTTCACCATCTTCATCTCCGGCCTTAGCGGCGAGACCGCCAAGATCAAAGGCCCCGATAAGAAAGACCTCATCCTCCGCAAAACCCTCCAGATCAACTACCTCACCCGAGGCGACGCCCAGACCACCTCCGGCAGCGAACCCGTCGAGCAGTCGCACGAATGGGTCATGCGCTAAGCACTCTGAGATTTCAAATCCGAGATTTTAGAATTCGAGATTCAGGGCGAAGCCATCCGCTTCGCCCTCTTTTATCAAACGATCGTCTGAACGCTGATGAGCTCATCCAGATCTTTGTCGCGCTGCGCGCGGTCAGATTGGGCACCGCCATCGAGCCTGTCTTTGGTCTTGTCGAGCGAGAGGAGGAGATCTTTTCCTCCCTGACCCAGCAGGGTATCGGAGCCGGCGTCGCCGGAGAGGGTGTCGTTACCGGAGCCGCCTTCGAGGTAATCATTGCCAGCACCCCCATAGAGTTTGTCGTTGCCGCCGCCTCCAAACAGCGCGTCGCTGCCACTATTTCCCGAGAGGGTGTCTTTGCCGCCATTGCCGACAAGGATGTTGTTGTACTTGTTGCCGATGATGTAATCGTTCCCGCTCCCGCCGAGCACCTGCTCCACGTTAGTGGAGATCTTATCGCCTTCCCTAAGTTCTCCGCTTCCACCGGTGGAGGGGCCGAGCGTGATAATGAGGGGGGCGGTCCGGGCGGAATAGTCGACGCGATCCTGTCCGGCGCCGCCGTCCAGGAGGTCTGCACCAGCGCCGCCGTCGAGGGTATCGTCGCCGCCGCCGCCTTCGATGCTGTCATTTCCGCCGCCCCCTTCGAGGACATTCGCGAGACTGTTGCCGACGATATGGTTATTGATCTTGCTGCCGCGCACGTTCTCGATGTCGGCATGAACGTTGGAGTGTGTTGGAGTAAACCCTTTCTCGATTAAGCCGTCGTTGGCAACATCATCGAGGGAGACGGAAAGCGTAACGGGGTTTTCATAAGTCCCCTCGATCAGCTTATCGAAAGCAGCGGTGTCGTTACCGGCATTGCCGAACAGCTCATTGCTGCCGAGTTGACCTTGCAGTGTGTCATTGCCATCGCCGCCGATCAGCGTGTCATTACCGGCAGCGCCATCGAGGGAGTCGTTTCCGGGGCCGCCATCCAGCTTGCCGTATGCGGAATCGTTGGTGTAGCCATCCCCATATTCACCCGTCAGATCCAGACGGTCGTTGCCTTCCCCGCCCAGGATCGTCGTGGGGGTGTAAGGGTAGACAGTCACGGCGTCATCTCCGCCGCCAGCGTCTATCTGGATACGTTCTACATCCTGGAACTGTATGAATTCGTCATTGTAACGTAGAATGTTCTCCTTCTCGGATCTTTTCCAAACTTCGATTTGATCCGCGCTGGCCGAACCGGTAACGACGAGAGTGCCCGTGGAAGTGAGATGAGCAAATGACGCAGACGTTGGACCGGCTGTTTCGACGCGCGCGATGTAAATGGAGTTCGGCTGATTGTCTTGCGACGTCGCCGTCTGGATGCCGGCTACCACGATTTTTCCGTTTGCAGCAATTGTCACACCCGTAGATCTTCCTTCGGGACGGTCGAGCGGGAGCGTAACGATGCCGTCATAGGAAAAGGTCGTGTCCTGTGAACCATCGCTGTTCAATCGCACAACAGCGGGTGGGCGACGGCGGACGTTGCCCGTCTCATCGCGAATGTAGTAGTTAAAGAAGGTGTCCGTGACCGCGACGATTTTCCCATCGCTTTGAACCGCCACATCCAATAGCTGATTGTCGTGAATACGCGCTTGACCGTTCTGGCCTGTGCCGAAGGACTTGTCTATGGTTCCATCAGCGTCTAGGCGGGAGATCGCGTAGTAATCGGCCAACAATATCTTCCCATCGGGCTGAGCGGCGCAACTGAACGGTCCCGCGTACGCATGCTGGGTGCGTTACATTCCCGTACCGGCGCCAAACGTTGGATCGAGATCCCCATTTGGTGTGAAGCGAAGAACCGTCTCGTCATCTTTGGTGTAAGTGTAATCGTAATCGCGCGCGACCGGGCCAACATTCCGACCTAGCACGATCACCTTGCCATCAGGCGCCAGTGAAATATCGCTAAGTGTGAAGGTGGAATCCGTCAGGCCAGAGATGTTCACGGCGCCGCTGTCGCCGAAGTTAGAATCGATGGCACCTCCAGGAGTAAAATGCCAAAGCGCTTGGTCGCCACCGGCATAAATGGAGTTGTCCGGGAGAAGCACCAATTCATAGAGGTGCGTCGGCGCCTTGACGATGCCATCGCCGCCACCGAAAGTCTGATCGAGTTGTCCAGAAGGGGTGAATCGGAGCAGGAGATTGGACGCGGCGACAACGATCCTGCCGTCGGAGCGAATGGCAAGGTCTGCCTCGTGAGCTCCCGTCCACTCAGCCGTTCCACCAATAGGAAGCTGATAGACCCCGTTGGTTGCAAAGCTGCTATCGATTCCACCATCGCCATTGAAGCGCATCACGATGAGCGTGCGCTTGTCGCTGACCTGGGCTGTTCCCGCGACGACAGCCTTGCCGTCGGGTTGAACCTGGACCTCAACGCCATTGCCTTTCAGAGAGCTTGAGGCAACACCGTCGACTGAAAAGCTTGTGTCGAGATCTCCGGCGCTCAGCAGTGTGCGCGGTTCGAGAGTTTCCCACGCGACGCGTTGGTGGGAGAGCGACTTGTTATTTAATGGCATGGACGACCCTGTAAGACCGCTATTCAGCCATTATAGGCTGAACCCGCAGGCTGGCTACTGCATCCAGTGGTTCGTCATGAGGGGCGAAAGTGCGTCGGCGGAATCAACAACCTCCAGGTCAACGTGTCTATCGTAACAGCGGTGGAAGCGGACTCTGATCCGGAGATACGGAAGTCGCCAGCGCATCGGCCGCGGAAACCTGCCCAGATCACCATTTCCTGCATGCGCGGCGGGAAGTGTGTAGGATCAGGCTTGAAAACAGTAAGGAGATCCATGCGAAGCTGGGTTTGTGCGTGTTTGATCCTGATCGTGGGGTTGCTCCCGAAGACTGCGGCGGCGTGGAATTCGACGGGTCATATGAGTGTCGCTCTACTTGCCTACCGACAGCTCAGC
>DASVUC010000274.1:0-12908 GCA_036387255.1 Tepidisphaeraceae bacterium | reverse complement strand
TAGGGGGAGGTCGAGGGGTGGGAGGGGGAGGTAGAGTTTGTTGGTGGGTTTGCCGCAGGTGGGGCAGAGGAAGCGGTAGCCTTGGAAGGTGAGGGAGCCGGTGGGTTTGTGGGGCTTGGGGTGGAGTCGGCGGCGCTGGCGTTCGTAGTTTCGGCGATGGGCTTTGCGCTGCTCGTTCTTGTGATAGCGGGTGGCGGCGTGGGGGTTTCGCCAGTCGTGGGCGACGTAGATGCCGTCTTTGTATTTGTAGGCGACGTAGTCGGGTGGGGGTGGGGGGAGGCGGAGGGATGGTTTTGGTTTGAGGTTGGAGGAGTGGAGGTTGGAGTTGGTGGAGGAGAGTTCGTCGGCGAAGCAGGACGGTTTGGTTGGAGAGGAAGAGCCCTCACCTCGATCCTCTCCCGGGGTACCGGGAGAGGAGGGAAGAGGGGAGAATGGTTTGGTGAAGTGAGGGTGTTTGGTGGTTGGAGAAGAACCCTCTCCTCGGTCCTCTCCCGGGGTACCGGGAGAGGAGGGGAAAGGGGAAGGCGATTTCAGATTTGAACTGTCAAAGCTCGAAGAGGCCTTGAGGCTGGGGAGAACAGGCGAGGCGAGATCGACGTTGTCGGCGTAGTGGTTGGTGCGGGAGGTGTAGGCGGGGATGCGGGTGACGGTTGCAGAGAAGTCATTCGGAATTCGGCTGAGGAGGTGGGTGGAGGTCCAGGTCCAGAGGGGGTGGTGGGATTGGAAGTTGAGTGCGTTGGGGTCGAGGGATTTATCGGTGTAGAGGAGGGGGCGGGGGCGGCCTTTGTGTTTTCCTTCGAGGCCGGTGATGTAGTGGGTGCGGAAGCGGTTTTTGATGCGTGGCCAGAGGAGTCGGGAGCGGGAGACGCCGAGGAGGGCGGAGAGTTCGTCGATGGTGTGGCCGGGGGGCGAGAGGTGGATAAGGGAGCAGAGTTTGAGAAGGGAATCGCGGTCGAGGGTGACGGAGTGGGGGGAGAATCGGCCGGTGGAGGGGTTGATGGAGAGGGCGCAGCGTGGGGAGATGATTGCGGTGGCTTCGTTGAGGCGCGTGTCGGTGGCGCGGATGGCGAGGCACCAGGGGCGTGGGGGACGCTGATACGCGTTGGTGTGGATGCGGGTGAGGCGGTGAGTGATGTCGGAGGGGGAGAGGGTGGGCCTGATGCGAGACCAAGCGGCGCGGATGGATTTTTCCAAGTCGTCCACAAGGAGATTGTACGGATTTTGTTAGGGATAGAGAAGAGAAATTGGGGGATGGGTGATTCCCGCCATAGTTTCAGGACCATGCATTCAGGAAGGAAATAAACAGTCAGGCAACAGGAGATCAATCGCAGGAAGTGCTGAAGCGGGCGATCTGCTGAACGGCGAAATCGATCCAGCGGCGGAAGTTGGTTTGGTCGGCGAGGCCGAAGCCGAAGTTGAGGTAAGAAATGAAAGTGGCGGCGAGCATTGCATCCAAGGCACTGGCGCTGATGGCGAAACTGGGGCGGGCGGTGGTGTAGGACGCAATCAGCGCGTCGCGGAGGAGGGGAAAGTTTTCATGGCGGGTGAAAAGGCGGAGCGCTTCTGCGAGATCGTAGAGGTAGTAGCCGAGGCCAAACTCGTCGAAGTCGATGAGTCGGGCATCTCCGTCGTGGTAGATGACGTTGTTGGCGTTGGTGTCGCCGTGGATGAGACCGAAGTGGTTGGGGTGCTGGGCCAGCGCATTCATGAGCGCCTCGATCCGGGTGCGCGCGTGCTTGAGGGTGCGTCGTTGATTCGCGGAGAGCGCGGCGCTGGGGCTGCTCGCGCAGAAGGTTTTGCCGAAGAGGAAGTCGGCGTCGAGGCGGTGGCAAGAGGTATCCGGGGAGACTGCAAACGACTGCGAATGCTGGTGAAGTTGCGCGAGGAGGTTTCCTAAGGACTCCATATGGTGCGGCGTTACGGGGCGGGCGTAGTCGCCGTTGAGCCACGTGAGCAGGACGGCGCGGCGGATGCCGCCGAGATCGGGATGCTGCACGCGGTAGAAGGGGTTGCCGTCGATTGTAGGAATCGGTTCCGGGATCGGTAGTGCCGCCGTTGCCCGCAGATGTGACATCCATTGCAGTTGTAGTCGTGCCTGCTCATCGCTGAGCAGCGCGTTCTGAAGTCGCAGCACGTAGCGGGGCTGGCCATCGTGATGAACGCGATAGACGAAGTTGTGCTGCTGGGCGATGAGCTTGAGCCGGACGCGCGGGAGGTCGTAGTGGCGCAGCGCCTGGCGCGCTACCTGTCGCGCGCGCTTCAGTCGCAGCGCGTCGGACGAGGCAGCGGATGCGGGCGACTGTGCCGACATGGCTTTCCCCATCAAATATGAATCGACTGTTTGTCCACGCCGAGTGCGGCTTCTTTAAGCGCCTCGGACAGCGTGGGATGCGAGTGGAATGAGCGGCCGATGTCTTCGGCGCTGGAGGCGAATTCCACGGCGAGGGTTGCTTCGGCGATCAAATCTGCGGCATGGGGACCGAGGATGTGGATGCCGAGGACGCGGTCGGTGTTGGCGTCGGAGATGACTTTGACAAGACCATCCACTTCATCGATGGCCCGGGCGTAGCCGTTGGCGGTGAAGGGGAACTTGCCGATCTTGATCGGCCCCTTCGCCTTGGCGTCCTCTTCGCGCAAGCCGACCTGCGCGAGCTGCGGGTGCGTGTAGACGACGCTGGGGCAGGCGTGGTAATTGACATGGGCGTGGTGGCCGGCCATCGCTTCGACGGCGGCGACGCCCTCTTCTTCGGCCTTGTGGGCGAGCGTGATGCCGCCGATGACGTCGCCGATGGCGTAGACAGATTCGACGGCGGTTTGGAAGCGCTCGTTGACAGTGATGAAGCCCTTCTTGTCGAGCGCGATGCCGAGCCGCTCGAGACCGAGGTTGTCGGTAACAGGTTTTCGTCCGACGGAGACGAGCACCTTGTCGACTTCTTCGACCCCGGTTTCTTCGCCGCTCTTCCAGGTCACCTGCACCTTGTCGCCGACGACTTTCGCGCTCTGGGCGACGGTGTTGAAGCGGAATTTAAGCCCCTGTTTCTGGAGAAGCTTTTGCAAGGCGAGCGCCATTTCGCCGTCGCTGGGTGGAAGGATCCGGTCCATGAACTCGAGGACGAGGACGTCGGCGCCCAGGCGGCTCCAGACGCTGCCGAGTTCGACGCCAATGTAACCGCCTCCCACCACGATCATGCGCTTGGGGACCTGCGGGATCGCGAGGGCTTCGGTCGAGGAAAGAATGTACTTCTTGTCGAAGGGGAGGGAGGGGATTTGGATGGGCGCGGAACCTGTGGCGACGAGAATGTTCCTGGCACCGTAGGTTCGCGGAGTTCCGTCCGTGGCCAGCACTTCCACTTCGTTTGCGGACTTGATGCGGCCGTGACCTTTGAGGTGGTCGATCTTGTTCTTCTTGAAGAGGTAAGCGACGCCGTCGGTGTTCTTCTTCACGACATCGTCCTTGCGCGCGAGCATTTTGGCAATGTCGATGGAGACGTCGCCGGTGGAGATGCCGTGGCGCGAGAGGCCGTGCTTGAGCGTCGCGTATCGTTCAGAGGAATCGAGCAGGGCTTTGCTGGGGATGCAGCCGATGTTCAGGCAGGTGCCGCCGAGGAATTCGCGTTCGACGCAGGCGACTTTCATGCCGAGCTGCGCGCCGCGGATGGCGGCGACATATCCGCCGGGGCCGGCGCCGATGACGATCAGATCGTAGGAGGATTCGGACATAGGTGCGGAATTGTAGGGGGAGCGGGCGGCAGGTTGGAAGGACGGGGCATGCCGGGCCCCTCTGGGGCCATGCAGGCGCGAGACGTCAATCCGCGCAAATCACATGAACAGGCCGGAGCCGTGGTCCGTTAGACCGTGACCGGCTGGCGCTTCTTCTCCACCAGCCCGCTCATCTCGGCGGTTTCTCGGGCGTGATCCAGGCCGCTCTTGAGCGGCACGATCGTTTCAATGATCGAGTGCAGCACCTTGATCTGCGACATGGTCGCATCGATCTTGACGATCTTGTCCGGCGTGTAGTGCTCAAGCACCGGGCGCGTATCCCGCTCATAAACCTCGAGGCGATGCTGAATCACCTTGTCGTTGGCATCGTCAAAACGATTCTCTTTCAGAGCGCGACGACGCAGCCGCTCGACCATCTTCTTCATGTCCGCGCAAACGAGGTAGATCACCTTCACGACATCGAGCGTCTCGTCGAGGAGCTTGGCCTGGTCTTTGTTTCGCGGGATACCGTCAAGGACGAGGATTTCGGTTTCGGGGTGGAACTGGTTGACCATTTCCATGCCCTTGATGTAGTTCTTCCAGAGCTTGACGGTGAACTCATCGGGCACCAGTTCCCCGCGCGAGGAGTATTCCCAGAAGGTCCGGCCCATCTCCGAGTTGAGATCCAGCGACCGAAACACGTCGCCGCAGGCGCTGTGGTAGAAGCCGGGGATGGCGGAGAGGATCTTGCCCTGAGTGCCCTTCCCGCTGCCGGGGGCGCCAAAGAGGAGGATGGATTTATATCGCATGGGGCTCCTGTAGGTCCGCAGTGCTGCCGCGGGACAAACGATTTTAGCCCGAAAACAGCCTGAAGGGGAAGCCCAAACGTACCCAACAGCGGCCGGACCTTGGCCTGAGCCCCGCGATCGTAGGCCCGTTCGGAATAAACCCTACAACCAGCGGGTCGCTCAGTGCAGGCTGTTTCAGGACATTCGCTCAGCGGAACACTGTTGCCCTTCCCGCGTCAGATGGATCATGCGGCACCGTTCCACCGTGAAAGCGGTTATCTCGTTGGCGCTCGCTGTCACATTTGCCGCTCTTTGGGGCTGGAGTCATTTTCGCGACTTTGAGTTTGGGTATTACACCGTTGATCAGGGGTGGCCGCGGGATCATTATTTGAACTCCAGTCGCGGGTCCCTCAGCTACGTCTGGCTGAGTGCGGGCGTCCCCAGCAAGCGGACGCGGGGCGAGTTTCGGGTGCAGGTCTTCAAGGCCAGGCGTGATGCCGATGGCTGGTCGCCGCTTTGGGCTTTTCGCAAGAACGTGGTGGCGCTGCTGGGGTTCATCCACGAGCACGAAGGTTCGATGGACACGCCGGCGCGCGGCTTGGCCGGGGCGCCCATGACGTGGCGGGTGGTCGCCGTGCCGTATTGGTTTCTCATGGCCGTTACAATGGTGCTACCGGTCAACTGGTGGCGGAGGAGGAACCGGACGCGGAGGATGGCAGCGGGGCAATGCGCCTGGTGCGGATATGACCTTCGAGCGACGCCAAATCGCTGTCCGGAGTGTGGAGCGGGGCCGCCTACGCGACAGCCGGTTAGCACCCCATCCGAAAGGCGTGCTGGATGAGCAGGTGACCGCGCGGCACCAAGTCGATCAGCCCTCGTCCGTTTCTTTCAGCTTCGCCAGCACCGAGAAATCTTCCAGGGTCGTGGTGTCCCCCTTTACTTCGTTCCCCGACGCGATCTCCTTGAGCAGCCGGCGCATGATTTTACCGGAGCGGGTTTTGGGGAGGGCTTCGGTGAAGCGGATCTGGTCGGGGGTGGCGAGGGCGCCGATCTGCTTGCGGACCGTCTGGATCAGTTCCTTCTTTAAATCCTCGCTGGGCTTCATGCCGGAGCGCAGGCAGACGAAGGCGGCGATGCCCTGGCCCTTGAGCTCGTGCGGCATGCCGACCACCGCCGCTTCCGCGACGCTGGCGTGGGAGACCAGCGCGGATTCCACTTCAGCGGTGCCGAGGCGGTGGCCGGAAACATTCAGGACGTCGTCGATGCGGCCCATGATCCAGAAGTAGCCATCGCCATCGCGCCGCGCGCCGTCGCCGGTGAAGTACATGCCTTTGACGTCCGACCAGTACTGCTTCACATAGCGATCCGGGTCATTGAAGATTCCGCGGAGCATGGCAGGCCACGGCTTGCGGATGACCAGCAGGCCCCCCTGGTTGAAGGGGAGCTCGTTGCCATCGCGATCGACGATCGCGGCATCGACGCCGAAGAACGGGAGCGTGGCGGTGCCCGGCTTGGTGGAGGTCGCGCCGGGGAGCGGCGAGATCATGATCATGCCCGTTTCGGTCTGCCACCACGTGTCGACGATCGGGCACTTCTTGTGACCGATCACCTCGTGATACCACATCCACGCCTCAGGATTGATCGGCTCACCGACGGTGCCGAGCAGGCGCAGGCTCGACATGTCGTGCTTGTCGGCGAACTGCCGGCCGGCACGCATGAAGGCGCGAATGGCCGTGGGCGCGGTGTAGAACACCGTCACCTTGTGCCGCTCGATGATCGACCAGAAGCGGGAGAAGTCGGGGAAGTTAGGGGCACCTTCATACATCAGGGCGGTGGCGCCGTTGCACAGCGGGCCGTAGACGATGTAGGAGTGTCCGGTGATCCAGCCGACATCCGCGGTGCACCAGTAGACGTCGTTGTCCTGGAGGTCGAAGACGTACTTGGTCGTCAGGTACGTGCCGAGCATGTAGCCGGCGGTGGTGTGAATGATGCCCTTGGGCTTGCCGGTGGAGCCGGAGGTGTACAGCACGAACAGGAGATCCTCGGAATCCATTTGCTCAGCCGGGCAATCGGTCGACTGTCCTGCGATGGCATCCGACCACCACACATCCCGACCGTCTTTCATCTGCACGTCGTTGCCCGCGTGCTTCAGCACGACGACCTTTTGGATCAGGTTTGTCTTGGTCAGCGCATCATCCACGTTGTTCTTCAGCGGCACGACCGATCCGCGGCGATACCCGCCGTCGGCGGTGATGATGATGCTGCTCTTGGCATCCTCGACGCGATCCGCGATGGCCTGTGAGGAGAAGCCGCCGAAGATGACGGAATGTGCCGCGCCGATACGCGTGCAGGCGAGCATTGCCATTGCCGCTTCGGGAACCATGGGCATGTAGATGGTGACGCGATCGCCCTTCTTGACGCCGATTTTTTTCAGGCCGTTCGCCAGCATGCAGACCTGATCGCGCAACTGGCTGTAGGTGATGCGACGTATAACGGGTTGACCCTCACCCCTGCCCTCTCCCGGAGTACCGGGCGAGGGGGAGGAAGAAAGAGGCTCGCCCTCCCAGATAATCGCGGTTTTGTTCCCCTTGCCCTGCTCGATCTGTCGATCGAGACAGTTGTAGCTCATGTTGGTCTTGCCGCCGACGAACCATTTGACATTGGGTGTGTTCCAGTCGAGGACCCTGTCCCACTTCTTGAACCAGTGCAGCTCATTGGCGACGGAGCCCCAGAACTTTTCCGGGTCATTGATCGATTCCTGGTAGAGCCGCTTGTACTCGTCCATGCTCTTGATGTGCGCTTTCGACGAGAAAGTCTTGTCCGGCGGGAAGAGGCGGTTTTCCTGAAGCACCGAATCGATCCCGGTCTGCGACTGCGTCATACGACTCTCCTCTGATCCTGAACGTTTTCCCTGTAGGGGCGACATGGTAACCGACGGCCCCGGCGGAACGGAAGTTATGCAAGTCACGCCCGCTCTGGCCCTAACTTGACACCATCCTTTGATGATTTAGCGAACGCCGTCCGTTTCGGTATCCTTCCGCCCATGGTGAAGGAATCGGATGCAAGTGACTCATCGCAGCGGGGGCCGGTCGAGCGGCACAACGCGCGGATCGGCATGGCGCTCTTTTTGATCTACGTGCTGCTTTACGCGGGCTTCATGGGCCTCAGCGCTTTTGCGCCGCAGGTGATGTCGCAGACGGCGGTGGGCGGTGCGAACGTGGCGATCATTTACGGGCTGGGGTTGATCCTGGCGGCCGTGGTGCTGGCGCTGATTTACACGGTGGTGTGCCGCGGGGGTGAGCGGTGATTTACGAGTTTTCCTGGAGCGCGTTCCTTATCTTCGCGTTCTTCGTCGCGGTGGTGCTGGGGCTGAGCTTTTACCTGGGACGGCGGGCGAAGAGCGCGCAGGGTTTCTTTGCCGCGCACGGACAGGTGAACTGGTTCGTGAACGGCGTGGCATTCGCGGGGGATTACCTGTCGGCGGCGAGTTTCCTCGGCATCTGCGGGATGATCGCGTGGTATGGGTATGACGGGTTCCTCTATTCGATCGGGTACCTCGCCGGCTGGATCGTGGCGCTGTTCGTCATCGCGGAGCCCATCAAGCGCCTGGGGCGGTTCACGTTTACTGATGCACTCGACAGCCGGTTCAATTCCCGCGCCATCAAGCTGACGGCGGCGATCTCGACGCTGGTCGTCAGCACATTTTACCTGATCCCGCAGATGGTTGGCGCGGGCACGCTGATTCAGCCGCTGCTGGGGTTCAGCTACACGACCGGCGTGGTGCTGGTGGGCGTGGTGGTGATCCTGATCGTGGTGACCGCGGGGATGGTTTCGACCACTTGGGTGCAGTTCATCAAGGGATCGCTGCTGGTTGTCTTCTGCACGGTGCTGACGATCATGATCCTGCGGCGCGGACTAACCGTGAGCGCGCCTTCGCAACCGCAGACGGTGGTGAAGACGGCCGACGGGCGAACACTGATCAACGGCATGCGTCAAGGCGACCTGCCTCAGGGGAAGAACGATCTGGAGCCGGTGGGGAAAGTGCTCGCGCTACCCAATGGCCAGACTTCTACCGGGCCGCTCGGGCCGCTGAAGTTCCTGGCCACGTTGCAGGGCTCCAAGGTTGAGACGTGGACCAGGAAGGATGTTACGACGGGCGATGTCACCACGACCGTCTATACCCCGGTGGCACGTGACGGATCGGAACTGCTCACGCCGGGTGGATCGCCCACGTTCAAGGGCGTGCGCTCGGCGAAACTGACGGACAAGCTGGATTTTCTTTCGCTGATGCTGGCGCTGTTCTGCGGGACGGCATCATTGCCGCACATTTTGATTCGATATTACACGGTAAAAGACCAGGCGGCGGCGCGCAAGAGCACCGTCGTCGGCATCGCGTCCATCGGATTCTTCTACATTCTCACGCTGTTCCTGGGCCTGGGCGCGATGACCAGCGGCGCGATGGATGTGACGAACAACAACATGGCCGCCCCACTCTTGGCGCGGTCGTTCAGCCAGACGCTGTTTGCAATCATCAGCGCGATCGCGTTCACGACGGTGCTCGGCACGGTGAGCGGGTTGATCCTGGCGGCCAGCGGCGCGGTCGCGCACGATCTGGCGACGAACAGCTTCCGGCTGGCGCACCACGAAAACAGCCAGGTCAATTTCGCGAAGGTGGCGGCGGTGGTGGTGGGCGTGATCGCGATGATCCTGGGCATCATCTTCCGCGACTTTAACGTGAGCTTCCTCGTCGGCTGGGCGTTCAACGTGGCGGCCAGCGCAAACCTGCCGTCGCTGGTGATGCTGCTGTTCTGGAAGCGCACCACCAGCGCGGGGATCGCGGCCGCGATCTCGGCGGGGATCATCTCCTCGCTGGGCTGGATCCTGCTGAGCGGGCAGGCGTACAAGGACATCTACCACCTGGATCCCAGCCGCGCGATCGTGCCCTTCTCCCAGCCGGGGCTGGTGACCATCCCGCTGGGCTTTGTCGTGCTGATCGTGGTCTCGCTGCTAACGCATCGTCCGCGCGGCGTACTCGATGAGAGCCCACAACCCTAACCCGCTCGAGGGCAGCAGGATCGCCGCGAGGAACGGGTGTTGCGACAGGAGCGAGAAGGCGCCTTGGCGCTCGCGCTCGACGAGCGTCGTGATTTTCTCCAGCGCCCGCGCGATCTCGCCTTGGTTTTGGCCGTGGTAGACGAGCATCCTGCCTCGCAGCTTTTCGACCGCCTGGTTGCGAGCCACTTCAGCCGAATCACGCAGCATCAGCGCGCCCATCACCGCCAGCGTGAGGTTCATGAACAATACGAACAGAAGTCCGATCGGCCAGGACCAGTCGTCGAACAGCGCGTTTCGTCCGAGCAGCATCAGGAAGAAGATAAAGAACGGATAGTAGATCACGCCGCCGACCACCTGCGTTCGCATCGCGATCAGGCGGATATCGAGATACTCTCGAACATCGGCGGGAGTCAGACAGCCGTAGTGGGTAAATGCCCGTTTCGGCCATTGCGTGTCCGTGCGCGTGAGGTGATCGATAAAACGCTTGTTGAGGTAAGTGGAATCCAGCACGTAGAAAGTCAGCAGCACGGACGCGGCGACGCTGACACGCAGGCACCATTTGTCCACCGACGTCGCCCATTCACCACGAATGGGTGCTTGAGGCATGGGCAACAACCCCGCGATGAAATAGGCCAGCCAAATGTACAACAGCGACATCGTGATGAATCTCGCCAGGCGCGGCCCGATGCGTCCGCGCGCCAGATATTCCCACCACAAGTTCTGCGCGTAGACTTTGTCGCCGCCGTACACGAACCACTTGTCCAGCCGCCATCTCCAATACCACTTTGGAGCCTGCGGTGGACGGAGATAGTCCCAGTTGGCGGTTGGCGGCTGAGGCGCCTGCGGCTGATTCCCCGCTGCGCCCTGGTGGTGAGCCTGTTGCTGCGGCGCCGGTGGGTCCGGCTCAAGCTTGGCCTCCGGGTAATTGGGGTCAGGGTTCTGCGGAACCTTGAGTTCGAGGTTGAACCACTTGCCCAAATCCTGGTTGTTCTGCTTCGTCTTCGCCAGCCCCTCGATGATAAAATGAACCGACAACACTGCGGCAAGGGCGCGAACCACCTCCGTCGGCCAGACGCTGATTCCGTCAAAAACTCCCAAGGGTTCGTCTGTCATGCCCAGCGAATTCCGGAGCAGAAACAGACCTAAGAAGATTCCAGCCACGCCCACCAGCGGCACCAGCCCCGTCGCCGCCACGCGCCACCATTCGATGTTCGCCGGCCGGACGCCCAGCACAAAGACCGGCACCAGCAGCAGCGCCAAGAGCACCAAGATCGCACCCAGGATCGTCATCTGAAACGTCCAGTGCCCAAGGTCGTAGCGCGGCGGATGAAGGAAGTTGGCGGACTGACCCAGGTTCTCAGGGAGTTCCGAAGCCGTCTTCGCGCTGAGCCGCTCCTTGTTTTGCGTATCCACCGTCAGATCCCAAGGCCCATTGCGCGAGACCTCGTAGCGCCGCGGTGGATCCACAACCTTGGGGACGGTCTCACCCAAAGCCACCAGGCTCGCCGAGAACATGGCGGTCTGATCCGAATCGCGAAACGGCGGGATGTTCCGCTGGCGGACTCGGTGCAGGCGAAGGCCGAACGGAGAGGTGACCACCAGGTTGTGCGTCGCCGACCACTCCCCCGGGAGTGAGTAGCGCGCATCGAGCCCGGTCGTGAAGAAGACGACCCCAGGCAGCCGATCGCGGAGCGCCCGCAGCACCAGCAGCTTGTCATACACGTCCGTCCCCAGCACGCCGACGGCGCGCAGGCTCCTGCCTTTGGCATGCAGCGACTCGTTCAGGTTCGCAAGCTGATCCGCCAGGCGACGAAGGTAATCCGACTGGTTCTGTCCTTCCGGGACTTCGGTGGGCGCGCCGGTTTTAAGCGCCTGTTGTTGCTGCTGCGATTTTTCGGTTGAATCGCCCGCGTTCTTTTTCGCTGCCGCCGCGGTCTCGGCGGCAGTAATACCGTCCAGCCCGCGCAGATAAACGAACGGATGAAGATTCTTCGGAAAAATGGTGGAGTTGCTGCCCAGCAGCGCCTGCACCAGGTCAGGCCCGCCGTTGTCACGCAGCATCGCCGAGGCGAAGCTGTAAGGCAGCGCACGCCCGTAGAACGTGTCCCACTCCGCCACCACTGCCACTTCGTCCAGCTTCTCCGGTTTCCTCGGTTTCTCTTCGTCACATTCGTCGCCGGCAGCTTTGGCGGTGGGGCGAACGTGAATCCCCCGAAGTTCCAGTTCATCCACCAGCGCATCGCTCATGGCCCGGTCATCGACGGTTGTCCGCACGAAGGAGAGCGTCGGCTCCTTCCCCGAATTTCGCGAGCACATCCGCTTAAAAAATGCGGGCACCGTCTCTTGCCCCGCCAGGTTGTAGTACGGCAGGTCGTGGAGCAGGATGCCATCCTCGGCTGTGGGCGTCGCCGCGTACATCGTTAAACCCTGGAGCGCCTGCTTGGTCCGGTCCTCCAGTCCATTCCATGCCTCGGCCACCATCTGGCGCAGCGTTGACGATGTTCGTGGGCCGATGATCTTCGTCAGCACGCGCTTCTTTGGCGCGGGGTTCATCTTCTTAATCGCTTCAAGGACAGCGCCCAGGCGGGTCAGCGGGAGATCCTGCATCGCCTCTTCGGGAAGCCACAAAACCAGCACCGAACCAGGGAGCACCGCCTGCGTTGTGGCAGTTGCCTGCGTCGTGGTGACGTGCCGGACGCGCGTCACCGGCTTTGAGGCGGGTTGACTCGCTGCCGCTGTATTGCTGGCTGGAGCGGCGGGAGCCGTGGAGGGCGCCTCGCTCAGCGCGGCGCCCGCGGACGGTTTGCGCGAGCGCTTTTTCTTCCCGTTAGAAGGAGCGGCAGTGGGCTGCGTGTCCGGCACGGCGGTGCTGGCCATCTGAACCGCCGAAATCCCGCACCACTCGTATGGGATGATCAGTGGGTTGTACTTCCTCTCATCATTGTTGATCTGCTCGCGCAAGGCTTTATCAGCCGCTTCGCCGGGACGATCAAACTGTTGCCAGGTCCACGGCAGCGAGAAGTACCCGACATGTTCCGTATCCATCGGCTCGAAGCCGCGCACGCCCAGCCCTTCCAGAAGCGCCACGCGCATGCGCATGCGGTGCTCGCTAAGCTCTGGATACGCCCCCGCGGGTGTCATGACTCCAAGCACGAGCACATCCGCATCTTCCGCGGCTTGAGCGATATCCGCCTGAAGCTGACGCAGGCTGTGCGTGTTGACGTGGCTGGCGCCTGTGGTGGCGGGTGCGCCGCTCTTCGGGGCCGCTGAGGATTCGGTCGTGGCCGGCTCCTTCTGCAACCGACCCTCCTTCTGACCGTCCGGCTCCTTCAGCGCCCGTGCCTCAGCGCCCGAGTCGCGGCGCTG
>DASVUC010000273.1:0-2715 GCA_036387255.1 Tepidisphaeraceae bacterium | reverse complement strand
GCGGTGGGTGCTCGGGCTCGGCACATTTTGTGGCAGTTCCTGGCGGAGGCGATTGTGCTTTGTCTGGCGGGGGGATTGTTTGGGATTCTGTTGGGGAGGGGGAGTTCTCTGCTGGTGCGGGGGGTGCTGAAGTGGCCGACGGCGATTTCGATTCCAACGATTGTTGTGTCGGTGGCGGTGTCGGCGCTGGTGGGGGTGGCGTTTGGGTATTATCCGGCTTGGAAGGCTTCGCGGTTGGATCCGATTGAGGCGCTTCGGTATGAGTGAAGAAGAGAAACGCCCTCACCCCTGCCCTCTCCCGGGTACGGGAGAGGGGGAGACTTGTTGGCGAAATTTGGCTTCTGGTGGTCGAAGAAGAGCCCTCACCCTACCCTCTCCCGGAGTACCGGGAGAGGGGAAGAGAGAGCAGCCCTGGGAGGGGGGAAGAGGGGGAGGAGTCTACGCCGACTGTTCGGGTTTGGGGTCTCTCATCATAAGTTCGGTTAGGGCGTGTAGGACGTCTTTGTCTTCGAAGAGGACGGAGTGGACGGCTTCGGTGATGGGCATGTTGACGTCGTGGCGCTGCGCTAAGGCGCGGACCGATTGGGTGGTGGGGACGCCTTCGGCGACGGAGTCCATGTTCGCGAGGACGTCTTTGAGCTTTTTGCCTTTGCCGATTTGCTCGCCGACGGTGCGGTTGCGGCCTTGAGGGGAGACGCAGGTGGTGATGAGATCACCGACGCCAGCGAGGCCGTGGAAGGTGGCTTCGCGTCCGCCCATGGCGACGCCGAGGCGGGTGATCTCGACGAGCCCGCGGGTGACGAGGGCGGCTTTTGCGTTGTCACCGGCGGCGAGACCGTCGAGGATTCCGGCGGCGATGGCGATGACGTTCTTGGATGCGCCGGCAAGCTCGACGCCGACGACGTCGGTGTTGGTGTAGATGCGGAACCACTGAGTTGAAAAAGCGGATTGCACGCGCTGGGCGAAAGCTTCGTCTTCGGCGGCAGCGACGGCGGTGGCGGGAAGATACTTGGCCAATTCGGCGGCGATGTTGGGGCCGGAGAGCGCGGCAACATTGGGCGACGTGCCGAGGACGTCGCAGATGATCTGCGTGGGGCGGAGGAGGGTTTGGTTTTCGATTCCCTTGGCCACCGAAACGATGGGGATGTTGCCCGGCCAGTGCCGCTTTAAGCGCTCCCAGACGCTGCGCACGTACTGCGTGGGGATGGCGGAGAGGATAATCGTGCAGTCGGCAAAGCAATCAAGGTCGTTAGCGGTGAGGTCGACGTCGGGCGGGACGCGAACGCCCGGAAGGAGGCGGCGCTGCTCGCGGTCCTGGATCAGGCGATCGATTGATTCTTCAAAGGCCCCCCACATCGTCACGTGGTGCCCGTTCTGGGTGAGCAGGATCGAGCAGACGGTGGCCATGGCGCCGTTGCCAAGGATGGTGATGCGTTCGGGCATGAGGAGATTGTAATGCGGGGCGGGGGGCGCGTCGTGACGCGAAGGCAATCGACAACCACAGGTGGTGAAAGAGGTGAAGCGGGCGCGGAGCTGGCGGATGCTGCTACAATGAGAACGAGGTTTCATGACAGAAAGCTCGGCTAGCGTGCGGCAGGCGGTGGTGCTGTTTGACGGCGTTTGCAATTTTTGCAATGGGTCGGTGCGATTCATCATCAAGCGAGATCCGCGGGAATACTTCAGGTTCGCGGCGCTGCAATCAGCGACCGGACGGAAATTGCTCGAGGCGCATCAGTTGCCGACGGATGCGCTGAGCTCAATGGTGCTGATCGAGCAGGGGCGGGTGTTCGTGCGATCGACGGCGGCGCTGCGGATTGCGCGGCGGATGCGGTTTCCCTGGCCGCTGATGTATGTGTTCATGGTGGTGCCAGGGTTCTTGCGCGATTGGGTTTACAATTTGATCGCGCGAAATCGTTATCGGGTGTTTGGGCGGCAGGATGCTTGTCCGATTCCGCCCGCGGGGATTGCGAGCCGGTTTCTGGGTGATGCTTGAAGCGCTGTGGATCGTGGGGGAAGACGCGCGACGCGTAGCGTCGGCTAAAGCGCATAAAAAAATTTTGCGGTCGCTCTCGCTACAGTCGCGGGGACTGCGCTACTCAAAAAAGAACCCCGCGCGGTGAGGCGCGGGGTTCGGGTTCGACTGATAATTGATCGAGGCTTACGAGAGGCCGAGGCGGAGTGCGCCGGCGAGGGTAATTGCCTGCTTGGTTCCGATGATCTGCTGGAAGCCGTCGATGTCCTGGATGAGGGACTGGCTGAACTGCAAGCCAGCGGGAGCGGCGGTTCCCTTCATGTTGGCGTAGTACTGATTCAGGATGGCGTTGCCCGGGGTGGGATTCGCGGGTGAGCCGCGCAACTGATATTCGCGTTCGACGAAGTTGCTGAAGCTGATGTAGCGTCCCTTGCCGTCGGAGGGGTTGCTGATGCCGCCGAGGAAGACGCCACTCGGCGTCGAGTTGCGGATGGCGCCCTGGAGCAGACCGACATACGGGAAGATGGCGCGGCCTGATTCGAGCATCGCGTAGAGGCGCTCGTTCTCTCGGTTCACGAGAGCGGTCTGGCCGGAGAGGAAGGTCTTGTCGACCAGCGCCTGCTGGGCGTAGACCATGATTTCGGCAACGTTGGCGAATTCTTCTTCATAGAGGGCGTTGCTGGTGTCCGTGTGCAGCGCTTCGTGAGCAAGGAAGGCGCTGGCGGCACGGAAGTCTTCGCCCT
>DASVUC010000272.1:0-9672 GCA_036387255.1 Tepidisphaeraceae bacterium | reverse complement strand
CTGACCAACAACTCCATCCTGCGCGGCTTTGGCACGCTCGGAGGCAGCGGCGGGATCATGAACACCGGTGTGATCAAGCAGGAGAACGGCACGCTCGTCCTGGCCAACACCGGCACCAACGTCAACAGCGGCGGCGCCGAGATTCATCTGGAAGAAGGACGCCTGCTCCAGCTCAGCGGCAATGGCTTCTACAACAGCGGGTTCGTTCGACTGAACGGCGCCACGATCAGCGGGACCGGCCAGATCGTGAACAACCCGGAAGGGACGATTGTTGGCCACGGCACGATCAACTCGAATATCAACAGCAATGGGACCATCATCATCGATGACGGCATGCTGAAAATTAATCCGTCGTTCACCAACGTGGGCATCGTCGAGCTCACGAGCGACACCGCGCAGCTTTCCAGCCCAAATTTCCTTACCAATGTGAGCGGCGCGACGATTCAAGGCCACGGCAAGATCACCGCGTCGATCATTAACCACGGCACGATCGAAGCGATCGGCGGCACGCTGAACATCATCAACCCGGTGACAAAGAACGCCGGCTCCACCATCGCCGTCACGAGCGGCAACAAGATCCTCTTCACCGGCAACGCCGGCGCCAACAACGGAACCATCAGCATGGCCGGTGGCACCATCGAGTTCGGCGGCGGTAACGGGCTGACCAACGGCACCGGCGGAATGATCGTCGGCTACGGAACGTTCCGCACCAATAGCCTGAACAACAACGCGCTGATCTCTTTTTCCGGCGGCAGCACGATGCTGAACGCGCCCACGAGCAACAGCGGGACGCTCTCGGTGAGCGGCGCGCAGATGACCGTGACGGGAGCACTGACCAACACCTCCGGCGGCAAGATCATCGTCACAGGAAATTCCACCGCCACGTTCAACAGCGCCCTGGCGCTGAACAGCGGAAGCGAGTTCCGGATCACGGCGGGATCGTCGGCGATTTTCCTGGGCAACGTCACCGGATCGGGCACGTTCACGAGCTCGGGAACGAAGTACTTCGAGGCCGGGAATTCGGTGATCACCAACTTGGTGAGCCCCGGCTCCACTGTTGTCGACGGTGCGGCGAAGCTGACGGCGGCAAAGGTCAATGAGAAGTCGCTCACGGTGGCGGGACGTATGACCGTCAACACGGTTGCCAGCGGCGGGTCGACCATGCGGCTGGATACGCTGTCGATGGTGCCGGGCGGCGTGCTGGATCTGAACGATAACGACATCATCGTCGAGCACGGGAACTACCAGCAGATTTCCGACGCGCGCTGGCAGGGCTATCGCGACTCGACCGATACGACGGCCGTGGGCATCATCTCGACTGTCGGCCAGACGCTCGTGGGGCATCCGATCCTCGCGGTGCTGGACAACGCGCTGCTGGGAACGAGCGATTGGCCATTCGGATCGGGGCAGACAGTGGGGTCGTCGGCCGTTCTTGGTCAATTCGCTTATTTGGGAGACGCGGACCTCAACGGCATGGTCACGCCGGATGACTATTTGGCGGTCGATTCGAATTTGGGCAAGACCGTTTCCATGGCAGGCGGCATGAACTGGTTCGCCGGCGACTGGAACTTTGATGGGCAGGTCACCCCGGACGATTACATCGCAATCGACGCCAACCTTGGGCTGGGCGCCAGCAACCCGCTGAGCGCCAACGGCCTGGCCGCGGTGCCGGAGCCGGTCGGGATGGGACTGGCGATGGTGAGTTTGGCGGGAGGGATGCTGTCGCGCCGCGGGCGGCGCGGGCGGTAGTGCTTACGCTGGTTCGAGCGGGAGCGGATCGCGCCGCAGCAGCAGGTAATTGTACGCAAGTGCGAAGCCGCAGGCTTGGAGGTTGCGCGGGCTGGCGTAATTGAAGTCTGTGACAGAGAACATGTGGGTGCAGCCGGCGGCGAGCGCATCCCGCACGCGCCGCTGGATACCGGCGCGCTGGAAACCCTGGCCGCGGCATTCGGGACGCGTGTACCACCAGGAGAGGTAGGCGGCCTGGTTGTTGATGAAGAGCCCCCCTACCGCGGCGGGAGTACCGGATTCGTCAAAGGCAACGTAATGGAGCTTGCCTGGGATAGCCGCGGCGGCGCGATTCGCGGCGGTCCATTTGGCGCTGGCGTCGACTTGTGTTGCGAAATGGATGTACTCGTCGACTTGGTGAGGCAAAAAGGCGTTGATGCGGTGAGGGTGGGTTAGCTCGTCGCTCTTTCTATAGAACCACACGCAGCGGAAATCTTCGATGCGGCAGCCCCGGACCAGGAGGTGGTTCAATAGCCGCTTCTCCCAGGTGCGCGGTGGATCGACGTAGAAGTTGGCGGGGTTGATCTCGATCACCAGGTTCGATTGGCGCGCGATGAAATGCTGGAGCACTGCATCGATCTGCTCGGGTGACTCCGCGCGGGTGAAGATGGCGCGATTCTCAAAGCGATGGCCGGCGGCGATGAAGGTGCGGACGGGGCCGAAGTGCTGGATGATGACTTGCTCCGGATTGTTGGCAAGCGAGAGCAGGCCGCGGTAACTCGCCTCGATGTGATCGGCGTGTGCGTTCTGGAGCAACCGAACGGTGGCGCGGTCGTGCGGGTGGGAGAAGAGCGAGTTCATTTCCATGTCAGGGGTTTGAAGCCGAGTTCCTGCCGCTTGGCGTTTACCATTTGCCAGAGCGGCGGGTCGTCGTGAAGGAAGCGGGTAAAGGCGTTGGTGCTGGTGCCAATGAGGACAGCGGCGGAGCCGACGCTCCAGTGGGTGGCTTTGAGCAGGTCGAGCACGTGGGCGATGAGCTCAGGATACAGCGGGTTCCTTGGGTTCATGTGAAGCTGCGGATACTCCGTGAGGAACTCGGGCGGGGTGTAGGTGATCGGGTCGAGCTCGTGGCGGATTTCCACGGCGAGCCTGTGGCGCAGGGCGCGGATGGCGTGGATCTTGTTCTCGCGCTGCGAGCGGGAATCGGTCGCGGTGACGGTCACGCGCGTGGGGTTGTGGGTGATGCGGATGGCGACATTGGTCTTATGTCGCTTCTGCCCGCCGGGGCCGGAGGCGACGTAGGCATTGATGGTGCAGTCCTTGAGGAGCTTCTCGTCTGGCAAGAGCCAGGGGCGATCGGAGGCTATTGGATCCATCGAGGGTTATCGTAAGGAGCGGGTTGTGGGGATGGAGGGGGAAATGGGGTGGGTTGAGGTGATCCAAAAAGATCGCTCACCCTGCGCTTCCCATCCCCTTGCGCGGAACCCTGTACGGGAGCGGGAGGATGCTGGCGTCAGGCTTTGGTTATCGGCGGGCCTGCGCTGAGGTGCTTGAGGGCTTCAGCTGCTGGAGGAGGACGTTTGCCTGGGAGAGGGTGTCGGTCCATTTTGAGGGGCTGGCGCGGAAGAGGACGGGGGCGCCTTTTGGGTCTTCCAGGCTGGTGATGGAGGCGGGGTTTTTGGTCTTCAGGATGACTCGGCCGGTGTCGGTGATGACGGCCCAGACGTTGGCGGTTTTCTCGTGGTTGTCCATGGCGACCAGCGCGGCGCGGGGGCCGGGGGCGAAGATGGATCGGCCGCTCGTGGGGAGCGGGTCGAGGCCGAGCACGTCGAGCAGCGTAGGCATGACGTCGGCGTGGCTGGTGACGGCATCGATCTTTTGCGCGGGCATGCCCGGCACATGGATGAGCATCGGCACCTTGATCTGCGGCTCATCGAGACTGCTGCAATGGCTCAGGCGTCCGCGCTCGAAGAACTCTTCGCCGTGGTCGCCGGTGAAGATGACGATGGTGCTGGAGAGATCGATTGACGCCAGCGTCTGGCCGAGCCAGTCGTCCAGCTCGTCGATGCAGTTGAGGTAGCGGTTGGTGATTTCCGTTTTGTGGTCGCGCAAGTCGGCGCGGGTGTAGTCGAAGTTGTCGCGCGCTTCCGGCTGGTGCTTGTTGTATTGCGCGCGGTGTAGGTAGGGAAAATGGGTTCGCCAGTAGTAGACGAAGCTGAGACGAGGCGCGGGCTTGGCCAGCTCATCGCGAAGGGCGCCGACGAGGGGCCAATCGCCGTCACACTGGAATGTGGGTTCAGTCAGTTGATCTTCGTACGGTACTTCGAGGTGTGAAATCTCGCGGCAGCTCGTGAGCTTCCGCGTCTTGTAACCCTGCTGGTGGAACAGTCGGACGAAGGGGGAACTGCGCTGGGCGGTGCTGCCGAAAAAGGTGACGGGTTGGCCGTAGAGCAGCCCGAGGATGCCGTAATGCGTGCAATTGCCGGTGGTGAAGTGATTGGTCAGCTCAATGGACGAGTCGCGCAGGCGGCTGTAGTTGGGAGACTCGGCGAGCTCCATGAGGCGCTTGCTGAGGCTTTCAACAACGATGACGACGATGTTGGGCTGCTTGACCGACGGCTTGGGCTTGTCCTGCGGTGCGAAGGATGCGGCCTGTGCATCCAGTGGCGGCGCCTGCTTCAGTGCGGCGGTGGCTTCGGCGAGATCTGCCTGGCGGACGGACTGGCTTTGCCAGTGGCTGTCGGCCCAGCCGGCGCGCAGGGGATTGGCACGCGCCAGTTCTTCCCATTGGGAGCTGTAGATGTCGCCGAGGTCACGGGAGCGCATGTGACCGACGACCGCGCCGTCGATCAGGAAGAGTGCGATGACGCAGGCGATGCCCGCGATTAATTTTCCTCGTGCACGTGAGGTGAAGGGGCGGCGGCGGGCGAGGAATTGACCGACGGATTTTGACAACCCCCAGGCGGAGACGCAGACGACAATGTGCACGAGCACGATCACCGCCATGCGCTTCGTGTCCGAGGCCTCCATGCCGATGGCGCGGGGGTTGGTGACCAGCAGGCGCAGGTCGCCGAGATCGCCGTGGCGGCGCGACACGTTGTACCACCGCATGTCCAGTTCAATGGCAATGAGCAAGATCAAGAACGCGGCCGTGATGAAGCTGGGGCGGGCGATCCTGGGAAATCGACTGACCAGCGCGTAAAGGAGGATTCCCCAGATCGCGACCGGCAGGCATGCCATGAAGATCTGGTAGATCCGCTCCAGCGCCGTCGGCGAAGGCCAGCCGTATGCGTCGAAGCCGGAGAAGAGCGGGTACTTCACCCAGCGCAGCACGAGGTTCGCGCAGAGGTACAACCCGAAGGCGATAATCAGCGCGGCAACGCGAGCATGCTTGGTGGCACGTTCAGGCGCGATCAGATTGGCGGGGAATGGATCAGACAAAACATTCGCTTGGGAAAAATTCGAAACGAATAACTTCCCCGACAGGCGATTCATTATCAAGCGATTGCGCGTGCGAAATGTGCATTTGATGAAGTGGGAAACTGGGGCTCCAACGGCGCACTGAAGCTGCTTGGCGACCCGTTCTTGCGAGCGGGTGGTGGTGCCGATAGGCTTCGCGTCCCGCAACGTCGCGGAAGCTTTACTTTTTTCACGAAGAAATTCATGAGCATCCTGGTCAACAAAGAGACGCGCGTCATCACGCAGGGCATCACGGGAACCGCCGGGGCATTCCACACGAAGGGGTGCCTGGATTACGGCACGAAGATGGTCGGCGGCACCACGCCGGGCAAGGGCGGGACGAAGGACGCAAATGGCCTGCCGGTGTTCAACACGGTTGAGGAATCGGTGAAGGCGACGGGGGCGGAGGCGACGATGATTTTTGTGCCGCCCCCCTTCGCGGCAGATGCGATCATGGAAGCCGCCGATGCGGGGATCAAGACGATCGTCGCTATCACTGAAGGCATTCCGGTGCTGGACATGGTGAAGGTGAAGGCGTTTCTAAAGAACTATCCGGATGTGGTGCTGGTGGGGCCGAATTGCCCGGGCGTGATCACGCCGGGGGAATGCAAGATTGGGATCATGCCGGGGTACATCCACCTGGCGCCGAAGGATGCGAAGAGCGGAAAGAGTGTGGGAATCGTTTCGCGGTCGGGGACGCTGACGTACGAAGCGGTTTGGCAGTGTGCGACGCGGAACATCGGTCAGACGACGGCGGTGGGGATTGGCGGCGATCCGGTGAAAGGACTGAACTTCATCGAGTGCATCGAGCGGTTTAACAAGGATCCGCAGACCGACGCGATCATCATGATCGGTGAGATCGGCGGGAGCGATGAAGAGGCGGCGGCGGCATACGTGAAGGCGAATGTGAAGAAGCCGGTGGTGGCTTTCATTGCGGGACGGACCGCGCCGCCGGGACGGCGGATGGGGCATGCGGGGGCGATCATCTCGGGTGGGGAGGGATCGGCCGAGACCAAGATCGCGGCGCTGAAGGCGGCGAATATCGCCGTGGCGGAGAGCCCGGCGACGATTGGCGAGACGATGGCGAAGGTGTTGAAGGTCGCGTGATTGGCAGGTCGTGCAGGTGCACGATGCTCTTGCGTAGCTCATTGTCGGGCGGATAACACTCTGCTTATGAAGCCCCCCTACTGCTCTCATGCGCGCGTGCTGGTTGCGCTGTCGGTTCTGCTTCTGGCTCGCTCTCTTCAAGCGGCGGATTGGTACAAGTTCGGCAACGTCACCTTTCCAGAGCGGCGGACGATTACGGTTGCGAACGCCACGGATGCGCCGGTGAATGGAATGCCGG
This sequence comes from Tepidisphaeraceae bacterium, assembly GCA_036387255.1. Lineage (GTDB taxonomy): Bacteria > Planctomycetota > Phycisphaerae > Tepidisphaerales > Tepidisphaeraceae > DASVUC01. The sequence goes on along the minus strand of DASVUC010000272.1, from coordinate 3,140 downwards.
TGCGGGTGGAGTTGGAGAAGTTGAAGGTGGCGGAGGATGCGCGGGGGACGGCTGTGGTGGTGGATCCTGAAGCGAAACCGGCGCGCGAGGGGGAGATGGGCGGAGCCCTGGTGCCGCATCAGGTGGTGAAGAATGTGCTGACGTTCAGCGCCACCCTCAAGCCCACCAAGACGAAGACGTTTTATCTGTACACGACGGCGCAGGAAATCTCGGGGGTGAGTTTTAAGCCGCAGACGTCGGCGGATATTCGGCCCAACCATGCGTATCGGTCGTTCGAGAACAACAAGATGGGGTTTCGGGTTGAAGTGGGCGAAGGCGCGAACACGACGGGAATGGCGATCGACCTGTTTGGCAAGACCAAAGCGGGGCAGCAGATGGGGGCAATCCTGGCCAGCCGAATCTATAAGAGCGACTATCACGAGATGCAGGATTGGGGGATTGATATTTTGAAGATTGGATCCTCGCCCGGGCTCGGGGGTGTGTATGTCATCGATGGCGAGCAGATGGGGCGGAACAACTTCGCGACGACCAGCTTCGAAGTCGTGGAGGGGGAGAAGGGTCCGATCCTGACGCGCGTGCGCGTGCATGGGCCGGTGGAGGTGAATGGGAAGAAATTCGAGGTCGTGCGCACAATGACGCTCACTGCGGACGATCGGGGAATCGACGATGTCGTGGAGATGCAGGGGGAAGCCAAGGCGCTGGAGGGGATCAAGCTGGGGCTGGGGGTTCGGAATCTGCCGAAGGAGAGTTGGAACGAGGATCCGAAGATGGGCTTCGCCTTTGTGGACGGCGATGGAAATCAGAAGGGAACGGAGCACCTGGGGATGGGGGTTGCATTCAAGCCGGAACAGTACGTGCGGACGGACGAGATCAAGACGGTTGCCACAGCGACGAGTCCGAGCGTGGTGGATCCGGTAAACGGCGGCCACATCGTGGTGCTGACGCCGACGGCGAAGGAGGGAAAGCTGACGAGCCGGCATCACCTCGGCGCGTACTGGAATGGCGATGGCGAGATCGCGAAGAAAGAGGATTTTCAGGCGGCGCTGGTGAACTGGGCGAAGCTGCTGGTGCGTGAGCCGAAGGTGGAGGTCGGGCAGCCGGAGCATGCGAAGTAGAGGGATGTGCGGGTACGATGGGTGGGGATGAAGTTGCCAATCCACTTGTGCGTGGTGTGGGTATCCTGTGTGTGCGCGGCGGCGCGCGCGGAGCCGGCGCTGACGGATTGGTCGGGGTGGGAGAGATATCGCGGGACGGTGAAGCATCCGTGCCTGATGGTGAAGCCGGCGGACTTGGCGCGGGCGCAGGAGAACATCAGGCGCTACGCATGGGCGAAACAATATCGAGACGGCTTGCTGAAGAGTGCCGATCGCCACGTGGAACGATTCACGCAGGATTACCTCGAGCGCCTGATCGAAGAAACGACGCCGCTGGCGACTCACTTCACGCCATGTCCGGCATGTCGCGACCAAGGGAAGACCTGGCATCCGCACGGGCAATGGAAGTGGACCGAAAAGCGGATGGATGAGATCCAGTGCGAAGTCTGTGGCACCACGTTTCCGAATGAGCAGTATCCGGAGACGGTGAAAGTTGAAACGAATTGGGGGAAAGCGCAGCGCTTCACGTTCTGCGGCGGCGACACGTTCCAAGTTTTTCAATATCTAAGCGGCAGGCCAAGCTTCAGCGGTTGTATTCGAGCAAAGAAAATTCTGTATGTCGCTGATGCGGTGAACCAGTTGGGGGAGGCGTATCTGCTGAGCGGCGCGGAGAAGTATGCGGTCGTATGCCAGCGCGTGCTGCTTCGACTGGCGGAGGTGTATCCGCACTGGCTCGTACACAGCGGGTATGGTGAGATCGCCGACATGGACCCGCGCGTGGCGGCGGAGCAGATCAAGGCGCTGCCGGGGGATGAGAAGGTCTATCCGCCGAATGTACCTGATCGTGCGCTGCACACGGGATACTGGACGGCAGGTCGCGCGACGGGCTCCGGTCAGGAGGGGTGGTTCGTGCGCCGGATTGCGGAGGCGTATGACTTCACGGCGGGCAGCGATTTGTACAGCGACGCGGATCGGCGGAAGATCGAGAAGGATCTTCTGCTGGAATCCACAGTTTTGCTGACGGCCGACAAGCAGATCAACAACAAATCGGTCGGCGGTCGTGCCGCGACGGGCATGGTGGGCATGGCGCTGGGCGAGCCGACGCTGGTACGTTTTGGCATCGAGGGGTTTCGCAGGACGGTGGATGAGTGGTTTCTGCCCGATGGAGGAACGCCGGAATCACCGGGCTATGCGCTGATGACGTTCACGGGGGTGAACGATTTTGCCGTGGCGTCGAAGGGGCATTCCGATCCTGTGGGGTACGTTGATGAAAGCGGCGGGCGGATTGACAAGATCAATCTCTTCGAGGGGAAGTATGCGCAGGCGTGGCGTGTGATGGTCGAGGGGCTGCGGGGTGACTTGGCGCTGCCTGACTATGCGGATGCGAAGGTGGGGCAGAAGATCAGCGACGCCTTCGTCGAGCTGTTGGTGGCGAATTATCCGCGGCAGGCGCAGTATCTGGCGCTGCTCAAGGCGCAGTGCGGCGACGATCTGTCGGGCGGGACGCCGTCGGTGGCGGTGTACAGTCGTGAGCCGGGGCTGGAGAATAAGCAAGCGCCGACGTTGGCCTTTCCAGACCTGTGCCCTCCTGCTCTGCGAATCGGGCATCTGCGGACTGGAGCAGACGGACGCGAGAGTCTGCTGCTGCTGAGCGCGAGCCACTGGGGCGTGCACCATCACTTCGACAGCTTGAACCTTTCATGGTGGAAGGCTGGATACGGCGAGCTGCTGAGCGATCTGGGCTACCTGTGGGACAATCCAAAGAAGCACATGACGATGCGCACGCTGGCGCACAACACCGTCATCATCGACGAGGAAGAACAGCGCTCGCGCGAGCGTGAGGGAACGGTCGACTTCTTCAAGACAGGCGATCATGTGAAGGTGATGCGGGCGTCGTCGAAGGCATATGCGCAGGCGAAGACGTATCAGAGAACCAGCGCGATCATCGATCACGGCAAGGGTGGCAGCTACGTCGTTGACTTCTTCTTCGTGGAAGGCGGGAAGAAGCAGCACTACGTCTATCACGGGCCGAACATGGAGATGGAG
>DASVUC010000271.1:0-4294 GCA_036387255.1 Tepidisphaeraceae bacterium | reverse complement strand
CCCACGCCAGGAATCAAGTTTCATGAACAGACGTGTCGTCGTTACCGGCGTTGGTGTGATCTCCCCCATCGGGATCGGCGCCAGCGCGTTCTGGCAGAACCTTCTTGCCGGCAAATCCGGGGTGCGGAAGATCGCGCAGTTCGACCCGACCGGCTTCTCCTGCCACATTGCCGGTGAGATTGAGACCTACAAGATCGGCGACTATGTCCCCAAGAGCTACCGCAAAGCGACCAAGGTGATGGCCCGTGACATTGAGCTGGCAGTCGTCGCGGCGGATGATGCCTTCAAAGACGCGGGCATCAAGACCAAGGCTTACACCGACGCGCCGGAAATCACGGCCGAGCGCTTCGGCTGCAACATTGGCGCGGGGCTCATCAGCGCGGAATTGAATGAGCTGACCGGCGCGATGCACGTTGCCCGCGAGCAGAACAAGCTGGATCTGCATAAGTGGGGCCGCGAGGGGATGGGGCAGCTCACGCCGCTGTGGCTGCTGAAATACCTGCCCAACATGCTCGCGTGTCACGTGACGATCATTCACGAGCTCAAGGGGCCGAGCAACACGATCACGTGCGCGGATGCATCATCGCACCTGGCGATCGGCGAAGCATTTCGCACGATCCAGCGCGGCAAAGCCGACCTGGCGATCTGCGGCGGCGCGGAATCCAAGCTCAACCCGATGGGCATGCTTCGCCAGACGCTTCTCAAGCGCCTGACCGAGACGGGTAACGAGAATCCGGCGCAAGCCGTCAAACCCTTCGACGCTGAAGCGGATGGCTGCGTCATCGGCGAAGGCGGCGGGCTGCTGATCCTCGAAGAATACGAGCACGCCAAGCAGCGCAATGCGAAGATCTATGCGGAACTGGTCGGCTTCGGGGCAAGCCAGGACACGTATCAGATCAACGCCCCCTGTCCCACCGGCGACAGCTACGGCAAAGCGATCAGCAAAGCGCTTGCGGATGCAAACATCCCGCCGGCAGGTGTTGATCTGCTGCTGCCGACGGGGCTGGGTATCCCGTCGCACGATCAAGCGGAACTCAATGGCCTGACGCAGGTCTTTGGCGCCGGGTTGGAACGGGTGGCGATGGCGCCGATCAAGGGACAAATCGGAAATCTCGCCGCCGGCAGCGGCGCGGAAGCGGTGGCCGCGGTGAAGTCGATTGCGGATCGGAAAGTGCCGCCGGCCGCGAACACGAAGAAGCTGGCGGACGGGCGCAAGCTGAACGTGAATCGTGAGACGCGCGACGCAGGCGTGAATGTCGCCGTCACCAGCGTCTATAGCCTCGGTGGGCAGAATGCGGCGCTGGTGTTTCGGAAGATGAACTGAGCCACGATGGAGATCGGCTTTTATCGAGATCCCGATTCAGGATTGGCTCATTGTTACGCGCGCCATGGTGTGCACGAGCGCGACGCGATTCAGGTGCTTCGCCGAGCAACACGCAGGTTCCGGAATGAGGACGGCGCACTTGTCGCGGAGGGTCAAACGGAAGCGGGGCGTTATTTGCGCGTGATCTACCGAGAGTATCGAGACCACGCCTTTGTTTTCGTCATCACCGCTTACGAATTGAGCGAGAAAGCTAAAAGAGCGTTTCGTCGAAGGCGGAAAAGCAAATGAAGAAGAAAGATCCCAATGTCTATCCACCGGGCCTGAACCGGGCAAAGGTTGAGAAGTTGATCGCGTATTATGATCAACTTCACGATGTGGACCTGGCGGAAGATCCGAATCACGAATGGGTTAATGAGCCGACAAGTTGGTTGGAGGTCCCTGTGGAACTGGTGCCGCAAGTGAAGAAGCTCATCGCCAGGCACAAGAAGTCCGCGTAGTCGTTTTGGGTTGTGGAGAACTGTAATGCAGAACAATCAGATTCAGGTGCTGCTCAGCGCGTATCTTCCCATGATGGGAGGTATCGTGCTGACGTTGATCAGCTTTGGCGTCATCGGCAAGACGTGGAAGATCGCCGATCCGGATTTTGAGGAAATGTGGACCGACAGCATGAAGGTGATGCGCTTCGGCGGGCCTGCGCTGATCCTGATCGGCTTGTGCGCCACGGCGTACATGATGCTCAGCGCCTGACTAGAATCAGCGCGTAGCGGTCGAGGCCGAAGGCCCACCTGTCTCAGTCTTTTGGAACAGCAATGAACCGAGTTGTCATCACAGGCATGGGATGGGTCACGCCGATGGGTCATTCCATCGACGCCGTGTGGAAGCGCCTTCTCAATGGCGAATCCGGCATTGCCAAGACCACCATCTTTGACGCGACCACCTTCCCGACCACGTTCTCGGCGGAGGTGAAGAACTACGACCTGGCGCAGGACGTTCCGGACCACGCGAAGCACAAGAACGCGGGCCGCAATACCCGCTTTGCGCTGGGCGCCTGCGCGCAGGCATGGAAAATGGCGGGACTGGATCAGGCTCATCTGGACCTGGACCGCGTCGGCATCTACCTCGGCTCGGGGGAAGGTTCGCTTGATTTCGACGCCTTCACGCTTGCTTGCCTCTCTTCCTGGAAAGAAGCTGACAACCAGCTGGACACGGTGAAGTGGGCGCAGGTGGCGCTGGAGCACATGAACGTGATCCGCGAGCTTGAGCAGGAGCCTAACATGCCCCTCTCGCACCTGGCGCTGCTGACGGGCGCGCGGGGGCCGGCGCTTAATTGCCTCACCGCCTGCGCCGCCAGCACGCAAGCCATCGGAGAAGCCGCCGAGATCCTTCGCCGCGGCGACGCGGACGTGATGATCGGCGGCGGCGCTCACTCGATGATCCATCCCTTCGGCGTCACCGGGTTTAACCGCCTGACGGCCCTCTCCACGCTGAACGAGAACCCAACCTGTGCGTCGCGACCCTTCGACGCCCAGCGCGCGGGCTTTGTACTCGGTGAAGGCGCGGGCATGGTCATTTTGGAAACGCTGGATCATGCACAGAAGCGCGGCGCCAAGATCCTGGCCGAGGTCGTTGGTTACGGCTCCACCGCCGACGCCTTCCGCATCACCGACCAGGATCCGGACGGCAAAGGCGCGATCGTCGCCATGCACGAAGCAATGGCCGATGCCAGGATCTCGCCTAAGGACGTGCATTACATCAACGCCCACGGCACGGGCACCAAGGAAAACGACGGCAACGAAACCACCGCCATTAAAAGTGTCTTCGGCGACGACGCGAAGAATGTCCCCGTCAGCTCCATCAAGAGCATGATGGGCCACCTCATCGCCGCCGCCGGCGCGGTGGAGATGATCTGCTGCGTGCTCGCGCTGCGGGATCAGATGCTCCCGCCGACGACGAACCTGCACAACCCCGATCCTGAATGCGATCTCGACTACGTTCCCAACAAGGCGCGTCCGGCCAAGGTTGACATCGCGCTGAGCAACTCCTTCGGCTTCGGCGGGCAAAACGACACGATCATCGTCAAACGCTTCGCCTGACGAAGCTTTTCACGCAGAGGGCGTCACAGCTTGTACTCAGGTCGCTGCGACGCCACACTTTCTGCATGATCAACCTCGTTTTACTCGCGTGTCTGATGCTGGCTGGCACTGCACTCGCTGCCCATGGCGCCCCGCCCGCATCCCAGCCCGGTTGGACCACCACCGACATCGGCCAGACCCTCTTCCACCCCTTCAAGACGGCACCCTATCCTCACCCTTCCCGCGCCGAAGGCTTGAAGACCAAATCCACGACACTCCCCTACGCCCGGCATTACGATGACTCCACCGTTGCTATCTTCATCCCCGCGCATTTCAAAACCACTGAGCGCACGAACTTCATCGTCCACTTCCACGGCCACCAGACCTACGTGGAGCGTATGCTGCGCATCCACCTCCTGCGTGAGCAGCTTGCCGCGTCGAAGGTGAACACCATCCTCGTCGTGCCCCAGGGACCTAAAGAAGCTTCCGACTCCGGCTGCGGCAAGCTCGAGCTCGACAACGACGGCTTCAAGAACTTTGTCACCGAAATCGTCAGCTTTCTGAAGAACGAGGGAAAAATTCCCACCACGACCATTGGCCAGATCGCTCTCTCCGCTCACTCCGGCGGATATAAGGTGACCGCGTCAGTCCTTGATCACGGCGGAATGACGTCTCATATCAGCGACGTTCTCCTGCTCGACGCGACCTACAGCAACCTCGAATGGTTTAGCGCCTGGTGCGCCGGCGGAAAAGATCGCCGCCTCGTCTCTCTCTTCACGGATCATCTCGCCGACGAGAACAAGCAGCTCATGTCCCTGCTCGAGAAATCGAATGTGCAGCACCAGTCGCTCGATGAAGATGGAATCACCAATGATCAGTTGCGCTCCCGCCAACCGCT
>DASVUC010000270.1:0-16633 GCA_036387255.1 Tepidisphaeraceae bacterium | reverse complement strand
CTGGGCGTTGATCAGCGGCGCGGGGTGCGAACGGTTGATGAAGTACCAGCCGATCGTGTCGAAGATCAGGAATTTGAACGTCAGGATCGTGCAGACGCTCCGGGCAAAGTTGCGGACCGAGGGGCGCACGAGGAGTTCGCGATCGATGAGGCGCAGGGCCGCGACGTAGGCGGCGGACATGATCGACCACAAGATCGTCCAGCCCATGAGCTTCAGCTGGAGCGGCGGCCAGTTTGTGACGGTGAGTTGTTCGACCGTACGATCGACTTCGAATGTGAGCCCAAACGTCATAACGGCGATGGCGATGCCGACGCTGACGACGGCGGGGTTGAACGATCGTCCTGCGGTGCGGGCGAGCAGGCGCTCGAGGCTCTGGCGGCGGAGCCAGAACATCCCGATGAGCGAACCGGCGAGAGCGACGGCGGTGAGCATCAGTGGGTTGAGAATCGGGCGATAGCTTTCCGCGGACCACCCGGGCGCCATGCGCATCGCCAGCGTGTCAACAGACGCCCATTTCGCCGTGGTCAGGATCAGGACCGCCCACGCCTGCACGCCGAGGGCTAGCCTGGGCGTGGCGCGATCGAGCAGGACGAGGAGCCAGGCGTAACCCAGCAGCGCTGCGGTTGCACCGAAGGGTGGAAGTGCCGCGATGATGGCAACCGTGAAGACGCCGGTGGCGAGGAAGCTGAAGAGGCGGGCAAACTGATCGAGCTCTGTGCGACGCGGATGATCAGGGGTCTTGGCCCAACCGCCGAGCAAGGCGACGGCGTGACCGAGCAAGCCAATCGTCGCTGCGAGGATGGTCCACGCCGGCAGCGGGTGATTGAAGATATGCAGCCATGCCGCGTGAGCCTCGTGCGGGTGCCAGGTGGTCGTCCACATCCCCAAGTTGACCAGAGCGGCAGCCCACGCAATCGCGGAGGAGGCACGGGCGGTGCGATCGTCCAGCAACCCCCCTGCCGCGGCTAGCGCCAGCGCCAGAACAGCCCAGGCAATGCTGATGGTCGCTCCACCGAAAACGACGGGCACCGTGACGAGCAAGAGTGCCGCCGCTTGCACACGGTAGCTGACGGCGAGCTTGTGAAGCGTGCGGCGCAGCAGCACCGAGAGAAGCGCGGCGATGAGGGCGAAGGTGATGAGCCACGTGCCCCGTAGCCGGGGATCAGCGGCATTGAACAGTTTGACAAACGCAATCGAGAGCGCGGCGGTGGTGACCATGCTGAAGATGACGCCGGCGTTATGCAAGGTGCGTCCGCGAGTCGTGCGGCCCGCGGACAGGAGCAGTTCCACGTGGAACAGGATGCCGTAAAGCAGCGTGAACCACATCGTGGATGTCCACGCAAGCTCGCTGTTCGAACGCCCGATTATGGAAGCGACCCACAGGGAAGTCGTGGCAAGGGAAAGGCCGCGGAGCGTCCACCACTTTTCGCTGGCTCCCCAGTACGCGAGGATCAGCGCCACCGCCTGGAGCATCAGCAGGTAGAGGAGGAACGGAAGCAGGCTGCTGACATTGCCGTGCAGGAGCATCGGGGCGAGGTTGCCCCCAATGAGGGACAGGACGGCGACAGAGACCAGTTGCGCGCGCATCGCGACGCTCGCGCCGATGAGCGTGCACAGGCTCATCATGAGAAAGGCGGTGTCGCGCGTGTAGAGGTCGTAAAAGCCATAGCCGGCGTAGCTGATGACGAAGAGCATGGCGACGCCGGCGCCGAAGAAGCCGGTGGCCGGGATCTTGCCGACACGACGATACACCCACTCGCCGGCACCGATGAGGCCAAAGCCGCCAAGCGACATCATCACCAGTCGCATCGTGGGCGAAATCGTGGGGAAGAGCCCCTGGTCGTAGGCGTACTTAATCCCCAGCGCCGCACCGACGACGAGGACAACCGCGCCAATCCAGCCGGCCCACTTGATGCCGATGACTTGCTCGAGCGGGTTTTGTGATGGTGCTTTGGACTTGGGCGGGGCGGAGTACGAAAGCACCGAAGGCGCCGGCACCGGGGCTGGGGACGCCTGCGGTCCCGCAACAGGTGGTTGATCAAAGTCCCGAGGGATTGGGCGCCGAGCGGGGGTCTCGCGCGACGCCTGCGGTGGAGTGGGCGGTTTCGTCCCTACTGCCCCACGTGAACTCGCGGGAGCCGCGAGCGGCGGCTCAGCAAGCCGCTCCACCAATGGCTCGTCCAACGTTCCAACGATCTGCTCGACCGCGCGAGGCCGCCCTTCTACATGAGAAGCAGGCGCAAGGTTATGTGTGTCGGGCATGGGCTCCGGCAAGCCCATATGCCGCTCAAGGTTTTCCACCCGCTGTTCAAGTCGGTTCAGCCGTTGGTCAATCGCCATCAAGTTCATCAACGCCTCCTACGACGGGATAAGTTAGCATATGCTAACAAGGTTGTCAACACTTTCCCGCCATTTTGAGAAGCTGCTGCCCCAAGCAGCGTCGGTAGCTTTGATCGCCCCGGCCCACACGACCCGCTACGGCTTGACTGCCGGGCCGTGGTTGATAAATTATCAACCCTCCCGTCCCGCGGATCGTATGACCAGGGCGTAAAGGCTTAAGTCCGGTCGGATCTGAGCCGAGGATTGTGACATATTCGGCAGTAGCTCAATGGTAGAGCAGCCGGCTGTTAACCGGCTGGTTGTAGGTTCGAGTCCTACCTGCCGAGCTTGATCAGGTGCTACGGAACAATGTAGCCGACGAGTTAGCGCAGAACCCCGAGAGGATGCCTCTCGGGGTTCTTGCGTTTTTCGGGGTGGTTTTCCAGCTTTTTTCTCTATCTGAGAAGGCTCACAAGTTAACAGCGTCGTCACGACCGCACGCCGGTTGTTCGGGAACCGCCGCAGAGCCCAGTGCCGCCATGCCCGTGGCCGCCAAAGGCTTTCCCACCCCATTGCCAAGATTTGATTCAAGCGCCAGATAATCATCCGGCGTCACCATCCCGTTTAGATCAGCATGTGCTGGCGATTGCTCTTCGCTCTCGGTGTGTTTGGCGGCCTTCCACCGTTCGTCTGAACACGTGACTCTGAAGTGGGGCGATGTGGATTGGGAGCGCTCGCGTCTGCGCGCAACGCGGCCAGGATGGAAAGCAAAATCGCCCGGTACTCCGGGCGATTCTACGCATTGCAAAGCTTACCTAGGAAGCAAGTGACCCCGACGGGATTCGAACCCGTGTCGCGGCCTTGAAAGGGCCGTGTCCTAGGCCTCTAGACGACGGGGCCGGTGACGGTGGCTGCCACCGCCAAGGCGAGCGAAACACTATGCAGATACTCACACGCGCGTCAACAACCCGCTGCGGCGCTCGGCGGGCGCGGCCGTGTTTTTGAGCCGCGATCCGCTTACATTTGCCGCATGCTTCACTACTTCAAGTTCCGGCAGGAACTGTTCGATCCGCGGCCGGGGAAGGACGTTTACATCAAGCGCCCTGCGGGAAAGGGCTGGCCGGAGGAGTGTCCCCCCATCCGAGCGGCGAATGCGTTTGGGTTCGACCTGCTGGCGAATTTTGATGTCACGTTCATCCGCAAGCGCGACGGGTGGACGGTTGAAGATGACGTTGTGATTGAAAGCGATTTTGATTACGCCGGGCATGTAGATTCGCCCGGGCAACCGCTAGCGCAGCAGTATGCGTGGTTCTGGGAGAAGGGGCAGAAGATTCCGCACGTCATCACGGACAATGTCTATGCGGAGATTCGCAATCAGGTGAAGGTCAGCAGCTACCTCTTTCTCAAGACGGATCCCAACGAGTTGCTGTTGATGACCGATGTGCCCAACCTCAAGCGCGCCTGGCGGACGATAACGGCGCTGGTGGACACCGACTGGTACCCGGCCAGCTACCCGTGGCACGTCGTGCTCGAGTTGGATGAGAAGCAGAAGCGGGTTGAGATCACGAAGGGCCAGACGCTTTGCCGTGTGATCCCGGTTCGGCGCGACACTTATTTTGCGAAGCAGATGACGGCGGTGGAGTTCGATGCTTTCTTCGAGCGCGGGCAGCGCTGGCTTTCAACCCACGGGAAGTTCGAGCACGAATCGGCGGCGACGGGCGTTGCCGACATCACGCGAACTTACGTCCGGCAACAGGTGCGATCAAAGTTCATCGTCATGGAATAGCGCGTGCGTCGCTGCGGCCTTGCCTCTTCGCGTCCAGCGCCATCACATCTTCCCGTACACCGGCACCAGCGCGCCGCTGGTCAGAGCATTCTGCGGACTGGCGAGGAAGACCATGGCCTGCGCCACCTCCGGGACCTTCGGCCATTTCGAGTAATCCGCATCCGGCATGCTCTTGCGGTTGGCAGGCGTGTCCATCAGCGAAGGGAGGACCGCGTTGATGAGGATGTCGTCGTTCTTCACCTCTTCCGCGAGCGACCGTGTGATGCATGCGACGGCGGCTTTGGATGTGCTGTAGGAGATCATGCCGCCTGTCGGCACAACTGCGGGGCGGGCTGCGACGTTGACGATTCGGCCTCCGTCGCCCCCCTGTCGCATGGACTTGATCGCTTCGCGAGAGCAGAGAAAGCAGGTCATGGCATTCATTTCGAACATGCCGCGGAAATCTTCCGCGCTCGTTTTTTCGACAGGCCCCATCGCGAAGCCGCCGATGATGTGCAGCGATGCCCAGAGCTTTCCGACCTTCTGATAAAGCCCCACCACCGCGTTCTCATCCCGGCAATCGACCTGGTGCAGCGTGGCCCGATCCTTCTGCTCGAAACGCGACAGCTCGCGATCGTGTAGCCAGGTAACGTGACACGTGGCGCCGGCATCGAGCAGCGCCTGAACGACGGCGGAGCCCAGGCCGCCCGTGCCACCGGTGATCACGACCGCACGACCGGCAAATGTCTGTTCCATCGTTTCCTCTTGGTTGCGGGACCGCTCAGGAGAGTTTCACAGGATCGCCCACGCGATCAAAGTTCATCGTCATGCCATCACATCTTCCCGTACACCGGCACCAGCGCGCCGCTGGTCAAAGCATTCTGCGGACTGGCGAGGAAGACCATTGCCTGCGCTACCTCCGGGACCTTCGGCCATTTCGAGTAATCGCATCCCAGCTCGTCATCTCGTGACACGGGCATCTCGCCCGTGCGCTTCGCTCGTGAGTTTCGAGAAATGACTTCAGACCTGATCATACCAGCAGGCGCAAGATGCCCGCGTCACAGTCAGCGCACACAACCCCATTCCTGCTAAGAAAATTGAGGCAGATCATTCCGCGCTGCCCTTCCCCTTCGCCCAAGGCACCATCGGCAACACCTGGCTCTCCTCCGCCCACTTCCGCCAAGTCCGCGCCATCGCCTTCACCTGCTCCGGCTGCTCGCTCGCCAGGTTGTGCATTTCCGTCCGATCCGCCTCCATGTCATACAGTTCCCACTCGCCCTTCACCCCCTTCGCCACCAGCTTCCACTTCCCATCCCGCACCGCGCGATTCCCCTCATGCTCAAAGAAAATCGGCCCAGAGCGCGCAAGCGTTTTCCCCTCCATCGCCGGCAGCAGACTAACCCCCGCCATCGCCGGCACATCCCCCGCCTCGACTGTCTTCGGATACTCCGCCTTCGCCAGATCCACGCACGTCGGCATCACGTCGATCAGATGCGCCGGCTGCCGCTCCAACTCCCCATGCCGCTTCACACCATTCGGCCAGTGCACAATCAACTCGCTGCTGATCCCGCCCTCGTGCACGAAATGCTTGTACTCCTTGAACGGTGTATCCGAAACGTTCGCCCAATTTCGCCCGTACGCAATGTACGATGTCGACCCGCCCGGCATCGTCACCTTCCCATCCCGCACCGGTTGACCCTCACGCGTGTACAGCGGAAACACCGCCTCCTGCAATTCATCCGCCTTCATCGGCCGAGTCGCCGCCGCCTTCGTCCGCTCCTCATGCGCCTCCCGCCCCATCGTCTCAGCGCACCCGCCGTTGTCCTGCATGAACAAAATCAGCGTATTGTCCAGCCGATTCGTCTCCTTCAGCGCGTCAACGATAAACCCGATGTTCTGATCCATCCGATCGATCTGCGCCGCATACACCTCCATGCACCGCGCTTCCCAAGCCTTCTCTTTCTGCTGCGACCAAGTCTCCGGCGCCGGGCTCAATTCCCACTTCGGATCGATGACCCCCATCTGCTTCATTCGCTCAAACCGCCGCGCGCGCACCGCTTCATAACCCGCGTCATACTTCCCCTTGTACTTCGCGACCGTTTCCTCCGGCGCATGCAGCGGCCAATGCGGGGAAGTGAACGCCACGTACATGAACAACGGTTTCCCCGCGCTCCTCTCCTGGTGCTCTTGAATAAACTTCACCGCGTTGGCGCCAATCGCATCGGTGTAGTAGTAAGGCTGCTTCGGCACATACTCGGAATCGTTCACCGGCGTAATGCGCGTGTTGTCCCGCGTCAGCGCCGCCGGATCAAAGTAGCTCCCGCCTCCCTTGATGGTGCCATAGTACCGCTCAAACCCGCGCTGCATCGGCCAGTTATCTTTCGGCCCGTCCGGTCCCTCCTTGCTCGTGACGTGCCACTTCCCGCACATGTACGTCGAATAGCCCGCCGGCCGAAGCACCTCCGCAATCGTCACCGCCTGGTGCGAAAGATCCCCGCGGTAGCCCGGAAGATTCAACTTCGTCCCGGTCATGTGCCCCATGGCCGCCTGGTGCGGATACAACCCCGTCAGCAGCGACGCCCGTGTAGGACAGCACCGCGCGGTGTTGTAGAACTGCGTGAACCGCACCCCATTTGCCGCCAGCCGATCCAGGTTCGGCGTCGCGATCTCGCTCCCATAACATCCGGCATCCGAAAAACCCATGTCATCAGCGAGGATGACGACGATGTTCGGCCGATCATCCGCCACCGCCATCGTCGTCAGCACCAACGCGACCACTGCAATCAAGATTCTCACGGCAGCTCCTCACGTAGCATGGCGTCTCGCCGATGCACCTACTTCTTTGGCTCATACTTAATCCACATCGGCGAAGCCCAGACCAGCTCGCCCGACGTGGCGCCTTCCATATCCTTCACCTGCTCGCCGCGCACGTAGTAGTAACTCGTCTTCCCCTCGCTCGGCTTCGGATCCGTCCAACTCATCTCCACATCCTGCTTGTCCGGCGACGTCTCGTGCACCACTTCATCGTCCTTGATGATCGTGATCTTCGCGATCTTCTGCGCCCCGATGATGTGAATCTTCAGCGTCGGCGCTTCGTTCGTGCTGAACTCCTCGCCCATGAACTTCTCTTGGTCGCCCACCTTGCACCGCACATCCGCGATGATGTTGTCGGTGGCGCCGTACACGCGCTTCTTCTTGATCGCGTCGAGAATGTTCTCCCGCGTCGGCTCCGTAACAAACACGTTGCAGTACGACAGATGCGTCGAAATATGATCGCTGCTGCTCTCAAACGCATACCGACGGCCCATCTTCAGCGCCAGGTTCACGAATCCCTTGGGCCGCCAACCGCCCAGGCTCTCCTTGTCCGGCGTCGACTGCTTGAGCTTCGCCTCCGTCACCGCCGATCGCGGCGCATCCGGCCGCTCGTAGTTGTTGCGGTCTCCTTGGTAAATCTCCACAAACGGCTCAACCTCCGGATCATAATTCCGCCAGTCCGTTCCCATGTCCGTCGCCGACGTATGCGGCGCGCAGAACCCGTTGAAGCGCTTCAGGTACATGTAGAGCAGGTTCGTATCCGGCGCGGGCGCGAACTTTTCCGGATCCGAAATGGGCAGCCGCGGCAGCGACCGAATCCCGCGCTTGGCGAAGATGCAGTTGCGATGTCCTTCCGGGTAGCTCACGCTGCGCTCATAGCTGAACATCGGCACAAAATGGTTCGGCAGCGTAAACAGCGTCACCGCCTTCTGCGTCGTCCACCACGAATACTCGCGCCCAAACCCGTAGTCATGATCGCCGTCGCCGATCCAGTCGAGGTTCGCCGCGTCGATCCCGTAGCGCCACATGTCCAGTAAGCCGCCATCACCGCCGCCGTCGGGCGAAAACTCCGTATGGCGGTGGAACTCGCCGCGCCAGATGCGCAGCTTCTCGCCGTTAAGGTCAAGCCGATGCTGATGCATCGCGTCAATCGCCTTCCGCTCGGAATCGGTATCGGCAGACGCCGCCGCCACTTCCGCCGGCTGCGTCGCCGCGAGCTGCGCCGCTCCCCCTTTTCCACCAAAACCGTCCTTGCTGACGGTCGTCACGAACAGATCGCAGTTGATCCCAACCACTCCGGCCCCGCGACCTCCACCCATTCCGCCCGCGCGTCGACGACGCCGCGGCGCATCCTTCATCAGCTCACCATCTCCCGATTTCGCCGGCTGACTCGTCGCAGGCGCAGCCACGGCCGCATCATCCGATTGCGCCGCCTCAATCGCGTCATCCCCATCCACGCTTCCCTGAAGATGCGGATCACCCACCTTCGCCGGATTGTGCTCCCCGCGACCATCACCGGAATAAACCACCGTCAGCGCATCGGCATCCGCCACCACCGCCGGACGATTGTCCAGCACATTGTTCGACCGCGGCAGCCACGTGCCTTCGCTCCATCCGTCGCTACCCAGGCGCGTTACATACTCAAACCAGATCGACCCGACCGGCACGCGCCACCCGCCGCCGGGTTTCCCGCGGAAGGTCACCCAGACCGATCCGTCCTCGCTCGACACCAGCCGCGGATAGCAGGGCGCGATCGATCCCGTCACACCCGCCGGCTGAGCACCTTTCTTCCGGTTCTGCCGCATCTTGATCGCCCCCGCGTTCATCGGCATCGCTTCCATAATGTCGGGCGGCGCAAACCACTTTCCCTCCCCATCGCGCACGCGCACCGCAATCGACCGCCCGGTCTGATACAGCGGAATTCCCTTCTTCTTCAGCGGCCCGAAATCCTTCCCCCACTGATCGCCGCTCTGCTCAAACGCGATCCAGAGCTTCGCATCCTTGTCGTACGCCAGCGAAGGTCGCACTTCGAACCCAAGCGTCGCCGCCACCGGCTCCGGTTTTGCAAACTTCCCATCGCTCCCGCTGGTCGCGACATAAACATCGTAATCCCCCTTCTCATACGTATCCCAACCCACCGCAACATTTCCCTTCGCATCCGCCGCGATTGAAGGCTCCCACTCATTCCCCTTCGCCTGCGAAACCCGCTGCGCCTCGCTGAACTTCTCACCATCTTGGTGAGCGGTGAAAATGTGGAAGTTCTGCTCGCGCCCTCCCACCCACGTCACCCAGACGCGCCCCTGCGAATCCGTCGTCGCAGCCGGCATGAAATCCGCCCCCTCCGCCTTGCTCACGTTGATCGGCTGCAACTCCGCCGCCTTCGCTTCGCCGCCCGGGAACTTCACCGCCATCAATTCCCAATTCCCGTGATCCAGGTTCTTATCCGCATCCACATGGGCCGAGTAGAAAATCCAAGGCGTCCCCTGCCCGTCCACCGCCACCGCCGGCCGATACACTTCCTGCTTGCGATCCGTCACCGCAATCGGCCCGCCCCACTTCCCGCTCTTGTCGCGCACGCGCACCAAAATCTGATCCCCGCCGGCCGGCGTCGCCAGGTAATCCAGATCCTCCGGCTTGTTGATCATCTTCACCGGACCGCCCCCGCCACCGGGAGGTGTCACCGGCCCAGACTCCGGCGTCGCCGGGCGCTCGCGCACATCTTCAAAGCCCTTCCCGTGCTTGAACGAGACATATGCCACATACAGCGTCCCATCCTTCGCCCGCGCTGCCGCCGGATAATCCTCGTCCTCCATTGTGCCCGCGAACTCCGTCGCCACCGGCACGCGCTCGATCTGAATGTTCCCCTCCATTCGCAGCACCGGCTGACCGTACCGAAGCTCTGAAAGCTTAACCGTCTCCTTCTGCGGCTTCGTCTCCAGCGTCACCTCAGCGTTGTCCGTCACATCCGACAGCGCCACGATGATCCCGTTATCCTGGATCGGCAGCTTGTTCCCCGCCGCCACCTGCGCCCTCTCGGCGCCGCTTTGTGCAGCCGGACGACGCGTCGCCACGGTGAATGAATCTCCCTCAACGCTGTCACCGACGTTCCACCGCCACCCGCGGATGCTGGCGACTTTCCCCTCGCTCACGCCGATTTTCCCGCTCCAATCCGTCGGCTCCTTGTCCTTCATCCCAAAGCGAATCCGCAGCCCCACCTGCTCCGCCGCGCTCGCCGAGTGACAGATCAGAACGACCAGCAAGAGACTCATCCATCGCATCAGAAGCTCCTTCTCTTTAACCAGAAACCACCCGCGTCACGAGCCAATATCCCCCGACCAGGGAAACCAATACAGACCCCACCGGCACCCATCGATGCTCAAAGTGCGGCCGCGTCCGCAGCCAGAGCATGACTTGAAGCATCATCGCCGCAATCGCAAGCTGGCCGCTCTCCAGGCCAATGCTGAACTTGAGCAGCGGCATCGCCACGCCCACGGATGTCGATCCAAGCCCCACCTCGCGCAGTGCCGACGCAAAGCCAAGCCCGTGCACGAGCCCGAACGCAAAAGTCACCAGCGCCCGCCAGGCGAACCGATGCTTGCCGAAGATGTTTTCCATCCCCACGTACACGATCGACGCCGCGATCGCCGGCTCCACGATCCGCGAAGGCAGCCGCACAATATCCAGCGCCGCCAGCGAAAGTGTGATCGAGTGCGCCACGGTGAAAAACGTGATCACCGTCGCCGCCTGCTTGAAGTTCGTGCAAACCAGCAGCAGCGCCGCCAGAAACAGCAGGTGGTCGTACCCCGTGATGATGTGCTCGATCCCCAGTGCGAAAAATGAAATGCGCTTCCCACTGCCATGAGATGCAACCGTCGACGCGGGCGCCGTCGCCGGAGCCCCTTGTGTCTCCGCGTTCGCCGTTGTCATCTCCGCACTAATTGCACGCTCAGCAGGCACGGCCGGCAGGTCCACCTCCACCGCATCCTGCTCCGTGCTGAGCGTCTCCTCCAGCAGCGTCTGCCCGTGTCCCTGCGGATCCAGTTGCCGAACATCCTGCACGAACAAAAGCTGCTGATGCCCCCGAGGCAATTGCACCAGGTGCTTCGCCCAGATCCGCACCCGCTTGGCCCCCGCATCCAGCGGGAATGCCAACTCCACCTCGATCATCCCCACCTCCGGCGAATGCGCCTTCACACTGCTCAGCGCCGCCGGCCGATCATCCACCTCCACCTCAACCAGCTCACGCCCCTGCCGCTCCATCCCCGCGCACACATCGGCCACATAGTTCGGATACTTCCCCGGCGGAAACCACGCCGACATATCCCGCGTGTGAATTGTTAAGACCGACCGCACCTGCCCCCGCTCCACCATCACCCGATGCCCGCTGAACCCCTCCGCGTGCGCCAGCGCCCGCGAAGCCAGCAACACCACCATCAACGCGCCCATGCGCGCCAACCAATCACGACGCCATCTCCAAAGGAAGGGCTGCACCTGCCCGACATATGTAGTCCCACACAACCGTCCCCGCAAGCACCGCACGACGTAACCAGCACACGGTTTCGCTTCGCAGCCACGCTCGCAGCATGCGCTCGCAGCCGCACGCGCTGCCGCGATTGCGACTACACGTCCGATAAACCGAGCCGAATCTTATACCCGCGTCAAAACTGCAAACCGCAGCACCGCCTGCTAGAATCCCGGGCTTGGAGCAGCCACCAGAAAATGTTGCCAGCCAGCCGCCGCGCGACCCGGCCGCGCCCGTGCTCGATTATCAACCCAAAGACATCACCCGGCGCATCGAGAAGTTCCTCACCGAATATTTCTGGTTCATCCTCCGCAACGTCATCGGCTGGATCCTGATCCTCATCG
The DNA here is from genome assembly GCA_036387255.1 of Tepidisphaeraceae bacterium. GTDB lineage: Bacteria > Planctomycetota > Phycisphaerae > Tepidisphaerales > Tepidisphaeraceae > DASVUC01. The sequence continues at coordinate 4,869 of DASVUC010000270.1, read as the reverse complement.
CCCCCGCGCTCGGCGTCGCACTCCCTGGCCCTGGCGGGCTCCCGGTCTTCCTCATCGGCTTCGCGCTTGTCACCTTCCCCGGCAAACGGAAATTCACCGCGCGATTCCTCCGCGGCCGACGACTTCACCTCGAGCACCCGTACTACACCACCTTCGCCGCCTTCGTCGCCATCGTCATCCCCGGCATCACACTCTGGATCGTCGCCACCAAATACGAAGACCAGATCAAGGAACTCATCCGCTGGTATGCCCCACAGCGCCTGGTCTTCTTCCTCATTCCGCTGCTCCTCATCACCGTCACTTGGCTGGTCACCCGCCTGAGCCTGAACCTCCTCAACCTCATGCTCAAGAGCCTCCCGCTCATCCGTCGAAAGATGCGCCCCTGGCTCCGCCGCTGGGGCGTGACGATCCTCCCCCCGCGCAAACGACAACCCTCTGACGAAATCCTCGAGCTCGACCCCAGCTACCGCCGGCGCTTCACCTCGTTCTGGAAAGTATTCAAGCCATGGCTCTTTCGCCTCACCGGCGTCGCCATCACCGTCGCGATCTTCTTCTACATGTTTCGCAAGATCGCCCTCCACTGGCACGAACCGGCGATACGCGATCGCGTCCTGGCCACCAGCCCCCTGCGCTTCCTCATCGCAAGCCTGATGTTCGCGGTCTTCCTCTTCGCCTTCCGCGCCTTTAGCTGGCGAAAGACCCTCAAAGGCTTCGGCTACAAGCTCCCCTACGGCGCCGCCGTCCGAATCTGGGCCGGCTCCGAACTCGCCCGGTACCTCCCCGGCTCCATCTGGCAGGTCGTCGGCCGCGTCTACCTCAGCAAACCCTATGGCGTCCCAGGCTCCATCGTCTCCACCAGCCAGATCCTCGAACTCGCCACCTTCCTCCTCGCCAACGTCCTCATCGCCGTCCCGTGCCTGCTCTTCGCCGGCACGAAAAAAGTCCACATCGGCTCCGCCGCCCGACCCTGGTTCTTCGTTGCGATGGCTCTCGCGCCCCTGCTCAGCATCATCCTCCACCCCAAAGTCTTCTACGGAATTACCAACCGAATCCTCGACCGCCTCGGCAAACCGCCGATCACCAAACGCCTCCGCGGTTACAAACTTTTCGGCCTGCTCCTCTGGGCAATCCTCGGCCTCGCCTTCCAGTCTCTCGCGATCTTCCTCCTCGTCCAGCAGCCGCTCAAACTCCCGCTCGAAAAACTTTACGTCGTCGCAGGCGCCTACTCCCTCGCCTGGATCGCCGGCTTCCTCGCCATCTGGGCCTCCGGAGGACTCGGCGTGCGCGAACTCGTCTTCGTCGCCGCCATGCGCCTCGCCCTTCCCCCGCGCTTCCAACAGCAATTTACCAACCCCGCCACCCTCGCCGCCCTCCTCGCCTTCCTCAGCCTCCTCCTCCGCCTCTTTACCATCGCGGGTGAACTGATCCTCACCAGCATCGCCTGCGCATGGGACTACCGCGGCTTCCTGGGCCTGCCAAACGCACCCGGCCGAATTGCTAAACCAGAACCCGCTGACCCCGAAGAATCCCCTCAGACACCCGCGTCGTCGGCTGCGTAACCCGCTGATGCTTCCGCGGCAGCACCGTCGTCACATACATCGCCACCAACGCCCCCACCCAAAGCACCAGCACGATCATCAATCCCCAAAACAAGCGCGGCCGAGGCTTCAGCGGCTCGGCCGTCTCCCAATCATTCTGTTCTGCTTGTTCCCCCGTCCGCGCACCCTGCCGCGCATCGCCTTGCGCACCGCGCGTCTCCCGCGCATCGGAAGCCTTGCTCATATCAGCTTCTCAAGTCGATATTCACGCTCAAACGCGCGGCCAAAGTCGTAAACATCCTTAAAGTCTTCAATGGTGTCTTCGTCCGTCGCCTGGAGAATGCCGCTGTTCACCATCGCGAACACGATCTTCCCGAAATCGACTGTCCGCCGGATGTTCCACTTCCCCAGCACCGTTCGCGCCAGAAGTCCCCAACGGTTCAGCGCCAGCTCGCGGATCCCCTCGCACAAATCCTGCCCGCTCACGTGCCGCATCACGCGGCCTTCTTCCTTCGCGGCGCCGTGAATCTTTCTCACCGTGTACGCCAAACCTTGCTGCACAAATTCATAAGCCTCAACCGGGTAAAGCCCCATCTCATGCGAGACTTCGTGCAGCGTCTTCTCCGGTCGGACTGGCTTGGAAGGCGGCATGCGTGACATCCTATCAACAGACAGCGGACTCGCCAACAGATCTCCCTACCTACGTTGCATTTACAGTCCCCGTTCGCCGCGCCGCTTTTTCCCATCTCCACACCCGCTCCGGCGCAAACTCCGCGCAATTCCTACACCTTGCGCCAAACCCCATCCCTTTTTGCGTTAACCGCTCCAGTTCCTATAATCGCGCGCGACACGCTGGATCAGACCGGTTTCTCACCGACCCTTGCGAGCGGTCTGCTCCCCAATCGAATGGAGTCTGTGCATGTGGAAGGCGGTTCGTCGCGCATCATTACTCTGCCTCGTCGCTGCTGTCATTGCCGCCGGCTGCCACACGTCCGGGAAAGATCCCGAGCCCTTCAACCCGCGCGCCTTCACGGTGCGTGAGCGCGAAGCCGCGCCGGGAAACCAGATGCGCCCCGTCCGCCCGCTTCCGACCACGCTGGAAAGCCCCTACATCGAGCAGCCGGCATCCACGCAATCCAACAAATATCCCCCCGCCACCGGCCCCGCGCTCGATGCCAGCCCCACGATCCGCATGAGCCTCCGCGAAATCGTCGGCCGCGCCGTCGCCAACAACCACCAGGTGCGCGTCGCCGGCTTCCAGCCCGCCATCGACGAGACCCGCATCACCGAAGCCCAGGCGCGCTTCGATCCCACCTTCTTCACGAACTTCACCTATTCCGACCAGGTCACACTCAGCCCCAGCCAGCAGAACGTCAACCTCCAGCCCGGCCAGGCCTTCGGCTTCCGCACCTACTCCGCCGACATCGGCATCCGCCAGGACCTCCCCACCGGCGGCCGAATCGAAGCCAAGTACACACCCAGCCGAACCCACGAAAGCTTCCCCTCCCCAACCTTCATCAATCCCAACCCCTTCTGGACCAGCAACCTCGGCCTGCAGCTCACCCAGCCCCTCCTCCGCGACTTCGGTTGGGGCATCAACCAAGCCCGCATCTCCATCGCGCGCAACAACCAGCAGATCTCCCTCCTCGACTTCCGCAACGAGCTCGAAAAAGTCCTCCGCGACATCGAAGACAACTATTGGCAGCTCGTCCAGGCCGAAGGTGAAGCCGCCGTCGCCGACCAGCTTCTCTCCGAAACCCTCCGCACTGCCGACCTCCTGATTAAGCGCCGCACCCAGGACGTCACCCGCGTCGAGATTTCTCAAACCAACGCCGCCGTCGAAACCCGCCGCGCCGTCTTGATTCGCGCCCGCGCCCGCGTCCGCGATTTCTCCGACACCCTCAAGGGCCTCATGGGCGACGCCGATCTTCCCGTCGCCGGCCGAACCCTCATCCTCCCCGCCACCGTCCCGCTCGAAGAGCAGATCCGCATGAACCTCGAAGACCAGATCGCCACCGCGATGGACAACCGTTTCGAGGTCGGCCAGCAGCAGCTCCGTATCGACTCCGCCAACACCGCCGCCAAGGTCGGCAAGAACAACCTCCTCCCCCAGCTCAATGCCGTCGGCTCCGTCGGCATTGAAGGTCTCGGCGGAACGTTGGGAGATGCAGTCGAAGACCAATTCTCGCTCGATCATCCGAGCTGGTCGCTCGGCGTGCAGTTTGAATTCCCCTTCGGCAATCGCGGCGCCCGCGCCATCTACAAGCGCACGCTCCTCCAGCGCCAGCAGGCGATCGCCGGTTACCAGGATGCCGTCGACAAAGTTTCCGTCGACGTCAAAACCGCTTGGCGTGAAGTGCAGACAACCTGGGAAGAAATCTACGCCACCCGAAAAGCACGTTTCGCGGCCGCCGACGCGCTCCGCGCTATCCAGCAGCGCGAAGAAGGCGGCGAAGCCCTCACCTACACCTTCGTCGACCTTAAGCTCACCACGCAAGCGAGATACGCCGAAGCCCAGCAATCCGAAGTCCAGGCCATCGCCAACTACAACCGCGCCCTCTCCAGACTCGAATTCGCCAAAGGCACCATCCTGCGCTACAACAACGTCGTCATGGAAGAAGCCCCCATCCAACGCTACTAGTTAAACCTCTTCTCCCCCTCTCCCCCTTGTATTTAGCCCCCGGTGAATACACCGGGGGTGCCCGCTCCACCGTAACGCTCCCCCGTGACATGGGCATCCTGCCCACGCGCCCCCGCTTCCCCCCGTGACATGGACATCCTGCCCATGAGCGCGACAACTCCCCGCGTGGCATGGGCGTCTCGCCCATGCATCCCCCTCAAGAATAAGCTTGTTGCCCAACCCGAACATACTACTTACATTTGCCCCAGATGGAGAACCTCAAATCAAAAATCCTCTCCACCTGGACCCGCCTAACCTCCACCACCACCGGCCATCCCCTCGACCTCGACAAGCGCCTCTCCCGCCGTCGCTCCGCCATGATGCAGCGTCCCCCGCGCGCCTGCTGCTTAGCCATCCGCGCCGCCGACCACCGCATCACCGACGCCACCGCGATCCTCACCCCCTCCCCCCTCGCCCGCCACGACCCCACCACCCACAAGCCCGTCTTCAACCACATCCCCCACACCGTCACGATCGACTCAGAACTCATCCACAAGCTCTGCCTCCCCGTCTGCATCGATCCGCCCGGCGAACCCGCCTACCGCATCGCCGCCCGTCTCGGCGTCCACCCCAACACCCTCACCACCGGCAGGCTTTCCGGCTTCTTCCACACCCGCTACGTCCCCCTCCTCAACGGCCGCCGAGGCAAAC
>DASVUC010000269.1:0-43698 GCA_036387255.1 Tepidisphaeraceae bacterium | reverse complement strand
GCAGCGCGTCCTGAGCCGCGACCGCCGCCGCATGTGGATCCTTGGAACCCTCTGCGTGATCGCCTGGATGATGGTCGTCATGCTCCCCTGGGCCACCGTCATGCCCGCGATCGCGCAGATCGTTAAGCTCCAGCGCCACGCACCCTCCGCTGCTCCCGCTCTCGCCGCCACCCGGCCGCACGCACCGCCGCCTCTCACGGAACAAGATCAGTCTCAACACATCGCCCGTGTCTTGAAGTTCGCCACCATCGTCACCTTCATCGGCAGCGTCTCCACAATGTTCGTCGCCGCGCTCTGCACCGTCCTCCTCGTCACCCTCTCTCGCCGCGCCACGCTACGGCAAGTCAACGCACGGCTCATCGAGATCTCAGACCAACTGAAACTGCTCGCCACAAAACCCTGAGGGGCGGGACCGACCAGGCAGTTAAAATCTAAGCGCTTGGAAAATGTCGCTCCGGCGTCGTCCTCTAAGGCACTTTCAACACGCCTTCGCAAGGATCGCGATGCCAAAATGCACTGGGTTCACGTGCGGAGCGATCTAATCCTCAACCCTTAATCGGAAACTCTCCCCGCACTCGTCGCCGGCACCGCATGCGCTGGGATCGCCTGTTTGGAGATCGCCAGCGCCGCCGCCAGCAAGTCCTTCTCCTCGGTCTGATGCGTCTTCGCCGAGCCCACCGCGGGACTGCTTGAAGCGTCCCGCCCGAAGTACGTGATCAGCTTGTCCGGGAACATCCCGCGCAGCCGCGGCTCCATGAACGTCCACGCCCCGCGGTTTTGCGGCTCTTCCTGCACCCAGGCGATCTCCTCAGCCCGCGGATAGCTCTCGATGATCTTCAGCAGTTCCGCCTGCGGGAACGGATGCAGTTGCTCCACGCGCACGGCTGCCACCTCGTTCGTCGGCTGCTTCTGTCGCGCCCCGTCGATCGTGTAGAACACCTTGCCCGTGCACAGCAGCACACGGCGAACCGCATCGCGCGATACACCATTGCCCGACCCGCCGAAGTGTGGATCGTCGATCACGTTGTGGAACGCGCCCCCGGTCAGCTCTTCAATGCTCGAGAAGCTCGGCTCAAAGCGCAGCATGCTCTTCGGACTGAACACGACAAGCGGCTTGCGGAACTTCCGGTTGATCTGCCGGCGCAATGCATGGAAATACTGCGCCGGCGTCGTGGGCGTAATCACCTGAATGTTCTCATCGGCGCACAGGCTGAGCCATCGCTCGACATACGCGTTGGAATGCTCCGGCCCCTGCCCCTCGTACCCATGCGGAAGCAGCATCACCAGCCCGCTCATCAGTTGCCACTTGGATTCCCCCGCCACGATGAACTGGTCGATCACCGGCTGCGCGCCGTTCACGAAGTCGCCAAACTGCGCTTCCCACATCACCAGCGTGCTCGGATCTGCCAGTGAATAGCCATATTCAAAACCCACCACCGCCAACTCCGACAGCATCGTGTTGGCGATGATGATGTGTCCCTGGTCCGGCGACAGGTGCGCCAGCGGCACATAGCGCGAGCCAGAATTGAAATCGTAGAGGATCGCGTGACGATGCGAGAACGTGCCCCGCTCAACATCCTGACCCGTCAAACGCACCCAGTGCTTCTCCAGGAGCAGTGATCCCATCGCGAGCATTTCCGCGCAGCCCCAGTCGATTCCCTTGCCGGTCTGCACCATCTGCTTGCGCTGGTTCAGCACGCGCGTAATCTTCGAGTGCGGCGTAAAATCCGCCGGCGGGTTCGTCGTCGCGTCGACAACCTTTTGCAGCACTTCGCGCGGCACCGACGTCTGCGCGCTCCAGTCCTTGCCGGCTTTGCTCATGCCCTTCCATGCGGGGCCCAGCGAGATGTTCCGCTGTCGCGGCTTGAGCTCCTTCGCCCGCTCCTGCGCGCTGGTCAGGCGCTCCAGGATCACTTGCTTCATCTCGTCGATCGTTTCCTGCGTAATCCGCCCCTCGCGGAGCAGCCGATCGGCGTACAGCCCGGCGGTCGTCTTGTGGCCGCTGATCTCCTTGTACATCACCGGCTGCGTGAATCCCGGCTCATCCGTCTCGTTATGACCGTGCCGGCGGTAGCACCACATATCGATCAGCACGTCGACCTTGAACTTCTCGCGGAACTCGATCGCCAGCTTCGCCGCATAAACCACCGCTTCCGGATCGTCCCCGTTCACGTGGAAGATCGGCGCCTGAATCGATTTGGCAATGTCTGTTGGATAAGGCGTGAAACGCGTCTGCTTCGGCGTCGCCGTGAACCCGATCTGGTTGTTGATGATGACGTGGATCGTGCCGCCCGTGCGATACCCCGGCATTTCGGACAAGCCCAGCGTCTCCTGCACAATCCCCTGCCCGGTAAACGCCGCGTCACCATGCATCGTGATCGGCACCACCCGGTTGCGCTCTTTGTCGCTGATCAACGTTTGCTTGGCGCGCACCACCCCTTGCTCCACCGGGTTCACCAGCTCCAGATGCGACGGGTTCGGCATCAGCAGCAGGTGCAGCGAACGCCCGGCAGCTGAGGGCCGGTCCGACGAGTACCCCAGGTGATACTTCACGTCACCATCGCCCTCGTCATGTTCTGATTTGATCGTGCCTTCGAACTCCGCCAGAATCGTCTCGTACGGCTTGTTCATCACGTGCGCCAGCACATTCAGCCGGCCGCGATGCGCCATCGCCATCACCACTTCTTCCACGCCCAGCTTCGAGCCGTCCTCGATCAACGTGTTGAGCAGCGGAACCAGCGACTCCCCGCCCTCCAGGCTGAAGCGCTTCTGCCCCACGTAGCGCGTGTGCAGGAACCCTTCAAATGTTTCCGCGGCGAGCAACTGGAACAAGATCGAGTGCGCTTCGTCCTCCGAAAGCTGCGGCTGATTGTGCGTCGGTTCGATCCGGTTGATCAGCCAATCCCGCTGATGCTTGTCCGGGATGTCCATCATCTCCAGGCCCATCGTGCCGCAGTAGGTCAGGCGCAGCTTGTCGATGAGATCCCGCAGCGTACCGTCATACGGCCCCGCAAATCCTCCGGAGTACGCCTTCTTATCCAGGTCCTTCGTCGTCAGCCCGAACTCCGACAGATTCAGCAGCGCATGGCTAGGCCGATCATGTCCGAGCGGATCCAGCCGCGCCACAAAATGCCCCAGCTCCCGATAAGAGTGCACCAGGTCGTGCACGCCCGTCGTCAGCAGGCCCTTCGTGGGCGGCGCCTCGCCCTGAGTGCCCCCAGGCGTAGCCCCTCGATTCGCCCCCGCATCAAAGCCGCTGAAGAATGCTTGCCATTGTGGCGGGACAGAGCGAGGGTCGCTCTGGTACTGGTGATAGAGCTGATCGATATATTCCGCGTTAGAGCGATTGATGATGTCGAAGGATTCCATCGGGTGGGCTGTGGGTTGAACGGCCATGATAGAAGACAAATCTGGGTCGCAAGACGTTAAGCCCATCAGGCCCGCTTGCCAAGGGCAGAATCACCCATCGGTGGGGCAACCTGAAATAGGGCTATTGGTCATAAGCGCAACTTCATCAATCAGTTGCAGGAAGCTCGTGGAATGAACGTCTATTTGAAAATGATAGGACTTGCCCGGCACAGTTTCGATCACAGCGGGCGGTTTCAGAATCAGCTTATTACCACGGACTTAATAGATCAGCCTGCTTAGGAGCGCACCGCTCACGCTGGAAATTTAGAAAAAGATTAGGCCTTGGCGAGTGGCGTAGGGGTCGGTTGGTACATCTGTTGCAGCCCACTTCATTGGACGTTCGGGGAGGACACTTCGCCGATTCAGTGCCGACGTAGGCACTGAAGTTGCCAGGCAAACCCCGGTCGTTGTCGTTCGACCACTATGGAGGTGGTCGACGGGGCCCTGAAAGGGAGCAGTCATGCAGACCAACACCAGCAATCGAGGCTTCGCATCGATGGATACGGAGCGTCAGCGGGAAATTGCCCGCAAGGGCGGCCGCGCCGCTCACGAAAAGGGAAAGGCTCACGAGTTCACGCCCGACGAAGCCCGCAACGCGGGCCGCAAAGGCGGCGAAAAGGTGAGCGTCAACCGCCAGCATATGGCGGAGATCGGACGTCGAGGCGGCAAGAGCTCCGCCGAGCGTCGTCGCAGCGCGGCGCAGGAACGCCGTAACAATCAGGGACCTGACCAGCAGGCCACCCAAACCACGGATGGTGAACAGATGCAGGAACCGGGACAGTCCGCCGCATAAACAGGCAGGGAAAACCAGTCTTTCTCGTCGAAACGCCGAGTCGGAACGCAAGTGTCCGACTCGGCGTTTTTTGCTGCGCCGCGTGACAACTAACGGTCTCCTCGAGCGCACCCCCGTTTAGCGGCCCCGCTTGCGGGGCGCTCACACGGTCCCCCAGCCAAGCACCTTCCGGTGGTTCCAGGGAACGTCGGCTGAAAGTCTAATCAAACAAAAAAGGGCGACGCCTGCGTCGCCGCGCATCATCCGTTTGAAGTGAGCTCGCTCACGCCAGGATCCGCCGAATCATCTTCCGCGCCCGAACCAGCGCCAGCCCCGCCAGGCAAGATAGCCCCGTCCACTCGCCCGCCGGCAGCGGCACGAGCGTTTGCTGATTCGACCGGATCGCCTGGAAGTCGCTCGCCGGCACATGCGCTGCCAAAGGCATCGCCGCGACGGGTGCAGCGGGCTTCAATACCCAGACATCCGGGCTCGCCTGATCGAGTTGAGACTTGGTGCCCATCTCCTGGCTCAGGGCGTTCCAGTCATCACTCTTCTGCGCCCAGACCGGCTCCACCCGCAGCACCGTTGCCAAGGTCAGGACAGACCACACCGCAGCCGAGGATTTCCACCGATTTTGAAACATCTGACATCTCGATAGGTCATCGCTCAGACATGACACATCCATGTGAGCCACTGGGACCCGCATCCCATCGGCAGAGGTTGAAAGCAACGGGGGTGCCACCAATCGGGGCGGGACAGCGAAGGCAGGTTGTAAAAATGGGGTAGCGTCACCGTGGCAAAAGCACGGTCAGCGTGTCCGGCCCAAGGTTAAGAACCGCGGTGAGAGTGGGGAAAACCACTAGAAGACATCGACTTGTCTCATTGTATCGAAGCCCGCACGGTGGCGCGGAGCGAATCCAATTCCTGCCGGAGCGGCTGAGGAATTCCCGGATGCACCTTCAGGAGAAGGTCGATCTGGTTGAGCATATTGGCAGCCGGTTCTTTCTTGCCGCTGGCGGTGTAAGCCGACGCCAGGCCGATCAACGCGTGCAGGTTGTTTGGATCGAGCCTGAGCGCCCTCTGGAAGGAATCCATCGCAGCGGGAAGATCACCGGCCTTCACGTGGATGCGAGCCAGCGTGTCGAGAAATTCCGGCGTCTCCGGCGCCAGAGCAAGCGCGCGACTGCTGAAGTTTTTCGCTTCGGTCATGTCACCGCCGCGGCAGAGGATCAGGTATGCCAGGTTGTTGAGCGTCCCCGCCTGGTTCGCATGGACTTGGAGCGATCGGCGATACAGCGACTCCGCCGTCCTGGCATCGCCTGATTGTTCGGCAATCAACCCTCGCAGGCTCAGCGCCTCAGGCGACGCGTCTGGACGCGCGGCGACAGGTTCCAGCACCTTCGCAGCGTTCTCCAGCATCGGCTTAGAGGCGAACCGGGCGCCCGCGGTATACCAGGCGTTGGCGAGCGCCTGCTGCTCGATCTGTGAATCGGCGGGAATCAGCGGCGCGACCTTCTCGATCCAGTTCTTCGACAAGTCCGCGCTGGCGAGATCGCTCGCAGCGACGCTGAGCCAGGCCATTCGACCGGCGCGATCGCTGAGCAGCGGCTCCAGGAGCTTTTGAGCCTCGTCCGCCCGGTTCGACGCGGCATACGCTCGCGCGGCCGCCACCGCCAGTTCCAGCTTGTGCCCCGGCTTGTCAGTCGCATGGGCCAGGTGGGGCTGAAGCACCTTCAACGCCGTCGCCGGCTCCTTCAATTGCAGACGGATATTCGCCAGGAAGATGTCGGCTTCGATTGACTTGGCGCCCGCTCGCTCGCGCCACTGCTGCGCCGCGCGAGCAGCGAGGTCCCACTTCTTCATCAGGCGATACACGTTGGCGGCGATGCGCGGCGCGTCTGGATTGGCCGGGAACTGCTCCGCGGCGCGCGTCGCCAGCTTCGCCGCCTCATCAAGCTGATTCAGCTTCACGCACCACTGCACCAGCGCCAGTTGCAGTGCCGCGAAACGCGGATAGCTGTCCACCACCTTCCGCAGTGATGCGAGCGTCGCCTCCGGCGTAAGCTTTTGGATTGCTGCCGTCTCTACCGCGCCGATCAGCTGTTGCACCGCCGGATGATCCGCCGTGGCAGCGAAGGTGTCGGCGAGGGAGAGCAGATCGATCGGTGCGGGCGCGGGCGCGGCAAAATGCACCGCGACACGCCTGAGCGCCGCAAGATTCGCATCCTTGGGCAGCGCCGCGGTCGCCTGATCTGCCAGCGCAGCCGCCTCTTTGAACTGCTGCCGGCGGATGCGGAACTGAATGTAGCCGGTCCACAAGCGTGCATCGCTTGGCGCGGCCGTGGTCGCGGCTTCGTACAGCTTCTGCGCCTGCTCGGGCGATTGGTGCAGCTCAGTAAATCGGGCGCGAAGGAATTCGGCCGTGCCGGGCGGGAGCTTCAGATCGTTTAGGCGATTGAGCGTCTGTGTGCCGCGCTCGAGCGAATCCTGCTCGGCGAAGAACGACGCCGCCGCCGCGACCGCAAACGCCGACGGCGATGAAGCCGCTAACAGCTTCTCGTAAACGGTTCGCGCATCTGCCGTGCGGTTCTGGTGCACGTAAAGGTCCGCCAGCGCGAGCTGCGCTTCGGGATCGCGCGGCTCGGGAGATGCCTCGATTACCTTCGCCGCGGCGGCGTAATCGCCCTGCTGCGCCAGCAGATTCGAGGCATAAACCCGCATCTCCGGCGTGCACTCCTTCATCGTCAGCGCACGATCGATATAGCTGCGCGTATCCGAAAACCGCGACTGAAGCTGGAACAGCCGAGCAGCATCAAGCGCCACGTTCGGCGCGTGCGGTTGAAGCTCGCTGGCAACCTGGAGCTCCTTCGCCGCGGCGGCGAAATTGCCGATGTTCTCGTACGCCATCGCGAGCATGCGCCGTGGCTCTGCGAGCGAGGGAGAAGCGCGAACGACCTCGTTCAGCGTCGTCACCGCCTCGGCCGAATCCTTGTCCCGCTTCTCCGAAGCGATCAGCCAGCGGGCGCGCTCGATCTTCCATGTCAGCCCATCGGGACCCGTCAGCTCACGAAGCCGGTCGATCGTGCGGGCAATGAAGTCGCGATCGGATCTTGCTGAATTTGCCGAACGCAGAATCGCCGTCTGCACATCCAGATCACCCGGATGCGCATCGCCCAGCCTGATCCAATCCTTCGCCGCCTCCGGCTGCTGCGCGTACTCGCGATACTGGCACAGCACCAGTTCCCACTGAATCGGCTGCGTCGTAGCGGCCTTGGCCTTCCCTTCGAGAAGGGCCAGCCCCTCGCTCACTTTTCCCGCTGTTGCCAGCTCAGTCGCCCGCGCCAGCACCGCGCGCGGCGTATCGCCTTCCCGCCCCGCCGCCGCGATGAGCTCATTCTCAAGCGCGAGCTTTTCCTTCTGCGAGATCGCCGCCAGACGAAGCAGCGTCGTCTGATCGTACTTCCGTGAATCCTGGAGCACCGCCTGCACCACCGCGACCGCCTTGTCCCGCTGCCCATCCCGGTTCAACAGCGCCACATACGCCGGTAGCGACTGAGCCTCCCCGGGTCGCGCCTTCTGCACGCGCTCCACAAAATCGAAGAGCGTCTTGCTCGCCGCGGGATCCGGGTTTTGCTCGAGCTGCGCGAACCGCACGGCCGCCAGCGTCGCCGCCGGCTGCACCTGCTCCGGCGCACACTTCACCGCCTGCTGCGCCTCGGCCACCGCTTCGTTGAACCGCCCACTCGAAGCGAGCGCCAACGCGACTTCTGAGTGGGGCGTGGCCCAGCTTGGCGAAAAATCCGTCGCCCGCCGCCACGCACCAATCGCCAGCTCATACTCCCCAAGCTGCGCGTAACATTCACCCAGCAGGTAGCGAATGACCGCATTGTCCGGCGATCGCGCCATCGCCGCCTGAAGCTGCGCCACGCTACGGCGAGCATTCCCCGCCTGCGGCGAAAACCGCACATTCAGCGCCGACGACCAAGCCAGCGCCTGCGCGTCGTTGTTCCGCGTCGCTAGTGCCGCCGCCGCAGCTCGCGCCTCGTCCATTCGATTCAGATCAAACAGCGCCAGCGCCTTGAACGCGATCAGCGTCGCATCACTTTCGGCAGCCGCCGGATTCAGATCCTTCAGCCGGGTGACCACTTCTTCCGCCCGGCGATTCTGCCACAGCCGCTGCACCAGCAGCCGCAACAGCTTCGGGTCATTATCCTTCGCCGTCCGCTGGAGCATTTGCTCGGCCTGTTCGTACAGGCCCAGCGAATCGAACAGCCGCACCATCTGCCGGACAAACGTCGCATCCGGCGCGGGCCGCGTCGCCGCCCGCATCAACATCTCCCGCCCCCTGCTCCCATCGCCCGCGTAGCCGTAACTCATCCCCAGCAGCATCTCGAACCGCGGATCATCCGCGTGCGCCTGCTGAAGCTTAATCGCACGCTCGAGCAACTCCGCCGGCGTCTTCCCAAGCTTGCGCAGCAGGTCGTACGTCCGAAGCTGTTGATCCATATCCAGCGGCTCGATCTCGTTCAGCCGCTCCGACAGCGCCAACGCTTCCTTGAAATTGTGCGCTCGATCCAGCGCCGCGCACCGCGCCCGCAGCGCCGTCACATCGTTCGCATCACGCTTCAGCAGCTTCTCCGACAGCTCCAGCACTTCCGTGTTGTACCCCCCCGAAACCGCATACAGGTCGAGCAGTTCCCGCTGCGCCTCGACATGATTCGGGTTGTACTGAAGCACCGTGATCAGGCGATTACGCGCTTCAGAAAGATCATCCCGCGTCAGATCCGAGCGGAACCGCGACGCGCCATAGGTATAGAGCGCATCCGGATCGTTCTGCACCTTCCCAATGTACGGGCGCAGGCGCGCCATCGCCGTGTGGTAGTCCCCCTTCTTGAACGCCTCGATTCCCGCGGCGCGATCCGCGGCAAGACGCTTGCGGCGCACGTGATCGTTGCGCCAGTACATCCCGACACCGATGCCCACAAGCACCGCGACGGCCGTCAGGATAATTGCCAATCGACGGACCGTCTTGGGACGAAGGCTCATTGACGCGTGCCCTTCCTGGCCATGGTGAGAAATGTCTTCCAGATGATCTTCATATCGAGCCACCACGTGCGCGTCTCGACATACTCGATGTCGTACTTAATCCATTCCTGGAAGTCGGATCCCGCGCGGCGCGTGCGCCGCACCTGCCACAACCCCGTCACACCCGGCCGAACGCTCAGCCTCGCCTCGCGCCACGGCGGGCAATACTGGTTCTCCTTCCGCGGGCTCGGCCGCGGCCCCACCACCGACATGTCGCCCACCAGCACGTTCCAGAACTGCGGCAGCTCATCGAGGTTGTACTTGCGAAGGAACTTGCCCACCCGCGTCAGCCGCGGGTCGTTCTCGATATAGAACTGCGGCCCATCCGCTCGGTTCAGCTTCTGAAGTTCCGCCTTCACCTTCTCCGCATCCTTGCGCATCGAACGGAACTTCAAACACGGAAACTCCCGTCCGCCGATTGTCTCGCGCATGTGCGCGAAGAAGAACGGCCGGCCGTCTTCGAACCAGATTGCCAGCATGATGAACGGATAAACCGGCAACGTGAAGAGGATCGCCACCATCGAAAACGCGATGTCGAACAGGCGCTTCAGGATACGCTCAGCCGTCGTCGTGTCTTTCGGCAGCGGCTCGGCCGGTGGCTCCGTCGGCTGGATGTTCATCCAGTCCATCTCTTCCGGCTGCGGCTTGGCGTTGGGATCGTCCCAGATCACCGCCGGCCCGATCACCGGCGCACCCGCGGGAAGCCGCCGTCCCGCGCCCACCCAAACCGGCCCGATTGCGCGGGCGCCCGGCTCAACCTGCGCCGCCGCGTCGCGCCAGATCTCTCCGCCGGTGTGCTTCTGCGCGTGAACGATCGTCGCGTCCGGGCGCTTCCAGATCTGGAGCAGATCGTGAATGAACTCCGCCACTTCCTGCGGATCCGATTTGTCGTAAGCGTTTCCGTCAACCCCGCGCAGCGTCATCCGGTCGATGCGCGGCGTAAACCGGCGCAGCCGCCGCCACGCGCTCAGCGGATCCGATGCGGATTGCCAAAGCTCAGCCACCTCGCGCTCCGGAGTCAGCACCACCCGCGCCAGCTGGCTCGAAGCATCGTAAATCCGCTCAAAGCGAATGAACCGATCCGCCTCGTCCGTCACCACGCGCTCGCGATAGGTGCGCTCGCGCGTGTCATGCAATCGGATGAAAAGCACCTGCGGGTTCACCCAGTTCAGCACGTCCATCACCGGCGCAAGCTTGAACAGCACCAGCGAACGTGGATCGGTCAGGAGGAAAAGCTCCGCATGTCGAACGATCGGTGAAGGCTCCCCCTGCCGCACAACCTGCACGCCATGCGCCGCCCAGAAGCGCGTATGAAGATCAAATGCATCCAGCCCCCAGATCGTCCGGCCCGGCGCGGAGGGGGGCGCGGTCGTCGTCGTGCCAGCGGCGGCGGTTACGGTACTGACCATGTCATCGCCCTCAGTCTCAACATCGGCTAAACCCGGGCCCAATAACAACTGAAATTCGCCCGGATGAGACAACGACATGGTAACGCGCCGCCAGAGTAGTTGGAACGCCGCAAGGCACATCGCGCGCCTCGCCTGAGCGATTCCAAAAAAGAAGGGGATCTCAGCCGGTCGGGTGGTGAGATCCCCTGGACTACAAATTTGTCTGCTTACGAATCCTGCTGATCCGGGCTCTTGACGCTTGACGCGACGGCGCGGGCGACAGGCCCGAACGCCTTGCCCGAGGAGGCCGCATCTGCCTTGCGGAACCCGCCGCCGTTGCTTGCAGGAGCACGGCCATGGATCGTGTCGTTCTGCCGAGAAATCGAACGCAGCGAAATTCCCGACACCGACTTCTCAAAGTCCTTCGTCTGAGCGCGGTTGAACACCACGCCCGCGAAGCGAGCGCCGATGCTGCGCAGATGCGACATCGCCTTCTCCACCAGCGGCCGCTGCTGCCCGCGGCTCACCGTCAGGATCACGCCATCCGAAGACGCACATGCCGGCGTTGCTTCGATCGAGCCCAGGATCGGACCCGAGTCAATCAGCACGATATCAAAGTGCTTGCGCGCTTCATCCAGCACGCGACGCAGCGCTGCTGGTGAGAACATGCCCGCATGATGCGCCTGCGCCGTTCCGACCGGCAGCATCGCCAGGTCCGAGACATCCGTCGTGCGAATGTACGGCAGCAGTGAGCGTTGCGACATCGCCTCGAGCACGCCTTCCGGCCCGTTCATATCCAATCGTGCGGTCAAACCCGCGCCAACCAGGTCGCAGTCGATCAGCAGTGTTCGGGAACCCGAAGCCGCGAACGACAGGCCCAGCGCAAGCGTCAGGCTGGTCTTGCCATCTCCCGGCGAAGCGCTGGTGACGGCGTAGACCTTGCGATCTTCCGTACTGTTAATTTGCAGCATCGTCCGGATCTGGTGGACACAGTGCGCCGCGGTCGCCGCCTGCGCCGGATCCGTAAGCCGATCCGGCAGGTTCGGAAGGATGCCCAACAGCGCCACCCCGCCCATGTCCGCGGTCGGTTCCTCGCTGTAGCGATACCGGCCGTCCATCAGGCCGATCAGCAGCAAGAGGCAGATCGGAATCGCCCCACCGCCCACGAAACCGACGAACGCCATCTGCTTGCGCTTGTCCGGCGCCGGCACCGGCGTGCCGCCTTCTTCCACGATCGCCAGAGTGCCGCCGAAAGCAGCTTCCGCAAGCTTCTCGTCGTAACGGCGGTTGTACTTCTCCAGGTCCTGCTCGCACTGCTTGATCTTGTCCTTCAGCTTCAGGATCGTCGAATTGTGAACGTTCAGTTCCTTCGCCTCATCCCGCATCTTGTCCCACTGTGCGTGCAGCATGCTCGAAAGCGTCTTCAGGTTGTCGAGCTGGTCCTTGCTCAGCGGTACCTTGTCGAGCTGGTCAGGGTTGATCACGGTCGTCCCGCTGAACGCCCGGCGGAGCTCCTGTGCATAGTTGTCGATCCGCTGCTTGTGCAGCTCAAGCTCCTGCGCCTTCTTCTGCACGGTGGGATTGTTCTTGCTCTGGCTCAGCAGCATCGTCTTGATCTCAAACGACAGATCATCCGCCGTCTTCAGATAAGCACGCATCGTCGCGTCAATTCGCGCCAGATCTTCCAGCGAGAGGTTCTCGTTCGCCGGACCCGACGTCGCGCCGTTCATGCCGCCGATGTTCGCCGATTCCAGCAGCATGTCGTTGCGCTGGAGCTTTTCTTCCAGGTCGGCCAGACGCTTCTGCATGCTCGTCCACTTCACCGCCAGGTCGTCCGAGCCGTAGCGCTCCATGATCAGATCGATCTGCGACTGGTACCCACGCTGGGTGTTGGTCGTGTCGTCGATCATCTTCTTGATCACATCGAGCTGGCTCCGGGCATCGTCGCCATTGATCTCGCCGTAAAGCGATGAATACGCGCGAATCACCGCCCGAACCACGTTCTGCGCCACTTCCGGCTTCTCATCCTTAAAGCTCACGCGAATGTGTTGCGTGCCGCGGATGTATTCAATGTCCAGATCGCGCTTGAGCTTGCTCGCGCCCTCGCTGCCTGTCGGCAACTGCGTCACCGTATATTCCGGGCTTGCGACTGCGCGGTTCAGCACGCGCTCCGAATCGATCACGTCCACCTGCGACTGCACAAACTTGTCGTAAAACTGAATCGTGCGCTCGGTGGTGCTGATGGAAGGAATCACGGGCTTGATGCAGATGATCCCGTCCGAGCCCCACTTCGCCGACTGGCTGTTCCAGCCGAACATCGCGCCGGCGACCGCACCACCGATGGCGAGCAGGCCCGTCAGCAGGTACCGCCCGCGCAGCAGCCGCTGCACTTTCTTGATCGGCGACCCTTGCTGGCCCAAAACAGGTCCCAGGGCCGTGCTGTTCTGCGACCAGTCGTCTCCGACCGCCGGAAGGTTGGGATTCGTATAAAGCTGAATATCGTGGCTCATTAGAGCCCTCCCGACGTAAGCGTCTTGATCAAGGTCTGGTTCGGAGCCAAAAGCGTTGCAAAAATATCGTCGTGTTCCGCCTGCGTCAGGTCATCTGACGCAAGGCTCGTAAATACAAGTTGAAACTGGGCAGCGCCGTAATACCGCTGCTGATAGTCCTCAGCGGCGTCAGCCACACCCTGCATATCGCGGAAGAACCCTTTTTGGGGAACCACGAAAAAGTTGTAAACCGTTGTTCGCCAGAACTGCCCCTCGCGCCGGTGAGTGAAACGGTACTCCACGCCCGGGATCTTCAAATCCCCAACTTGCCAGTCGCGCTGCACGCCCGTCTCGGGCTTCTCGTTGCAGCCCACAAATCCTTCCGGCTGGCGTCCCTGCGCGCGGTAACAGATCGGAGGATAGTGCCCCACCATGTCCCGCGAATCCCGGCACTGCACGATCAGCAGCGTCGCCATCCGCTGCCCGCGGTAGCTGGGTTGTGTGTCGTAATACGTGCGGCTCAAAATCGCATTCGGGCGAAGAAGCTTCTGCGCCGCCGGTGGAATCTCATCATCCTTGCCTGTCCAGTACCCGATCACGTAGGGCACCGCATCCATCGCCGCCTTGGCGCGAAGGTGATACGGTTCGACATCGGTGGGCTTGATGTGGGCGCGCTGCTCCGCCACGATCCCTGCCAGCAGGCTCGCCGCCATGACCGGCGGGGTGAGTGCAAACGCGATATGCCGAAGCCTTGAGCCCATAACGAAGTTACTTTATCACATAAAGTGATCGGCAGCCAATACCTGTTTTTCTCTACAATTGCGACGCGAGGTGATAACGCGTCACCGGAAGCATCGCCCAGCGCAACAGCCGAATGATCGCCATCAGCGAAAAAAACGCGATCGGCAGCATCATCCAGCCACTCCACTTATGGAATGTATCGGCGATAGGATCCTTGTTCCCATATAGCCAGATGAGCGGCAAAATCCGTATCACGTTGCATGCCAAAGCCGTCAGCGGCGAGGCCAACAAAACCAAAAATCGCACGCTGTTCCGCAAAGGCAGCCCGAAGCTGAACGCATACGCGATCAGGATCAGCGGGAAAACCATCCGCATCCCATTGCACGCCTCGGCGACGGTGACGGGGTTTCCGTTGATAAACAGCTGGTTCCCCAGCACTTCCGTATCAATCCCCACCGTCTCCAGGCACGTTTGCGCCGCCCGAGCCGTCCAGCTTTGCAGCGGCAGCGAGATCTCCTGACGAAGCCTCCCCGGCGCGGGAACCAAAAAGATCATGACCGCGATTGCCGGAAAGAATCGAAAGATCACGTTCTTCCCCAGGATGCTGATCATGCACCCCAGCACCACCATCACCGCCCCGCCGTGCCACAGCGCCTGCACGCCGTGCCGGAAGCCATACCACGACGCATACCACCCCACGGCCACGATCAGCGGCCCGAGGATCGTCGCTGACGGCTTGCAGTGACGGAAGCGCATCCGACGAACCCACACCATCCAGATCGCCACGATCGGCACCAGGAAGATGTGCGAGTATTCCTCATCGTTCTTCGCAATCGTGTAGATGTCTTTCCAAGCCTCGAACGTGGCAAGAACCCCAAGCGCGGCCATTCCCAAGGCGGCCACTAGGTGGGCGCCGGTCAGGCGGTCGGTTCTCCAGGCTCGTGAAAGACGCACAGACGAAACTCCTCAGCAGAGCCGCCAGCCATCAGCTTTCAGCTCTCAATCAACAAAATAACCCACGCTATTTGATTATCGGACAAACCAGCTGATCTACTGCTTGCCGATCTTTTTTGATCACGCCGCCCGGGCAGACAATCGCCCGCACGACGACCGCGCCCGCCTCGACGATGCCGCCGCGCAGCACGACCGAATCGTGCACGTGGGCGCGCGTATCAACAATTGCGCCCTGCTCCACGATTGAAAAGGCCGGCAGCCAGTCTTCCGCCAGCGGATCCGACAGCTTGGGTTTGCCCACCCGCCGGCTGTGGTAATGCCGCAGCGCAGTGATGTAGTCTATCTGCGTCCGCACCGGCAGACCCGTCGGGCGCCGGCGGTGGATCACCGTCACATCGTATTCCTTGGCAATCGCAGGCAGCGCCTGCTCTTTCATGTCGACGAACCCCTGATCCGGAATCACCCGAAGCGTCTTGCACGTGATCAGCATCACGCCGCTCGGCGTGCCGTCGTTGTGGGAGATGAGCGTCACGTCGCCGTGCTTCCGGTCCAGCGCCGTCGCAATCGCCGCCAGCGGATCAAGCAGGACCTGCGAGCCGTTGCATACCAGGATCAGGTCATCGTCGGAGTAATCGACAGCCAGGTCGCGAAGGATGCCGCCCGTGCCGCGGTATTCTGAAAGATCGCGCTCCACACGGAATGCGCCGTAGTGCGGCGGCGTCGCGCTCACCGGCTCGGGCGTATTGCGGTTCACCATCACGCGAACCGGCAGGCGCTCCAGCCCCGCGTGCCGCGCCAGATCCGCCGAGTGCGCCAGCCAGTGGTTGAAGATCGAACCGTTGGAATCCAGCGGGAGATCGAGCAGCGATCGGCTGATCGATTCCGACAGCGCCGTCGAACGAACCGATCCCCCCAGCAGAACCACCGCGCGCAGGCGCGACAAGTTCCTCGGGTGCGAAGCGCTCGACAGCGGCAGATCCACCGATGCGCCATCGACCGTGCGGCTCATGCGACTGCGCGAGCGCAGCACAGCGGGCGCTTCAACAACAGGATGCCCGTTGCCAACGGCGGGAACGGTGATCTTTTCGCTGATGATCTGTGAGACCGTCCCCTTGTGCTTGCGGAAACGGTTCGCCATGCCGCGCATCGCGGCTCGTGCGATCAATCGCGTGCCAAACGGCACGCCCACCACAATGTACCGATGAAACAGCCGCCGCGGCTCCTGCGCAAAGCGGTGAATCCACTCCAGCCCCGACGTTTGCATCCAGCGCGGCGCGCGTTTCACATCGCCACAAAGAAAGCTGAACGAAACGCCAACCCCCAGCCACCACGCGTTCGGAAGGAACTTGCGGATCCGCTGGATCAGGTATTCCTGCTTCGGCGACCCCAGCGCGACAAAGATGATGTCCGGCTGCGCGCTGGCCAGCATGTTGATAATCTTGCCGATCTCGTTGTCGTTCTTTTCAAACCCGAAGCTGGGGCAGTAATGGCCGGCCACCTTCAGCGAAGGCTCGCCGAATTGCAGGATCTTTGCAGCGGCTTCAGCAGTCCCTGGCGCGCCTCCCAGCAGGAAGATTGACCGGCCGCGCTTCGCCGCAGCCACGGACAGCGACGAAATCAGATCCGACCCCGCCACCCGCTGCGGCAGCGGTGTTCCCTGCAAGCGGCTCGCCCAGATCAGCGGCATCCCGTCTGGAACCACCAGGTCCGCTTCCGCCACGAGCGCGCCAAACGACAAATCCCGCGTGCATCGCCGCAGGTGATCCAGGTTTGGTGTCACCACAACGCCGCCGCTCCCGGCGTCGAGCTCATTCAAGATGTAATTGATCGCGATTTGCTCAGTGATGGCGTGGAGCTGGACGCCGAGCAGGCGAACTGTGGGCAGCTTGGGGCGCACGCGACGCGGTGCGCCCGTGGGGCGCGCGCTCGTCTTGGGGCGCTCGGCGACAATGACGCCCGACGCCGCCGAACCGGAAGCGGACGCTTCTGTCCCCTCCCAGGTGATCTCGCCATAACGGCGGTACATACGCATTTCCACCCTTCCTGCACAACGCCGGATGGACGCTCACCGGCTCTGCCGGTGAATAGAGCTACATCAAGCTCTACATCGTCCAAGTTCCGGTAAAAACGAGAGACATAAAGCGCCATGCCGACTGCTGACGACGTGGCCATCACTTCCTGGTTGTAACGACACGCTGGTGCTGGTGATGTTCACAAGGCCTTGGTGGAAGTTAATGAATATATCGTATTTCCGAGCGGGCGAGTCCATTGCTTGTAACGAGCGGCCCATTCTATGCCGCCCGCTTCGTCCAAATAACCGTTAAAAGCGGCTAAGGGAAAAGATAGACAGTGGCCGAAAATCCGCGCAAGTTGAGGTGCGCGCAGCAGATGCAACTGATGTTAAGCTGGGTCCAGTTGCGCCTTAGCGCAATTCTCACGTTTTTGCAATGATCAGTTTGAGGCCGCCGCTACATTCGGCGCGGCGCCACCCAGTTGAATGGGGATCCGGCTCTGCCGCTGATTGAGCTCTTCGGTTGCGCGGCGTTTGCCCTTGATCAGGCACGCCCACTGGTAACGGCGCAGGAACTTTCGAAACTCGCCGTCGCCGTAACGCGGCCCGCGCTTCGCCGCCTGCTTAATGTAGCCCCAAAGCATGGCCAGGCCACCAATAACGATCGGCGGGCGCGTCATCCGAAACACCGCGCTGGCGAGCATGTAGGGGAAACTTGTGCCCATGTAGTACTGACCCACCCCATGGCGCACGCGCCCCGTCCACCAGTTCTTATGACTCGTCCCCATCGGCCGCAAATGCTCAAACCGCAATTCCGGGTCGTCCCAGCTGGCGGCGATCCAGCCGAGCATTCGGCAGCGGTGACCGTCGATGCCGTCCCACATGAGATAGCGCACGAAGCCGCCGATCTGCTTGAAGCAGGTTGTGCGGTAGAACTTGATCATGCCGACGGAATTTTCGTCGCCGCATTTTTCGGAGATGAACCCTTCGGTGGACTGGAGGGGGAAGTGCGCGCGGGTGGAGCGATCGGAGGAGAGCTTGCGGAAGTAGGGTTTGCCGGAGCAGGTGCCGAGGCGCGGGGTCTGCTCCATGCGCTGCATGAGGCGTTCGAAGTAGACCGGCGGGATGTCGAGGTCGAGATCAAATTTACAGACGTAATCGAAGTCGTCGGGGTTGATGGAGTCGTAGCCGGTGTAAAAGGCTTCGATGACGCCCGCGCCCAGGACGCGTTGGCCGCGGTCGGCACGTCGCATGAGGCGGATGTAGGGAAATTTTTGCGCGTACTCTTCGACGATCCGGGGCGTCTCGTCTTTAGAGCCGTCGTCAACGATGACCCAGAGTGCGGGCGGCACCGTTTGCGAGGTGACGGCCTCCAGCGTGCGACGGGCGTAAGCCG
The DNA here is from genome assembly GCA_036387255.1 of Tepidisphaeraceae bacterium. Taxonomy (GTDB): domain Bacteria; phylum Planctomycetota; class Phycisphaerae; order Tepidisphaerales; family Tepidisphaeraceae; genus DASVUC01. The sequence goes on along the minus strand of DASVUC010000269.1, from coordinate 25,454 downwards.
CTTCATCGCGGCAGGGTGTGATTAGGCAATAACGACGACTCATCCCGCGGCTGTCTCCAACAATTATAAAATCGACACGTCACGCACCTGGCGGTGAGGGAAAACTAGACGAAGACCCCGTGGCGGTGCGCCCAGCGGATCAGGATATACAGCGCCCAGGCGCGCGACCAATACATACCGGGGGCGTTGGCTTGAAAACTGCTCCAGAGGCGTGAGACGGCTTTCCCGCTGAGCCCGACCTTCGCAGCCAGTTGCTCATCGCGCATGGTCTGTTCCATTTTCTGGCCGAGATTTCGGCGGATCCACTTGTCGAAGGGGAGGACGAACCCGCTCTTGGGGCGCTCGAAGAGCTGGGGGTCGAGCCCGCGCAGGCCGGCGTTGCGCAGCAATTGTTTCCGGCCGAGGGGGTGGTACCGCTTTTCATCTGGGAGGCGCATCACGTGTTCGAGCAGGACCTGGTCGACGAGTGGAACGCGCAATTCGAGAGAGACGGCCATGGAAGCGGCGTCGGTATCGCGGAGGAGGCGCTCGCCGAGGAAGAGGCGCTGCTCGAGGACGGAGATGGCGGCGAGCGTGGAGCGCCCATTGGTTTCCTGCTTGAGGCGCTGGACCATCGCGTGGGGCAACCCGCTGGAGAGTTGGCCGTTGGGGCCGGGGATCAGCTCGTGCTGGAAGCTGGGGAGGAACAGGGCGTATGCGAGCTGATAGAGGTTGAGCAAGTCGGGCCCTGCGCGGACCATGTCCGGGAGCTTGGCCCAGCGCGTCTGCGGGGCGACGGCGGTTGAAGCGCGCGAGCGGCGGCTGGCGAACTTGCTGAAGGTGTTGGCGGCGGCGAGCTTGGCGACCTGCGGGATGAGGCGTGTGCGCGCGTTGAAGTTGTGCATCGGCGGGAGGTCGCGGAAGCTCTTGTATCCGCCGAACAATTCATCGCCACCGGTGCCTACGAGAGCGACGGTGAGACCGGCTTCGCGCACGGCCTGGGACATGAACCAGGAGTTGAGACCGTCGAAGGTGGGCTGATCGAGCGAGTCAATGGCGCGATCGAGGTTGCTGACGAAGCGCTGTTCGGTGAGCGGGATTTCGCGGTGATGGGTGCCAATGGCTTTTGCGATCTGCGCCGCGTACACGCCTTCGTTGAGTTCCGCTTCTTCGAAGGTGAGCGTGAAGGTGTTGAGCGGCTGATCGAGCGAATGCTGAGCGAGGTTGGCGACGGCGCTGGAGTCGATGCCACTGGAGAGGAAGACGCCGAGCGGCACATCGGATGCGAGGTGCAGGCGGACGCATTCCTTGAGCGCATCGTGCAGCGAATCTTCGGTTGCGGCAGGATCGCTGCTGTGCGGGAGGGACCAGAAAAAGTCGCTCCTGGTTTCGCCGGTCTTGTCGAAGATGCGGTACTCGCCGGGCCAGAGTTGTTCGATGCCCTGCACGATGGTCTGCGGGCCGGTGACGAAGCCATTCCAGACGACTGAAGCAACGGCGGCGGGATTGAGTCTGGGGCTTGGGACGAGTCCGGAGGCGAGAAGGGCGCGGACTTCGGATGCGAAGATGAGGGACCACTCGCCGCGCGGGTTGGGGTTCTTGCAGAGGTAGAGGGGCTTGATCCCGAGGGGATCGCGTGCGAGCAGGAGGGTGCGTTTGTCGTTGTCCCAGAGGGCGAAGGCGAACATGCCGCGAATTTCAGGAAGGACGCGGGGGCCGCTCCTGGAGACGTGGCGGAGGAGAACGGCGGTGTCGCCGCTGGAAGAGAATTGCTCGCCCGCGCGCTGGAGATTGGCGCGGAGTTCCTTGTAATTGTAGATTTCGCCGTTGAAGACGATGGTCTGGCCGGTGCGCGGATCGGTCATGGGTTGATCCGCGGCGGTGGAGAGATCGAGAATGGAGAGTCGACGGTGGGCGAGGAGGCAGCCGAAGCCTTCGCTATCAGGGGTGGAGGTCCAGACGGCGGCGGAGTCGGGGCCGCGATGGCACATGGCGCCTTCCATCCGCGCGAGCGCGGCCCGAGCGGCTTGGTCGACCCGTCCGATAATTCCTGCTATGCCACACATCGTTACTGCTTACCTGCCATCGGTCCGAGAGGCGTGGGACTGTAGGGGGCGAATGGTATCGACAAAGGACTCGTTGCGAGCGAACTTGTCATCCTGACATTGCTGCTGCTCATTCTGGCGGAAACGCAGGGGCGGTGGCGGTGAGACGGATGTGCGGCCGCTGTGGTTTTGACGGAGGGGAGATCTTCGAGCGGCTCGAGGTCTTCGTCGGGGTCGACTTCGTCGGCGCTTTTCAAGGCATCGGGTTCGTAGTCGGGGGCGGAGAAGGTTTTGCCGGCGTCGGTGGTGCGGAGGTGGTAGAAGCCGGGGTGACCGCTGGACTGGCGGCGCGTGAGGTAGATCGTAAGACGGCCGCGACCGGATTTGTCCATGGCGAAGGATTCGAAGGAGCCGGTGTCGTGAGGTTTGGCGACACTGGTGAGGGTCCAGGTTTGGCCGTCGTCGACCGAGTGGGCAAGGAGGACGATGCGCGCGGGCTTGCCGAGTTGGTTGTCGAGCACCGTCCATATTTCATGCCTGGCGGGGCCGGTGGCGACGAGCATGAACTCGGCATCGGGGAGCGCATCGGATGCAACGGAGAGGGCAGACCATTGGCCCTTCACCTTGGAGACGATGATGGGCGAGGTCGCGGTTGGGTTGTCTTGCTCATCCAGCTTGTCGTACTGGCCAAAGTAAATCGTTTCGTTGTTGTCGAGGCGGATTCGGTTGCGGAGATCGAAATCGGTGTCGCCGGTCTGCATGCGACGGAGTGGGGTTGAGTCAGAGAGGCGGAGTTGGCGGGAGTGGCTGGTTCGGGAGCCTGACGGATTGGTCGCGGGCTTTGGCGGGTGCGCGGCGGCGCTGGCGCAGCCGGGCAGCAGCGTGATGAACAGCGCGATTGCGCTCGGAATGAAGAGTCGGTGGTGCATGTCGATCAAGTTGGATTGCGCGGCGGTTCGTTGTCGTCGACGATCTCGCCTTCGTAGGCGGTGGAAGTGTCAATGGGCGGCGGCGCGGGTGCTGTGGTCTCCGCGTCCATTTCATCTATTTCATACGTTGGCTCGTCGTCGATCTGCTCGCCATCGGATGCCGCGGGTGATTCGGTGGGGGTGAGCGGCGGCGGGATCATGGCGGGCTGGCATGTGGGACATTCGACCTGATCAGGAAGGAGTGTTCGGCCGCAGGTGAGGCAATTCTTTTTGTCTGCGGCGGCGACGGCAGCGCCTGGCGAGGACTTGCCGATGAACGCGACGTAGATGACGACAATGAAGAGAAAGATCAGGCCCGGAATGAGCAGCAGCGCCGCGAGGAGGGAAGCGTGTTGTGAGGGATCGAAATCCATGGGCGTTTAAGCTTTCTTCGGTCGCAGCAGCGCGAGGCTTGCGGTGTGGCCGTGGATGAAGTTCTTACCGCCGACGGGACCAAGCTCGCCGGCGGCGAAGAAGCCGGTGAAGGGGGTTGAGCGCATGGCGCTGCGTGCGGCGGCGATATCGTGGCAAGGCTGATCGAACAGATTGGTGCCGCGACCGTTGCAACTGAAAAGCAAACCTGCCGCGGGCGGCGCGGCGGCATCCTGCACCTGGAGGAGACTGGCCAGATCTTCATCGGCTGTTCGCGCGTCGCGAACGTGAAATTGGACGGTCTGACCCACGCGGACGTAATCGGCGACGGCGATGGAACCGGATTCTTTGTCGGCGCCCATGAGGTTGCGGACGAGGAAGTCGCCGCGGGCGAAGGTGTCGCGATACTCGCTGATGGCGCGACCGAGAAGCAGGCCGCTGGAGAGAAGCTGCTGATCCTGCTCAGAGAGGCTGTTGATGGTGTCGCGGACGATGTGGAGGGCAGGTTTTCCGCCGAGCTGCTCGATGACGTTCTCGTGCGCCTTGGTGACGATATAGGGCTGGCCGATAGGCCGGCAGCCCTGGCTGACGATGGTCTGGACGTCAATGGGCCCGGAGAGGCTGACGCCGACGAACCCCTCGTCGTAGGCTTGGTCATTGCGAATGAGGACGTTGTGACCAGGCTGTCGCGCGGTGCTGGCCATCCCGCCGATGAGCGGAGCTTGCGGGGCGACTTCATCGAGCGTGGGGAGGAACTGGCTGGTGGGCGTGGTGAAGGGATCGCCGAAGCCGATGAGGGCGCGAGTTTCTTCGCCGCAGCCCATGCGCTCCAGGAGATCCTCGGGGGAGAGAAGCAACCGCCGCCAGTCCTGCATGGGAATGTGGAAGGGATGGATTCTGACGTCCGGGAGCGTGCCGAAAAGGATGGAGAGACCGGGGGCGCGCTCGACCTCCTGATCGCCGCCGATGACACCTTCGGCCGAGCAGGCGAGCATCACCTGGGGATCGAGCTCGAGCCAGAGGCGCTCGACGAGGCGCTGATGCTCCGGCACGTGGTGACCGGTGAAGAACGCGAAGACGACATCGGGCTCCGCGCCGGCATCGATGACGGTGCGGATGACGTCATCGAGCGCCTCGTCGGTGGAGTCGCTGGTGGAAACTGACGAACCAAACTGCATCAACTTCATTGTGGGGGCGGCGGTGGATTGCTGGCAACCCCCTGCGGCGCGAATGCGCGGAGGAAATAATGAGTGATGATTTCCTTAACCTGATCCATCGCCGGCGCGCGATCACCGAGCACTTCAGCGAGTGAGGTGACGGGACGACCGGCGAGGCCGCAGGGGACGATCAGGTTGAAGTAGCGGAGGTCTGTTGAGACATTAAGCGCGATGCCGTGCATGGAGACGCCGCGGCGGATGCGGACGCCGAAGGCGCAGATCTTGGCGAAATCGTTTTGGGGATTGCGCGTCCAGACGCCGACGGCGGAGGGATCAAGCTGCGCGGTGACGCCGAACTCGGCGAGCGCTTCGATGACGATCTGCTGAAGCTTGCGCATGTAGCTGCCGACGAGCAGGCGGTGATCAGCGAGACGGACGATGGGATACGCGACGAGCTGACCCGGCCCGTGGAAGGTGATGTCGCCGCCACGATCGGACTGAACAACCCCCACACCCATCTCGGCGAGCTCATCCTCAGTCGCGACGAGGTTCTTCTGGACATGGGGGCGGCGGCCGAAGGTGATGACCGGGGGGTGCTCAACGAGCAGGAGCCGCTCTTCGCCGCCTGAAGCGACCTCATCGTGGAATTGCTCCTGAAGCTGCCAAGCATCTGAGTAGCGGAGGATGCCAATATCGTAGGGCTTCACGTGAAAGGTAATCTGTTACAGGATATCAACTTAGGATCATCAGCAGCAATTCATTTTTTCTCGCACATCTGTGCAATTTTGGTCGTATTGTTCAGGGCGCAAAAATGTCCCGACACGCGCTCGTACGAGGTATACTTGCTGGGCTGGAGGCTTAACTGTGAATCGTAGTGCTGTGGTTCGACGTGCGGCTATCGTTGCCGCGCTGAGTGTTACTGCCGACGCGCTGGCGCAATACGAAGCGCCTAATGCTTCTTATTCGGCGCCGGCGACGTATTACAACTCGGCGACGGGTACCGGGGCAACGCTCAAGGCGAATCTTAACGCGATTATCGACGGGCACAGCTCCTTCAGCTACGACGCGGCGCGGACGATCCTGCCGGTGCTGGACCGGGATCCGGCGAATTCTTCGAACCTGCTGCTGGTTTACTCGGGGTATTCCGTGCCGGGCGCTTGGGATGCGGGCGTCACCTGGAACCGTGAGCACTGCTGGCCGGATTCGCTGGGGCTGGATGGGACTTCACCGGCTTATTCCGATCTGTTCAACCTTCGGCCGGCAGACAATGGGGTGAACTCGGATCGCGGCAACGAATACTACAACGACATTCCGGGTGGCGGCGTGGTGGCGAATACTGATGCCCCGCTGTGCCGGGAAGATTCTGGCGACACCATGTGGCAGCCGCGCGCGGTGGAGAAGGGAGACCTGGCGCGCAATGCGATGTATATGGACGTGCGCTACGAAGGGGACAGCAGCGACACGTTTCCCCGCAATCTGCAACTGGTCGATGACACTTCGCTGATCAGCACGAGCAACAACAACTTTGGCAAGCTATCGGCGCTGCTGCGGTGGCATTACCAGGACGGGGTATCGAACGCGGAGCGGAAGCGCAACAACCTGATCTACACGGATTATCAGCACAACCGCAACCCGTTCGTGGATCATCCGGAATATGTGTGGTCGATCTTTGGCGTGGGGCTGGAGGGGAATAATTCATCCAAGATATCGGTGGGGCCTTCGCCGGCGGCGGATGGGAGTTCTTCCACGACCGTGAACCTGCGGACCATGAAGAACGGGACGTTCGGGACTTCGACCGTCGCGCTCAACAAGAGCGGTTACACGCCGACGACGTTTGACATCAACGGCTCGGGTGCGGCGACGGCGACTCTCGTGGGGCAGACGGCGGGCCTTGATACCAATGCGATCGGGCCGGGGCAGGCGTTTGATTACAACTCGCAGACGCGCAGCATTTCCGTGAGCTTGAATGCTTCGACGGCGACGACGGGGTTGAAGACCGGCACGCTGACGATCGACAATACTGATCTGACGAGCCTGGGGACGGGGCAGGGATCAGCGGATGGGAACGATATCATTCAGATCAACGGGCAGGTGCTGGACAATCGCACGATTACCGCCACGGCGTACAGCGGGAAGGTGATTCGCAGCGCGTCGATTCCGGTGACGCTGTCGTCGCCGGGGCAGGATGACAACAACTACACACGCGTTACCGTGAAAGCCAATGCGTCGGGCGCGGATGCGAACGGCGCATCGATTGCGGCGGGGTCGGATGTGACGTTCAACAACGCGACGATGACGGCGGCGCGATCGATTTCGGGGGCGTTTTCGAGCGTGGGCGCCAAGAGTGGGACGCTGAACTTTACCGTGGCCGGTGAAGGTTTGACGGGTGAGAGCGTGAAGCCGGTGTCGGTGGCGTACAACGTGCAGGCGGTGGATCACTCGGAAGGATCGTTCGTTGCGGGGGCGGATCAAGATGCGGCGTCGGTGAATTTTGATTATGTGCCGCAGGGGTTCTCGCGGACGCAGACGGTGAGCATTTACAACAAGGCGGCGGCTTCGGGTGCGACGGCAAATTTGCTGGTGAATGCGCCGGCTGGGAGCGGGAATACGTCGAACCTGCCGCTGAGCGGGACGGTTTCGCAGTCGAATGTGGCGGCGGGGAACAAGATCGACGTGACGGCGAATGTGAACACGTCGACGGTGGGAACTTTTTCCGCCAGCTACACGTTTCCGGTTTCGGATGAAGCGATACCGGGAGCGACCTCGGGGAATTCGCTCGTCCTGACGACGGCGGCGAAGGTGACTGCGGGGGCGTTTCCGGTGAGTGGGTCGCTGAAGCTGATCGATCCGGAGACTTGGAATCCGGACACGGTGGCGATCGGGAGCAGCGCGACGCTGACCACGACGGGGAACGGGACGTTTGACATTGGGTCGACGCAGAACCATGGGGCGAATTCGGCTTTGGTGATCAATGCCGGGCATGTGATCATGGAGAGCGACGCGGGGAGTGCGGGCAACATGCCGCTGGCGGTGCAGGTGGGGAATGTGGGCAGTTCCAATACGACGATGCAGTTCAATGCTTCGCAGCATCTGCGGAGCTTGAAGGTCTTTGATTTCAACCGCGCGACGGTGGCGGCGGGCGGGGAGAAGATGATTCACGTCGGCTCGCTCTCGGTGGGGGCGAATGCCCGGTTGGATCTGAACGAGGCGGATTTGATCGTCGAGAGCGGGAGTTTCGCGACCATCAGCAACCTGGTGTTTCAGGGGTATCGCGATTCGACGGATACGTCCGCGACGGGCATCATCTCAACCGCGGGACAGACGCAGTTGGGGCATCCGATCCTGGCGGTGTTTGATAATGCAATGTTGAACACGGGCAGTTGGCCGTTCGGATCGAGCGAGACGGTGGGAGCGACGGCAATTGTGGGCAAGTACACGTATCTCGGCGATGCGGACCTGAATGGGATGGTGACGCCGGATGATTATGGTGCGGTGGATTCCAATCTTGGGACTCATGTGGGGACGGCGGTGGAGAGCGGCGGGATGAACTGGTTGGCGGGGGATTGGAACCTTGATGGGGACATTACGCCGGACGACTATTCGGCGATCGACGCGAACCTGGGGCTGGGGCAGGACAATCCGCTGACGGCGCAGGGAATGGCGGCGCTGGGAACGGCGGCGGTGCCGGAGCCGGGTGCGCTGGGATTGGCGCTCGGCGCGGGTTTGCTGGGGCTTCGGCGACGGAAGCGATGAGGTTACTTTGATGAGGGGGGATTGTGGGGCCAGTCGGTGGCGTCGCGCAGTTCTTCGATGCGCTGGCGGGTGAAGCGTCGGCCGGGGGTGTTCATCCCGGGGCAGCGCTGGGCGGCGAGGTCCCACGATTCTTTGCTGGCGAGGTTGCCGTCCCAGAACGGCCAGGTCCGGCATTGCAGGGGGCGCACAGAGTAAATCGAGCAGATGCGCTTGGTGCAGGCGACGTCGCGGTCGGCGCCCTTGGGGCGGTGAGTTGTGGCGACTTCCTGCAAAAAGATGCAGTCGTATCCGCCGGGGCCGCGCTTCTCTTTGAAGCTGATCTGCGTGCCGACGCGCCGGCAGTACTTGTCGAGGAGTTCCTTTGACGTGAGCTTCAAGAACTCAGCGATGCGACCGATTTCGTCGCGGCTCACGAAGACGTAACCCGGCGCGCCGGTGCAGCAGTTGCCGCATTGCGAACAGGTAAAATCCAGCCCGTCCGCGTACCAGGGGTCTTTGGGGGGAAGAACATCCAACTTCATCAAAGGCGATTGTAGGGAGAGTGGCGGTGTCGTGACAGCGGACGAAGGATTATGCTGCGCGATGAGGACGTGGTGATGCGTGCGCTGATTGTGGTGGATCTTCAGAATGATTTTGTGCCGGGAGGGGCGCTGGCGGTGCGGGAGGGGGATTTGGTGGTGCCGGTTGTTAATCGGTTGATGGACCAGTTTGAGCTGGTGGTGGCGACGCAGGATTGGCATCCTGATGACCACGGCAGCTTTGCGGCGAGTCATTCAGGGAAGAAGCCGGGGGATGTGATTGAGCTGGCAGGGCTGCGGCAGATTCTCTGGCCGGTGCATTGCGTGCAGAACACGGCGGGCGCGGAGTTTGTGGCGGGGCTGAAGCGCGAGCGGATTGAGCGGGTGTTTCAGAAAGGGGTCGACCCGCACATCGACAGCTACAGCGGCTTTTTCGACAATGGCCATAAGCGCGGGACGGGACTTGCGGAATACTTGGAGTCGCGTCAGGTGGACCGGGTTTATATCGCGGGGATCGCGACAGATTACTGTGTAAAGTTTACGGCACTTGATGCGCGACAGCTTGGATTGGAAACGGTGCTGGTGGTTGACGCGTGCCGCGGCGTGGACGTGCAGGCGGGGGATTCGGCGCGCGCAGTTGATGAAATGCGGGCGGCGGGTGTGAAGATTCTGACGAGTCAACAGGTGGGGCCGGAATGAACCCAAAGGAGCGCACGAGGATCAGCAAGTTCATGAGCCTTGTGCTTCGGCATGAGCCGGAGGCAATTGGAATTGCATCGACTCGCTGTGCATGCGCGGCGACGGCTTCAGGTTCTTTGTCACGCCGAATCATGTGTGGCTGACGGATCACGTGCCGGCGGAGTATGTTGAGCTACACGTTCAGTGAGAGGTTCCGATGGCTGATCCGGTTGAAGTGCTCTACGAAGGCAAGTTCCTCCAGTACGTGCGCAAGGGGAAGTGGGAGTACGTGACGCGGCGGAACATCAGCGGGATCGTGGGGATCGTGGCGGTGACGGACGACGGGAAGCTGCTGCTGGTGGAGCAGTGGCGTGCGCCGCTGGGGCGAACCGTGATTGAGATTCCGGCGGGGCTGGCGGGAGATGTGTCGGGACAGGAGCACGAGAAGCTGGCGGAGGCGGCGAAGCGCGAGCTGCTGGAAGAGACGGGATACGAAGCGCGCGAGATGATCGAGGTGACGGCCGGGGCCTCGAGTGCCGGGATCTGCGACGAGGTGATCACGATGTTCGTCGCGCGCAGGCTGACGAAGAAAGGTGAGCCGAAGGGCGACGGGTCGGAGCAGATCACGCTGCACGAGGTGCCGGTGCGCGAGGTGGAGGCGTGGCTGAAGGGGCGCATCGCAGGCGGAGGCTTCGTTGATCTAAAAGTTTACGCGGCACTTCATTTTTGCGCAAGCTGAGTGTGCGTCTGCGCATAGCGTTCAAAAAGCTCTGGTTTTACAGGCCATTTTGCACGTGCTGTGAATTTTACTGTTGCAATCAAAGACGCACTGCGGAATAATTCACGGCCTTGCGGCGTTTTGCCGAAGTGAGAAGAGTTATGTTTAAGCACTGGAATCAAACCCCGAAAGCCTCGTGCGAATCGATGACGCGACGCGTTATTGATCGCGCACTTGGTATGTGCTCATAACTCCCCGCCCGAGATTGGCCGGGAGTCTTCCCGGCGAAAACCCCTGAAAAATCAGAGTTTTTGAACCGGGAGAAGAAGAGCCGGACTTGTCGTCCGCTTTTCTAAAGAGCTCGCGTTGAACGCGAGGTGGCCCACAGAAAGTATCTGTGGGACCAGTCTCGGTACGCGCATCGTTTGCCCGTGTGTGTTCGGCTCTCTGCTATGGAAACGAGCAACGAACAACATCCAGGCGCGCTGTTAGCTCAGTGGTAGAGCGCTCCGTTGATAACGGAGGGGCCGGAGGTTCGAGCCCTCCACGGCGCACTCGTTGGAGGAGTGGTTGTATGTGCTGGCGTTGTTATTGAAGCAGCTACACCCTCACCGCTGCCCGCTCGCGGGTACGGGAGAGGGGGTAGCTGCTTGGCGAAGTCAGATTGGCTGGCAGACGAAGGAGAACCCTCACCCCGCCCTCTCCCAGTACCGGGAGAGGGGGAAAGAGGCGAGAGTAGAAGAAGGAAAGGTGGTGATGGACATGGAACGGGTGATCAGTCTTTTTCAGCGGCCGGAGGATTTTGAATTCTCTCCGGCTGGTGAAGAGGAACAGCTCTTTGAGCTCGCGCCAGGCGGCGAGCCGGAGTACTTCCAGCAGCTCATGAAGTACCTGCGCGAGCAGAAGCATGAGCTGGTGCGGGAAGGTGCGGATTAGCTAGTCGTAGCACGGGCATCTTGCCCGTGTGGGCGAACTGGCCGTGACGGGATTGGTGTTCCGAGTTTCGCGGGGTGGGCGCACGGGTGAAGGTGAACCGGTAGATGAGAGCTGACTCGTGATAATCAGTCCATCGTGGCCGTAGCTCAACGGGCCAGAGCGCCGGGCTGTGAACCCGTTCGTTTGAGTTCGAGTCTCACTGGTCACCCTTATGAGTGTTCGAAAAGCAATCCTCAACGACGCCCCCGCGCTGGCTGAAGTGCAGATGGCCTCGTGGCAGCAGGCGTATCGTGACATCCTCCCCCAGCACGTCATCAATGCGTGGAATGCCACGCGACCGGCACAATGGTATTCTTATCTTCGCGATCCCAACCACAAGACGCAGAACTTCGTCTGCGAAATCGACAGCTCCATCGTCGGCTTCGCCCTCTTCGGCTCGTGCCGCGACGAAGGCGCTGATGCTCGAGAAAACGCCGAGCTCTACTCGCTCTACATCCACCCCAACTACTGGCGACACGGCGCGGGACGCGCGCTGTGCGCGAACGTGGTGCAAGCCGCGGGGGAGTTGCAGTTCGCCGACCTGTGCGTCTGGACCTTCACCGCCAACGCGCGCTCGCGCCGCTTTTACGAGTCGATTGGATTCATTCTTCAACCCGCACGCAGCAAGGACATCACGCTGGAAGGGCTTTCCTTTGCTGAGGTCTGCTATTGGCAGAAACTCCGCTAGCCGTACCATGGCTCGGCTAAGGAGTGCGCATGTACAAGGCCTTATCCCCGTACGCGATCGGCGTGAACCCACCGGATCTTCAAGCCGCCATCAACGATGCGAAGATCGGCGGTTTCCAAGGGTTGGAATTCTGGGGACCGGGGGTAGCCGATTTGATCGATGGCATCGGCGCCGAGGCGGTCAAGAAGATGTTCACCGACGCGAAGATCATCCCCGCTGCGTGGGGCTTGCCGGTGGAGTGGCGTCAAACAGAAGAGAAGTATCAGTCGGATCTGAAGAACCTGGCCCGCTGTGCCAAGGCAGCTCAAGCCCTGGGCACCGATCGGTGCTTCACGTGGGTCATGCCGTGTTCCAATGAGCGCGAGCTTCAAGACAATTGGAAGTTCCACGTCCAGCGCTTCAAGCCGATCGCGGAAACGCTGGCTCAATACCATCAGCGCCTGGGCCTGGAGTTCATCGGTCCTAAAACCCTCCGCGATTCGCAGAAGTACCCGTTCATCTACCGGATGGAAGACATGCAGCGCCTCGGCCGAGAGATCGGATCAAACGTAAGCCTGCTCGTCGACTGCTGGCACTGGTACACCTCCGGCGGGACGATCGAAGACCTGAAGAAGCTGACGGCAAAAGATGTCGTTTACGTGCACGTGAATGACGCCCCCAAAGGCGTTCCCGTCGACCAGCAGATCGACAACGTTCGCGACCTCCCAGGCGCGACGGGCGTGATCGACATCGCCGGATTTCTTAAGACGCTGAAGGGGATGGGATACGACGGCCCCGTCACACCGGAACCGTTCAAGGAGGAGCTGAAAACGCTTGCAAACGATGAAGCGCGCCTGAAGACGGTGGGCGAATCGATGAACAGGATCTGGACGCTCGCGGGACTCTGATGCCGATACCTTTCCGGTCATGTCCCGGCGCTCCTCATGAACCTCTCGAACCCTCCGGCCGGCTCGAAGGTGACGCTGCATTTGCCCCGTCTCGGCCTTCCGCATAAAACCCCACCGCTTGCGAACCATCGCCCACATCTCCGACATCCACTTTGATCTGATCGAGCCGGCGGTTGTCGAAGCCGTCGTTTCCGACCTGACCGAACTCGCACCCAGCCTCGTGGTCATGTCCGGCGACTTCACCCAGCGTGCGCGCGCGAAGCAGTACCAGCAAGCCCACAACTTCATGAAGCGCCTCCCCCAGCCGCAGCTCGTCATCCCCGGCAACCACGACATCCCCCTCTACGACGTCATCAGCCGATTCTTCTTTCCCTTGCGTAACTACACCAAGTACATCAGCAAAGACCTTCGACCCGTTTACCAGGACGCAGAGCTGCTCGTCATCGGCATCAACACCGCGCGCTCCTTCACGTTCAAGTGGGACGGCTTCTGGAAAGACGGGCGCATTTCCGAAGAACAGCTCCTCGACATCGAGCTGCGCGCGAAAGACGTCGGCGCGGAAGTGTTCAAAATCGTCGTGACGCACCACCCCTTCATCCCGCCACCCAAGGAGCGCGTGCACGGCATCGTCCACGGCGCGAAGCGCGCCCTCGCGCTCATGGAGAAGCACAACATTGACATGCTTCTCGCCGGGCACCTGCACATGGGCTATTCCGGCGACGTCCGCACCCACCATGAAGCCGTCAAACGGTCGATTCTCTCCGTCCAAGCCGGGACCGCCACCAGTACCCGCCGGCGCAATGAACCGAACGCGTACAACGTTATCACGATCAACCCCGACCACGTCAGCATTCTCGCCCGTAAATGGAACGGGAGCGAATTCACGGATGGCGACCGAAGCATCTTCTCCCGCATCGACGGGATCTGGCAGCGCGAAGGCTGATACACTCACGCATCATGCCCTTGGACCTGACCCAGCTCATCGTGCGCGACGCTCTCGAAGAGGATCTGCCGGCGCTGGATCGGCTGCGTCCGTTCGGCGTCGTCCACGCGGATCGTATTCGTACTGCGCATCCGGAACGCGCGCGCTACCTGGTTGCCGACCTCGACGACGAGATCGTTGGCACCGTCATGCTCTACTTCCGCGCCGACTCCGGATGGGACCGCGCGTCGCAGATGCCTCTGCTCATGGACCTGTTCGTCCCTGAGCGCTTTCGCAGCCAGGGCATCGGGACTGCACTCATTGCCGCCGTGGAACAATTTTGCCTCATCAAGGGGCTGGGCCATCTTTATCTTCGCGTCGACCCCGAGCGAAACCCGCGCGCCTTCAACCTCTACAAGCGCCTGGGATTTCAGGCGCTCCAATCCAAGCCGTACGAAGATGCGTACCAGCTGGTCGACTCTTCGGGAAAAGTGCACGAAGCAGTCGAGCACGTCGTGGACATGCGCAAGTGGTTGGCTTAACCAATCGGCGATTTCATCTCCGGTATTCGGGAGAGGGCTGCGGTGAGGCCCCCGGCAAATGCCCCACCAACTGCTCCGCCACGGCGGTCATCCGATCGAACTCGATTGGATCAAAGGGCCGCGCCGAAAAATCCAAGATCAACCATTTCCCATGCAACAAGAGCCCAATGTCAGCCGGCAGCAATCCCCGCAATGCGCTCTTGGACAACTTCCGCGCACTGCGCGACTCCGTCCCATAGACCACAAACCGCTCCACATTCCCCAGCGCCGGAAAACTCGACAGCGAATACAGATCCAGCAGCGAGCGCGTGCCGTGCGCGGGGCGCAGTCCGCTCGGGTCCCACTCTTGCTCGATCGCGCGCAGCAGTACATGCCACCGCGCGACGATCGTCGTCTCACTGAACAGTTCCAGCAGCCAGGTGTTGTCGCTGCCGATCGCGCGAATGCACCTTAGCACGGTCTTGGGGTTCTGCGGCAAGTTAGGCGCGCTCTCTGGAGCGCTTACGCGAAAACCTTTACCCTTGGCCCAGTCCGATAAAACGATGCGGTGGCGTTGCGTGGTCCACCGGCGAACCAGCGCCGTGAAGGTCACGGCCGATAGCACCAGCACCAACAGCAGTGTCACCAACACCCGCCAAGAGAACGGCTGCGGCTCGAGCGTCTGCGGAACGGCGTTTGCCAGCCAAATCATGCGTGAAGAATGTATCGTCATCCCGGCGTTACATCGCGATGCGCTCTACAGTCGGCCGCCATCGTGCCGATGTAAACTGGCCCATGCGTGATTACTCCGCAATCGTCGAGTCGATGAAAAACTGCTACGACATCCGCGTGCGGAAATGGCGCCGCAACATGAGCGGCTGCGCTTGGCGCGTCTATTACCACGACGGCCGCACGATCAACTGGATCGAAGCGCCGGTTCCGAAGACGCCGATCTCCCTTGCCATCTTTCTCCATGAAGTCGGTCACCACGCCATCGGCTTCTCCACGTACAAGCGCCGCTGCGAAGAAGAATACCACGTCTGGCAATGGGCCATCAGCATGATGCGCAAGCTGGGCGTCGAGCCGGACGAAAAGGTGCGCAGGCGCGTTGAGCTTTCGATGCAGTATGCGGTGGGGAAAGCGCTGCGGCGGGGGATCAAGCAGCTGCCCCAACCTCTACAAAGATTCGTGCCGGTGGCGGCATAGATTCCCGTGGCATGGGCTTCGCGCCCATGCATCAGTCGCGCATGCGCGAGACGCCCATGCCACGGCCAAAAAAAGAGAGGCGACTTTCGCCGCCTCTCTCGTCACTTCAAGTTGATCAAACAGCCTTACTGCTGCGCCGCCGGCTGATCGATGGGCAACTGCTCGCCTTCGCCCAGGGGCTTGGTGCGGAGCACGCCTTCTTCCATGACCGCCTTGATCTTCAGGAGGGCCTTGTTCTGGATCTGGCGGACACGTTCCTTGGTCACGCCGATGATCCGGCCGACTTCTTCCAGCGTCAGCGGCGTGTCTTCCGACTGTTCCCAGTTGAACCGGCGGCGAATCACCGTCTGTTCAACCGTCGACAGATCGGCGAGGTTGCGGTTGACGATCTGCTTCAGCTCGTCGATGCAATCCTCCTCCACCGCATCGCGTTTGCGATCCGTCCAGTCGCTCTTTTCCATCTCCGGCTCAAACTCCACCGGGAAACGGGTCTTGTGGCGGCTCGACTTCATCGCGGTGCGGCTGAACGCCTTCAGGATCGCCCGGCACGCGTACGTGCTGAACTTGAATCCCTTGTCGACATTGAACTTGTCGACCGCCCGCATCAGGGCCATGTTGCCCTCGCTGACGATCTCGGCGAAGTCCACGTCGCCCAAGCGGGTGCGCTTGGCCATCGCCAGCACCAGGGCCAGGTTCGTGCGAACCAGGTATTCCCGGAAGTGCTCGAAGCGGCGGTGCCACTCGAGAAACTGCTCGGCCAGGTCGCGATCCAGTCCTTCCCGCTTCGCCCTCTTCTGAAGCGCCACAAGCCGGCGCTTGGAGAAGTTGAAGCGGAGGAACATCAAACGCTCTTCCGGACCCTTCATCAATTGCGGTGTGCCCGACAACTGGTCAGCGATCTCTTCCCGGGTGGGTTGATACCAGCTGACCATCGGAAGTTCCGGCTCATGTTCGAAGTTGAACAGTTCCTTCTCGATGCCCCGCTGCTTGTAGACGGGGCTGTCCATGAACGAGTAGTCCTCCAGAAGCAGAGCCTCCACCCGCTCCCGCATCTCGCGTGGGATGCGGCTGGTGCTGCTCTTGGGACTCACTCGCTTTGTCGCATTTGCGACGGCCATCGCGGCCTCCTTTGACTCCAATGATACGCCCATGGGTTCGTCAATAACAACTGATCCAGCGCTTGTCTCCATCCCTATACTACGAAATTCACAACCGCCGGTTTATTGGCTAAGTTATTGAAAGACCAGATGTTAAGGATGACGCTGGCAGCGGGGACAGTGCTTCTGGAGGGGCTGATGTCAGGGCCGCAGTCAGTTGCCGTTCCAGTCTTACCAGCAAAACGCTTGCCGATTTTATCAACCGGGCTGAGCAACGGGCGCTTTGCTACACTTACGGATGCTTCGGTACGGTGATGTCATGTCACTCCTCTGCTTCGGTGGCTCGTTTAACCCCATTCACTACGGCCACCTGCGCACCAGCCAGACCGTCGCCGAACGTCTTCAGTTTTCAAAAGTCCTACTGATCCCTTCCGCCCAGCCCCCGCACAAACCGCTTTCTGCCGATCTGGCAGCACCTGCCCATCGTTTACGCATGTGCCAGCTCGCCACGCAGGAGTTGCCGCTTTTCGAGGTCTCGGACATCGAATTGCAGCGCTCCGGCCCCAGTTACACGCTCGACACCGCCCGGCAGTTGCACGCGCTGGGCATAAAAAAGGTTGATTGGCTGATCGGCGCGGACATGCTGCGCATCCTGCCGAGTTGGCATCAGGCGCAGACGCTGATCCGCGAGGTCAACTTCATCATCATCGCCCGCCCTGGCTGGAGCTTTGATTGGCAGCAACTGCCGCAGGAGTTTCAGTTTCTCAAAGAGCACGTCGTCGAGGCGCCGATGATCGACATCAGTGCCACGCAGATCCGCCAGCGCATTGGAGCCGGTGAACCCATTGACGACCTCACCCCACCCGCCGTCGCACGCTACATCCAGGAGCAGAAGCTTTACCAAATTGCCGTTGCGTGAGCGGCAGTATCTCCCGTGTTTGATGCATTGTGCATCGGGGCAGTTACTGAGGCGTGAGGTGAATTACGTGGAGGGTGCCGGCATGCCGCGCAGGATTGCCCGCCGCGCCGCGTCCGCCTTTTCGATGATTCGAGTTGAGAGATCCGACAACTCTTTGGTCTCGCGGGACTGGCCCATGGGTGCGGTCGCAGCCACGAGCAGCGCCCCCAGCGGCACGGACAGCGCCTCGGCCAACCGCTCGAGATGATCGATGGTTAACGAACGATCCCGCGACTTCACCAAGCTGATGAATCCTTCCGATACTCCCAGCATTCGCGCCAGTTCCGCTTGCGCGTGTCCGCGGCCGCGGAGATACTCCACAATCTGCGAGCTCAGGGAAGACGACAGGGTCCGCCGGTTGTTCATTGCTGATCCTCTCGCGAGCGGAGTCGCAGTTCCGCCAGCAGGAGTTGCACTTCGTCCAAGTGCCACAGCGCACGAGCGGAATCGTTGGAAATTGTCGCTTCCTTCAGGTCCAGCAGCGCCTCTTTCAGCTCATCCAGCCAGTACTGGAGGTCTTGGCGTTGCCTGCCCTGCCAACGCGAGAGCTCAGACCAGGCATCGCGGTAAACCTCAAATGCCAGCGCACGCCATTCAGGCTGCTCTCCCGCCATCAGCGATCCTCTTCCCTGCTGACATTGTACCTCGGCTCTTTACCAACAGTAAAGAAGCAATCCCTTTCGACTCACTTGTTTCTGGCCCACCCTTTGCACCTATGATCCAACGTGTCTCGTGGCCGTATTAATGCAGTTCGGATTCGGTCCTAGAGAGAGGCAGTTATGAACGAAGCGGGAAAATGGATCATTTTGCTGGTGGCCTTCGATGATGCGGAGCTTGAGCCGCAAGTGCTCAAGGAACGCATCGCCGCTGATGAGGATGAACAGCTCGCGGCTCTGCTCCGCGGCGCTGAACTCATCGCGGTCCTCGACGAGGATGAAGAAGAAACCGCCGAAGGCTTCCGTCGCGAATTTGAGAAGCAGTGTCTCCGCTGATCAGGTGAAGCAAGACCATCGGTAACGACAACCTCTTGATGAACTTGAGCGCATGGGTGCAAACGCCCATGCGTTTTTTGTTGCGCCGGCTGCGCGGGTGCGTTTCGTTTTTCCCGAGCGACGGATCCGGTGCAGCGGCGACAGATTGCCCCTGCCGCTCTTCTGTGGCACGGGTTTTCAACCCGTGCATCGACTGCCGCATCACGGGTTACCAACCCGTGCCACGAATATTCAGCCGATGCTGCGATGGATCGCGAGTACCGTCATCGACAGCGCCGGCCACGCCGGGCCGTTCGCCACGCGGAAGGCGTTGTTCATGAGCAGCGCGATCTGCTCAAACCCATCTTCCATCTGATTTCCCACCGGCATGGGCGTCGGCGTCGATTGAACATTCGACACGTTCAGTTGCCCGATGACCGTCCACCCGGCGTTGATCTCCACCCCATACTTCTGGCTCATCGCGCTGGGCGTGTCGGAAAAGTACCGGCTGTACGCCGAGCCGACGAGGATCGCCGCCGGCTCCTTCTCGCTCGGCCGCACCTTCACGCGCACCAGATCCCCATACTGCTCCTGCACCACGGAGCCCAGCTCGTCGAACTTAAACTCCTCCACCTTGGTGATCGCCACCTGGTTCTCCTGGCTGCGGCTCTGGAGCTGCTGCTTGCTCATCCGCCGGCCCTGCTCGCTGTTGCGCAGCGCCTCCATCTCCATCTTGCTCATCTTCCGCAGCACCGCCGGAAGCCCGGCGAGAGCGCGCGACAGAAACTGATAATCCAGCAGGCGCACAGTGCCGCGCGCGATGACGAACCGGCCATCGTGAAACGCCTCCGGCGTCCATGTCCCAAAGTCGAACCCCTCATCCACCCGCAGCGCCCCGCGCTCCAGAAGCTTCGCCTCCAGCTCCGCCAACGTGCGCTCTCGTGACCCTTCGATCCCCGCGCCACCCGCGATCCCCGCCTGCTCCGACACCGATCGGACGCGCTCTTCGTCCAGGTAAATGATCTCGCGCATGCGCTCCCGCTGTTCAGTCATGACATTCTCCCGTTGCCGAGCGGGTGATTCTCAACGAACGGTGCGATTGTGCAATGGGAATGAAATCGGCCGCAGAGATACAAAAGGGGGAGCCGCCAAGATACGCGAAGCAGGAAAGAGCCGGGCGGAGCTTCCGCGTTTCCTGATGCCCATTGCGAGATTGTGCGCGGCGCCGCGCGCGTCTATTGTCTGGGTCTTGAAGCGAGGAATCAGATGACGAGTTCTGTGCTGGTCGTGGAGGACGATCCTTCAATCCGCAGTGGGCTGATGGCGCTGTTGCAGATGCGGGGCCACAGCGTCGCCACGGCGGGCAGCGTCGCCGAAGCCGCGTCACAGCTGGACGCCGATACACCGACGCATCTGGTGCTCGACCTCAACCTCCCCGATGGCCCCGGCACGGAGATCCTTCAGCGCATCCGCATCGCATCGCTTTCGGTCAGGGTGGCGCTGGTGACCGGGGCGAGTGATACGTCGCTGATGAACGAGGCGCGCACCCTCGGCGTGGACGCGGTCTTCATCAAGCCGCCGGACTGGGACGAACTGCTCGACTGGGTCTCGGACGCCTGATCCACCTCCCCCCCACCCCCTTCCACACGCCACGCACGCGGGCCATTCGCTCTTGTTCACTTCTCCATCGAGTTTTACAATCATTCCACCGGCACGCGCCGCGTGTGCAGATCCCCATCATCGCTGAGTAATAAAGGTTCTTTGGTGCGTCTCGCCGATTTCATTCGTTCCAACATCGAGCTGATCCTCGTGGATTGGGAGGCGTTCGCGCGGAGCATCTGGCCCCCGGGGGTGACGGCCGACCCGGTGGAGTTGCGCGACAGCGCCGCCCAGATCCTGGCCGCGGTCGCCGCGGACATGGACAGCGTCCAGACCGCGCGGGAACAGCAAGACAAGTCAACCGGTCACGGCGTCGGAAGCGCGCACAGCGACCGACTGAACAACGCCTCGGAGGTGCACGGGGTGGGCCGGGTGGGTTCGGGCCTGGCGCTGCCGGCGGTGGTCGCGGAATACCGGGCGCTGCGGGCGAGCGTCCTGCGCCTCTGGCGGGAGAGCAATCCCCAGCCTGATGGCGGCGACCTGGAGGACCTGACCCGCTTCAACGAAGCCGTTGATCAGTCGCTCGCCCTGGCGGTCGCGAGCTTCACGCGCCGGGTGGACACCGCCCGCAACATGTTCCTGGGCATCCTCGGCCACGACCTGCGCAACCCGCTGGCGGCGATCACGCTGACGGCGCGGGTTGTCATGGCCAAGCCTCCGGGTGAGGCGGAACTGCGCCAGCAGCTCCGGCAGATCCTGAGCAGCGCCGGCGCCATCTCCGGCCTTGTGACCGACCTGATCGACTTCGCCAGCTCGACCATGGGGGTGGGCCTGCCGCTGTCGCCGCAGCGGGCGGACCTGCATCTGATCTGCGATGAAGTCGTCCGGGAGAGCCGCGCAGCACATCCGGATCGGCTGGTGCGCCTCAGCGTCCGCGGTGATCTGGATGGCACGTGGGACCCCCACCGCCTGCGCCAGGCGATCGGAAACCTCCTGTCCAACGCCCACCAGCACGGCTCACCAACGACCCCGCTGGAAGTCACCGCCGACGGCACGGAGGCGGGCGCTGTGACGATCACGGTGCACAACCAGGGCGAGCCCATCCCGGCGCACGTGCTGCCCACGATTTTCGACCCGCTGGTGCGCGGTCCGCTTTCGGTTCAGCAGCGGCGCACGCCGGGCAGCGTCGGCCTGGGCTTGTACATCGTCCGCGAAATCGCCGCCGCCCACGGCGGAACCGCCGAGCTGACCTCGGGCCCCACCGGTACCACCGCCACCCTCCGCCTGCCGCGCCACGCCCCACGATAGAAGAGGCGCGAACAAACGTCCGGCCGCCACTGTGGATTCTGCTTCGAGGTTCTTCCTTGCCGTCCCGGTGTCTTCGCGTTGACATCCATCCGCAACGCTTCTGTTGCGAATGGAGACGTCCCGTCTTCCCCTTCCTTATTCAGGCTTCCTATGCCTGAGGACCGCTCGAACCGGTCTGCTTCTTCTTCATGAGGTACAGTGGCCGCAGGCCGAGGCGGCTGTCGAAGGATACGTCGAAGTACCGGCTCGCCGCCTCCATGAACTTTTCGGTGGTGTAGTTCGCCGCCCACTCCGGGTGCTTCTGCGCGCGGCGGCTGATGTCCGAGGGACACTCCTCCACCTCCAGCGGGCAGAGGAAGACGATCCGGTCCGTGCAGATGCCCGCCAGCATGCGCAGCAGCGAATCGTGATCGGCCTGATGATGGTCGGATTCCGCGCTGCCCCAGTACATGTAGTGATACACGTTGAGCATCACGATGGTCTGGTACGGCGTGCGGAACTTCACGGGATCGTTCGCCACATCCTCCACGAACGCGTAGTGGAATTCCGCCTTGTCCAGCTTCAGCACGCGCTTGGCATCGTTGGCCGCGTCGATGAACCCCTGCACGACGTCGATGCCGGTCGCCCGCTCACATTCCGGCCGCAGCGCCGCGTTGATCACGAACCATCCGCGGCAGCAGCCGATATCCAGCAGGCTGGTGAGCTTCTGGGGATAAAGCCGCTCGACGATCCGGTGGCGCTGATCCATCTGGAACGTGGTCAGCAGCTTGCCGTCGGCGATGGTGTAGGTGTGGCGGGGGCGGGCGCCCTGCGGCGCCTCGATCGTGTAGTGCTGGGCGCCGCGGGTCTCGGCCTTGAAGGAGGCCCGCCGGCGCCGGTAGCCGGTCCAGTCCTGAAAACTCTTCAGCGCCCATCCGGCCCGCGTTACGGCTTTTTCAACCGTTCCCTTTGATGACATGAAATACCCTTCCGTTTGGAAATCGGCGCCTTGGGACGCGCCAGCGCCGTTATATCGGGTTGCGGCAGGTGCTGTCCATGTTCCGGCGACCGTTGCCCGCGGCCAGGTTGGCCCTCCAGGCGCCGCGAGAGTTCCCGCGGGAGGATGAGGTTTGGGTTGCGGCAGCACCCTGCCGCGGGTAGAAAAACGAGAGATTTCCCCTTCTTTTTGTTCTTTCGAGGTCATCCCGATGAGCCATGCCGGATCGAACGGTCGGTCGAGCGTCGAAGTGCAGTTGTCGAGTGCGCGCGGCGTGCGCTCCAAAGGGCGCGGGGGCGGGCGCGGTGGCGCGCGGGGCGGCGAGCGGTCCGGTGCCCGCGCCCGATCCGGCTCCGCGTCGAAGCAGCGATCGGGTGGGGAGATCTCGGCGGGATCGGTTGACGCCGGGCCGGACAAGGTTTTCGCCTCGCCACGAGCGCGGCCCGAGGACTTCAGCTTCAACAAGCAGGTGACGGCAGTCTTCGACGACATGCTCGACCGCTCGGTCCCGCTGTACCAGGAGATCCAGCGGATGGTGGCGGAACTGGTGGTGGATTTCGCGCAGCCGGGCACCAACGTCTACGACCTGGGCTGCTCCACGTGCAACCCGTTCCTCAACATCGACAAGCTGATGGCGCCGGATGCGGACGTGCGCTTCGTCGGCGTTGATGATGCGCCGGAGATGCTGGAGAAGGCCCGCACGAAGCTGGCGGCGGCGAAGTTCCGCCGGCCGGTGTCGCTGGAGGAGGGGGATTTGAACGCCGGCGTGCAGATCAGCAACGCCTCGGTGGTGATGCTGGTGTTGACGCTCCAGTTCATCCGGCCGCTCTACCGCGAGCGGCTGGTGCAGTCGATCTACCGCGGCATGCAGGACAACGGCTGCCTGATCGTGGTGGAGAAAGTGCTGGGCGAGCATTCGACCTTCAACCGGCTGTTCATCAAGCATTATTATGAGATGAAGATGCGCAACGGCTACAGCGAGTTGGAGATCGCCCAGAAGCGCGAGGCGCTGGAGAACGTGCTGGTGCCCTACCGGCTGGAGGAGAACAAAGAGCTGCTGCGCGCCGCTGGCTTCCGGCACGTCGACGTCTTCTTCAAGTGGTACAATTTCTGCGGCTTGATCGCGCTGAAGTAGGCTGGGAGATGGCGAGAAGGAAACTTGGGGCCTGATGGTTGCCTTCTTGCCTTGTCCCAAGAGCGCACCGCCGAATCGTTCAGACGCTGTAATCGATTCTGTATGCCTTACAGAGGCTGCGGAGTTCAAACCAGGCGGGCTCGTTTTCAATTTGAATGAGTGCCGGGTTGTCCGGAGTGTAGTTGCCGCTAAACAATTCAGACGTCATTCGAATAGCGTCGCCTCCGCCTAAGCTTGGGCACATCTTGAGGAGCTGCTGCGCGAATTCCAGTGCGCTGACTTCGCCGCTTCGTACGGAACAGTGTAGTCTGACTGAACTCGCCGAAACGGTCATTCCTGATCCTCATTTTTGAACACAGAGGCACAGAGACACAGAGAATTCGGTTTGCGAAGTTGTCCTCTGTGCCTCCGTGTCTCTGTGTTCTAATTCTTCTTACAAGAGGGGGCGGACCGCTTGCGCGATGCCTTTGGGGTCCAGGCCTTGGTAGCCCATTTGTTGCCAGAGGCCGCCGCAGCCTTCTTTGTGGATGCCGATGTGGTTGTATTTGCCGGTGAAGCCGCGCTTGAGGAGCTCCGTGCCGAAGCGGGAGCCCAGGCCGGTCGCTTGATTGAAACTCTCAGCGACGAGGACGAAGCCGGCGCTCTTCAACAGCTGCATCGTGGTCTCGTCCATCACGTTGAGCGTGGACTTGTTGATCAGGCCCACCTTTACGCCGCTCTCCTGGAGCGCGTAGACGGCGTCGAGGGCGCGATAGAGGGTGTCGCCGAAGGAGACGATGTAACCTCCCCCAGCGGGCGCTTTGCGGATGATGTCGTCTTTGCCGCTGACAAATTTGTACCCGCTCGCTTCATCGAAGAACGGTTTTCCGTCTTCGGTATGAATGTCGGGGACGGCGCTTCGGGTGGAGAAGAGGAACCGGAGGCCGCCGTCGTTGAAGATGCTCTTGACGCAGGCGGCGAACTGTTTCTGGTCGGCGGGGAAATACAAACGGGTCGGGCAGTGGTGCTCCTCCGGCAGACCGTTGGCGGCGAACAGGTTGTTCAGGCCGAAGTGGCAGGTGTTGTCGGCCATGTCATCGCAGCCGGCGTGGCTGAAATGCGCCAGGACGTTGCTGTGGTTGAGGCGCGCCATGGTGATTTCGCTGACGACCATTTCGAGGAACGCGCTGAAGGTGCCGAAGATCCCCTGCTTGCCCTTCTCGAAGCCGAAGCCGGCGGCGGCGGAGAAATTGCCGCGCTCCATAATGCCGGCGGAGACGTAGAGTTGCGGGTGCTTCTTGCGGATGTGGTGCAGGCCGCAGGAGCCTTCGAGGTCGCAATCAAACACTTTTACTTTCGCGAGACGCTCCTGCTCGGGCATCGCGTCGAGTAGTGCGGTCACGATCTTGCCGAAGTCGTCGCGGTTCTTGCCGGCGCCGCTCGAACCCTTGTAGGTGAAGGGCGATTTCTCCGCTTTCACCGCGCGGAGATATTCCGCGGCCTTGGTCTGGCCGCGCTTCTCGAGGTATGGGATGGCGAGGTTCGCCTTGATCGATTCGTGGCCGTGGTTGTGACCCTCTAAACCTTCGATGCCGGGGGCCATCTTGCGCTTGATGACCACCGCCTGCGGGCCATCGGTGGAGAAGGCTTTGCTCAGGGCGGCGTAGAGCTCTTCGATGTTCTCGCCGTTGACCTTCTGCACCGTGAGCCCGTGTCCGGCGAGGGTCTGGGCGACGTCGAACCCCTTCATGTATTCGCTGGGGAAGCCGGCGATGGTGACGTCGTTGTCATCGACAAAAACCTTCACATTGATCTTCTGCGCCACCGCGAGGCGCGCGGCTTCGGCGTCGTCGCCTTCCATCTGCGAGCCGTCGGAGCCGAGCATGAAGGTGGCCTTGCCGGGGTTGGCAAGGGCGACGCCGTTGGCGTAGGCCCACATGTGACCGAGGCGACCGGAGGAGAATTTGACGCCGGGCGTGAGGCCGCGCTCCGGGTGGCCGGGCATGCAGGCGTTGTACTCGCGATAGCGTAAGAGCTGCTCCGC
>DASVUC010000268.1:0-3477 GCA_036387255.1 Tepidisphaeraceae bacterium | reverse complement strand
TGAGGGTTCTTCCCAGCACTCGCAACAACATCCCCACCAACCAAAACCACCCCACCAGCGACAAACAAAAGTTGTACAACCCCTTATGCAGCACCAGCGAATAAACAAAAGGCACCACCAGCACCCCAACCCACTCCCCTCCCTTCCTCACCCACCGACCCGCCAGCGCCGCCGCAAGAGGAAGCCCCACCACAAACATCGAAACGAGAATCTTCTCCGCCACCCTCCCCGTCATAAAACAGCTTAACCCCGCCATCACCAAATGCCCCGTCCAATTCGGCACCGGCTCCCGATTCACCTGATAAATTGACTCCCGCCTCAACATCAGATCCCGCAACAGCAACGCATTCTGCACATGCGCCGGCCCATCCTGCGTCGGCAAATACCGAAACCACCAAACCGGCACCAACTGCACCGAAATCAAAATCCCCAGAACAACCCAAACCGCGCGCCGCTGCTTTGTCCCCGCAGCATCGCGCTCGTCGCACGCCGAGACTAATTCTATCTCCAGACTCACCGCCCCGATTCTGCACATTGCGTCTCTCCCACCAAGTCCCGCCCTAGCGTGGCATGGGCGTCTCGGCCATGCACTTAGAGGATGCATGGGCGAGACGCCCATGCCACGCATCGGACCCTGCTTGCCCCGCCATGTTCCCGTCGCTAGCTTGCTCCTATGTCCCCCCAGGACCTCATCACCTCCGAACTCCCTCGCGTCACCAACATCCGCCGCCGCCTGCACCGCATCCCCGAACTCGCCTTCGAAGAATTCAAGACCGCCGATCTCGTCCGCTCGGAGCTCGACGAGCTCAAGATCCCCCATCACGACGGCGTCCCCGATGCGCCCACCGCCACCATCGCCACCATCGGCGACACGGGCAAACCCTGCATCGCCCTCCGCGCCGACATCGACGCGCTTCCGATCCTCGAGCAAACCAACCTCGATTACTGCTCCACGCATCCCAACTGCATGCACGCCTGCGGCCACGACGGGCACACCGCCACACTCCTCGGCACCGCCGCGATCCTGAACTCCATCCACAAGCAGCTCAACGTCTGCGTCAAACTCCTCTTCCAACCCGCCGAGGAAGGCGGTGGGGGAGCTGAAAAACTCGTGCGCGCCGGCGCACTCGACGGCCGTATGGGCCCTAAGGTCTCCGCCATCTTCGGCCTCCACGGCTGGCCCGCCCTCAAGGTCGGCACCGTCGCCACCAAGCCAGGACCGCTCCTGGCCAACACCGACAACTTCACCGCCACCTTCCGCGGCAAAGGCACCCACGGCGCCTATCCGCACCTCGGCAACGATCCCATCACCACCGCCGCCGAAGCCGTCACGTCTCTCCAAAAGCTCGTCTCCCGCGAAACCGATCCGCTCGACGCCTGCGTCGTGACCATTGGCAAGTTCACAGCCGGCACCGCCGTCAACATCATCCCCGACACCGCCACCATCGAAGCCACCGTTCGCACGCTCTCTGCCCAGATGCGCGCCCACGCCCACCAGGCCCTCGAGCGACGCATGAAGGGCATCGCGCTGGCCAACAACTGCCAGCTCGAGTTCACCTGGAACGAAGGATATCCCGCCACAGTCAACGACCCCGCCATGGCCGACTACGTCGCCACCATCGCCCGCCAAACCTTCGGCCCCGACCGCTTCCTCCCCGTCGCCAAACCCTCCATGGGCGGCGAAGATTTCGCCTACTACCTGGAAAAAGTCCCCGGCTGCTTCTTCCTCATCGGCGTCGAACCCGCCGACTGCACCACCGGTTACCCGTCCCTCCACTCCGACCAATACGACTTCACCGACGCCGCCCTCGCCACGGGCATGCGCATGTTCATCGAGATCGTCACGCACTTTTCTCTAGCGATGCTCCAATCCAGGTAAGCCCACCGCGCGCGGCTTTCCGGATTCTGCTGGCACTCGCTCCCGCGGCTGCTTACATTCCCAAACCGGCTACGCCACCATGGAAGCCGGCCCTGCTGAAGCACCCGCTCTTTCCATCGTCTACGACGTACCCGAACCCACTGCGGCTCTGGCCCTCTCGCTGCTCAAACGGCTCATCCACCGCCAATGCCCCCCCCTCAAGCGAGATACTTTCTGAAGAACCGCTCCGAAAGATTCCCTCCCCACATATGCCCTCCCTCAAACTCATCCAGCAACAGCCCCTCATGCGCGCCCGCCGCAATGTAAATCTGCTCGAGCGCTTCATAACAACTCTTCGCCGGCCCGATCGGAAAGCAGGCATCGCCTCGACCAATCTCCACCAGCAATGGCAGCGGCGCGATCAACCCCTGCAAATCTGGCACATCACAAAGCTCAAACAGCCCCGGCGTCATCTGGCTCCCACAGAAATTCGCCCGCTTCATCGCGAACGACTCAAACCGATCGCTATAACAAATAATGTCCGCCGCCTTGATCCGTTCATCCGTTAGCGCGATCCACGTCGTCATCGTCCCGCCAAAGCTCAACCCCATCACGCCGATCTTCTTCGCGTCCACAAACTCCAGCGTCTGAAGATAATCCAGCACGCACTGCCCATCATGAATATCCATCCCCAGCAGCGTCCGCCCGATCAGCGCCTCACGGATGAAATGCTTGTTGCAGTAGTCCGTTCCCCCGTGCTCATTCCGCTCCCCAAACCCGCGCCAGTCAATCGCCGCCGTCACAAACCCCTTCTTCGCCATCTGGAGCCCGTAGTCGTAGTTGCACTCGCGGATGTGCTTCCGCCGCGCCTCATCCGAAGCGATCCCCATAACCGCATCTTTTCCATAAGGGCCATGCCCATGACAGCACAGAATCGCCGGCAACTTCCCCGTCGCCCCCGCCGGCCGATACACCAGCACCGGCGCGCTCAGACCTTCCTCCACATCAACAATCACCCGCCGTTTGATCACCCCCTCCTCTTCCCGCTCCCAAATCACCGCCGGATTCAGCGCCACTTTCTCCACCCGCTTCCCCAGCGAAGCCAGCACCTTCGGCCGAAGCTCTCCCTTCCACTTCTCAAACGCTTCACTCGTCGTCCCCTCGAATCGATGCCGAGGCTTTTGCCTCTTCCCCAGCGTCGCAAAATGCTTCTCCACCGAGATGTTCCGTCCTGCCGTCTCGTCCATCGCTAAATCCTCTCCACCAGCTCCACGATCTCGTAGTCCGGCATCGTCATCACCGCGTAGCTCGGCAGCCCCATGCTGCGCCACAGCTCAAACTCATTCTTCTCCGCCCCATACTCCGCCAGGAACAGCGCCAGCGCCGTCCCATGCGAAACCACAGCCACCGTCTCCTCACTCGACTCGGTCACCACCTTCTCGATCGCCTCATCAATCCGATCAAACACATCATCCGCCGTCTCCTTCCCCAGCACCCGCTCCCCCGGCCGGCGAAAGAACACCTCCATCATCGAGATAAACTCCCCCGACCGCATATGAGGCACATTGCTCCGATCATGTTCCTCCAACCCCTCCAGTTGCCTCACCTTCACCCCCAGG
>DASVUC010000267.1:0-12346 GCA_036387255.1 Tepidisphaeraceae bacterium | reverse complement strand
GACCCTTCGGCGGCGGGCCGCTGATCTTGATATGCGTATCGCGCAGTTGCTTCTCGTCGATCGCGCTGGGTGAGCCGCACATGAGGTCTGCGCCACTCTGCGTCTTGGGGAAGGCGATGACGTCGCGGATGTTGTTGATGTTGCGCAGGATCATGATCAGGCGGTCCAGACCGAGGGCGATTCCGCCGTGCGGGGGCGCGCCGTACTGAAGGGCGTCGAGGAGGAAGCCGAACTTGAGCTTCTGCGCGTCGGCGTTGATGCCGAGGAGAGAGAAGACTTTCTGCTGGACGTCCATGCGGTGGATACGGATCGAGCCGCCGCCGACTTCCGAGCCGTTGACGACGATGTCGTAGGCCTTGCTCTTGATGCTCTCGACGGTGGCGCGGTCGGCGGAGTCGAGTTTTGCGAGGTCTTCATCCAGCGGCGCGGTAAAGGGGTGGTGGGTTGAGGTGTAGCGCTTTTCCTCCTCGTCGTATTCAAAGAGGGGGAAGTCGGTAACCCAGAGCCACTCGAACTCGTTGGTCGGCTTCATCTGCATGTCGCGGGCCATTTTTAAGCGCAGCTCGCCGAGGACTTTGTGGACGGTCTTGGGTTTGTCGGCGACGAAGGCGAGGAGGTCGCCGTCCTTCGCAGCGGTGCGCTGGATGATCTGCTGGGAGATGGAGGTGAGGAATTTAGCGACACCGGTGTCCAACGATAGACCCTCACCCCGACCCTCTCCCGGAGTACCGGGAGAGGGAGAAAGGCGAGTGACCTTCGTGACGGCGACACCTTTACCACCGTAGTCTTTGGACCACGTGGCGAGCGCGTCGGTTTGGGCGCGGGTGAGCGAGCCGCCGCCGGGGACGACGATGCACTTCACCATCGGCGCTTGGGAAAAGACCTTGAAATCGGTGGTGTGGGCGAGATCGGTGATGTCGTGCAGTTCCATGCCGAAGCGCAGGTCTGGACGGTCAGAACCGTAGCGGGTCACGGCTTCGTCGTAGGGCATGTGCCGGATCGGCGGGATGTCCTGGTTGAGGATCTCCTTCCAGATGCGCCTGAGTAAACCTTCGATCGTCTCGATGATGTTCTCGCGGTCGATGAAGCTCATCTCGACGTCGAGCTGCGTGAACTCGGCCTGGCGATCGGCGCGGGGATCTTCGTCCCGGAAGCAGCGGACGATCTGCATGTACTTGTCGCAGCCGGCGACCATGAGCAGCTGCTTGAAGAGCTGCGGCGATTGCGGCAACGCATAGAAGCTGCCGGGGACGAGGCGGCTGGGGACAATGAAGTCGCGCGCGCCTTCGGGTGTGCTCTTGGTGAGGAAGGGCGTCTCAATTTCCCAGAACCCCAGGTCGCCGAGGTAATCCCGCATGATCTTGGTCACGCGGTAGCGCGTGCGCAGGTTGTTTTGCATCTCCGCGCGGCGGATATCGATGTAGCGATACTGCAACCGCTTGTCCTCGCTCGGCACCTCGCGCTCGTCGGGCGTGAACGGCGGCGTCGGCGAGATGGAGAGCACCTCCTGCGACTTGACCATCACTTCGATCTCGCCGGTCGCCAGCTTGGGGTTGATTAAACCTTCGCCGCGGGCGTGGACTTTGCCGGCGATGCTGATGACCCATTCGCTGCGAAGCTTGCGGGCGTCGTCGAGGGTTTGCTGGCCGCAGACATCGGCGTCGAAAACGAGCTGCGTGATGCCTTCGCGGTCGCGGAGGTCGATGAAGACCAGCCCGCCGTGATCGCGGTAGGAATGGACCCAGCCGGCGAGTCGGACTTCGCGATCCACGTCAGTCTTGCGAAGGCTGCCGCACGTGTGGGTTCGGTAACGGGTTTGAACGGATTGCATGATTGTTACGCCCGGAAGCAGGCGAGCGCCGACTGCCGGGAGTCTCCTGTGGGGTCGTTAGATTAAGAATGAGGCGGAGTTAAGCAAACGGCGGGGCGGGCACGGGAGCGGCGCCTGTTGGCGGGGCTCACCGCGCCTACATATTGGCGTCGGCCGACCTGACTGCGAGGAGGTGCATGTCGAGCATGAATATAAGATCGGATGGGAAGACGGTCAACTTGCAGGAAAACTACGGTCGTGTATTCCGTATCAGTGATTTCGATGGGGTGACGCCTGTCAGTATGATGACGCTGATGCTGCCGTTACGGCGCAGTTAAGCAATTCGATTTCGATGAGTTGGCGAGGAAGCCCACAGCCCATGAAAATCAAGAAAGCGATCATCACCGCGGCCGGTCGAAACCAGCGGGCGCTGCCCTTGCAGACGCTGGTGGATGTAGACGGCGTCACCAAGTCGGCGCTTCGCGTCGTGGTTGACGAAGTCGTCAGCGCGGGTGTGGAGGAAGTTTGTGTCGTTACGGTGCCGGGCGATCGGGAGGCGTATCAGCGGGCGGCGGGGGAGCAGGTGGGACGGCTGTGCTTCGTGGAGCAGGCGGAGCCGCGCGGGTATGGGCATGCGCTCTATGCGGCGAAGGATTTTGTGGCGGGGGAGAACTTTCTCCACCTGGTCAGCGATCACTTGCCGATCAGTCGGACGAAAGAGCGGTGCGCGCAGCAGCTCGTGCGGACGGCGACGGCGGAGAATTGTGCGGTGTCGGCGGTGCAGCCGACGCGGGAGAATATGTTGCCGCACTTTGGGACCATCGGGGGGAGGAGGGTGCCGGAGGCGCGGAATCTGTACGAGGTAGAGACGGTGGTGGAGAAGCCGACGCCGACGGAGGCGGAGCAATCGCTGATCGTGCCGGGGCTGCGGTCGGGCCATTACCTGTGTTTCTTTGGTATGCACGTGCTGACGCCGGGGGTGATGGAGATCCTGGGGGAGCTGACGAGGGAGGGCGCGGGGGAGCAGCGGATCCAACTGTCGACGGCGCTCAATGCGCTTGCGGGTCGGGAGCGGTATGTGGCGCTGCAAGTGGAAGGAAATCGCTATGACATCGGCGGCAAGTATGGCTTGTTCTACGCGCAGCTGGCATTGGCGCTCGAGGGGACGGAGCGGGATGAGGTGCTCACGCAACTGGTGGAGATGCTGGCGACGCGGCAGCGAAGGGTGTGAAGTTCGAGACAGATAGAAAAATATCAGTTTTTGCGGGCGGCCCCAGGATGGTTTGGCAAAAGGGGGAGACGCAATGGCGGGAGAGGGAGCTGTGCTCCTTACGGACTTCTGTCCAAGTGACTGTTATCTGAGCGCGGCGGACGCTAAACTGGCTGGGGCCACACATGAGGACGCGCCTGTGGCGACGTTTACACACGGCACCGCTATATGAGCTTAGTAAAGTCAAAACGCCGCGTCGCCGACCACGGAGAGGTTTTTACCCCCGCATGGTTAGTCGAGGCGATGATCGATCTGGTGAAGGACGAGACTGAGCGTATTGACTCCCGTTTCTTAGAACCGGCGTGCGGGAGCGGAAACTTCCTCGTGCAGATTCTGCGGCGCAAGCTAGCTTCGGTGGATCTGCAATATAAAAATACTGACTGCCAGCGGCGGCACTACGCTTTGCTGGGGCTGATGTCCATCTACGGAATTGAACTTTTGGCGGACAACATCGCCGAATGCCGCGCCAATGTCTTGAACACCTTTGCGGGACACCTCAACCTTGCTGGCTCGGACGAATTATATCTCGCCGCGTCTTACGTACTGTCACAGAATCTTGTTCACGGTGATGGGCTAACCTATCGCACTCATAAAGGTGAGCAAATCATTTTTGCCGAGTGGAGCTACAGCGGCGATGGAACATTCCAACGCCGTGATTTCCGCCTCTCGACACTCAGTCACTTGTCAACCTTTACCGCGGAAGAATCGCTCTTCTCCCAAGTTGAGAAGCACCAGATCTTCACTCCGATTCAAACCTGCCGTCATATCACGGTGAGCAAGTTGGCGGCACTGCCCGTGGATACCAACGAATTCCCTGTGTAAACGTCATCTTCAAGGCCCCTTAGTCAGAATGCAGGGAGGCGACATGGTGTTTGACGTAGTTGTTGGCAACCCGCCGTATCAGCTTGAAGATGGCGGGCACGGGCGTAGTGCCTCACCGATTTACCACCTGTTTGTGGAACAGGCGAAGCTACTCAATCCTCGATATCTCGTGATGGTTATTCCTTCACGATGGCTAGGCGGTGGGAAGGGTCTGAGCGATTTTCGGAGCGTGATGCTGACAGACGACCGAATCCGAAAGTTGGTGGACTACGAGAACGCGCAGGATACATTTCCGGGAGTCGATTTCGCGGGTGGTGTTTGTTACTTCCTATGGGATCGCGACTCTCGCGGCCTCTGTGAGGTTACAAATAATATCGGTAATGAAAGAGTTGTGAGCACTCGGCGACTTGACGAGTTTCCTACGTTTGTGCGGCACAGCGCTGCAGTCCCCATCATACGCAAAGTACTTGCCTGGGACGAGCCGCGGATGAGTAATCGGGTTTCTAGCAGGAAGCCGTTCGGGCTGGCTACCGATGCTCGCCCACAACTGAAGGGTGACCTCATTCTGCGCTGGGAGAAAGGTGAGGGGCCATATCCGCGTGATAAGATCAGTGTCGGCGCAGAAATGATCGACAGATGGAAAGTCATTACCTCGTATGTCGGCTACGATCACGCTGGCAACCCCGGGAAGGATGGTCGAAGACGGGTATTGTCTCGATTGGACATCCTTCCACCGGGCTCCATCTGTACTGAAACCTACTTAGTGATCGACAGCTTTGATACCAAGAACGAGGCTGTCAATTTAATCTTGTATATGAAAACGCGCTTTTTTCGATTCCTTGTGGCGCAGTTTATGTATTCGCATCACATCACTAAATCCGCGTATGGGCTTGTCCCTGTTCTGGACATGACGACAAAGTGGAACGATGATAAGCTTGCGGATCGTTATGGATTGAGCCAAGAAGAGATTGCCTTCATTGCATCCAAGATTCGGTCTTACGACAATAATGACTCTGCCATTGGATTCGGGAAAAGCGCGCGGTAGGCTTTTGGTTCGTTGGCGTTCGATCCGACTCGTGGAGTATCAATATCAACTCCCAAAGCAGGACAGGTGAGATTTCTATGACACGCTTTTCTGGTATTCAGAAGTTTGGCGTGCTGTTACAGGCCGAGGTAGCTAGCGGCGGGCAGACAAAATTTGAAAGTCGTTACCGGAAAGCGACTGGCGTCGTCGTGACGCCCGGAAGTCCGCAGCATTATCAAGACCAGCCTAATAAATGGGGCGCGGAATTACGCGTGTATTTCAACGATCCTGCGATGGCAGTCTCGCTTGAGGCTCTTAATATTCATGTTGAGTACCCGCGTAGGGGATACATGGCGGGTAAGTATCGCTATCGCTTTAATGACAACAAATTGTGGTGGAAGCTCGTGGAGAGTTACGGTCTTCGTTTAGGGGTGAACTAGGAGACAGAGTTGATGAGTTCGTGCAAAGTTGTTGGTAGATGGGAAACAGGCGCATTGGCGCGGGAAAGGTGCCAGACGAATCGCTGATGTCCCAGCTTCTGAAGATTATTACTTCGTCCGATGATGTGGTTCGTAATGTTGCGTTGGATGTCTATTGTCGCGGCGCGGGGCCCGAGGTCTTAATCGCGGAGTGCGCGGCTCTGGATGAGTTTCGGCGGACGTGTCCGAACTTGTATGAGCGGGTGCGGGCGCTGTTTTTTCTGTATGCAATTCACCGGTTTCATTTGCCGCAGCGGTTGGCGACGGGCGCGCGGGGGGCGGTGCCGTTCGATGGGTACAACCATCTTTTGTCGCGGCGGTTCGAAGAGGCGATCGAGGTTTTTCTGGGGGAGATGAAGGCGCACGGTCCCAGCGACGGGATCAGCAGCGCTCTGGCGGCTTCATACAAAGAGTTGGCGTTCGCGACGCTGGCAAACCAGGTTCGTCGAAGCGTGCGATCCGTGCGCGGGAACCAGTGGATGTTCCGCGTGGGGCATCCGGCGGATCAGCCGCTTCGGGTTCGGCCAGAGCTGATGAGGCGCAACGGCGCGGGGGGCTTGTTTCCCGTGCTGACGGAAAAGACGCCGGTGCGGATGGACTTGTCGCACAGCGCGTGGAGCGACATCTTTTTTCTGGGGATGGATTTTCCTGAAGGGGCGCGGGTTCTAAACGTCTCGATCGACTTGGCCGTGCGCGGGCGGGATGCAGCGCCGAAGCCGCCGGTGGAGTCGTATTTTCGGGTGATTGATGAGCCAGTGCTTCGGCTGGTGAGCGTGGACCTGGGGGCGAAGGCGGACATCTCGTCGCTGCCGGAGGTGTTTGATTTTGGGCGTGATTACCTGGGGCTTTTGAAGGCGGCGATCATTGCGGCAGGCGTGGTGCCGCCGGGGATGGAGGGCTCGGGGCAGAGCCTGGAGGATTTGCTGGCGCGGCTGGTGGGGCCGGGGCTGGGGCTCGAGATCGTCAGCAATGTGAACAGCATCCCAAAAGGATCGCGGCTGGCGGTGTCGACAAATCTGCTGGCGTCGCTCATCAGCGTGTGCATGCGCGCAACGGGCCAGGCGCGGTCGCTGACGGGACAGCTTGCGGAAGAAGAGCGGCGGCTGGTCGCAGCGCGAGCGATTCTGGGCGAGTGGCTCGGCGGATCGGGCGGGGGGTGGCAGGATTCCGGCGGCGTCTGGCCGGGGATGAAGCTGATCACCGGCGCGGCGGCGCGCGAAGAGGATCCAGAGCACGGCATCAGTCGCGGGCGGCTGATGCCGAACCATCACATCCTTTCGCGCGAGGAAGTATCGCCGGAGACTCGGCAGAAGCTTCAGGACAGCCTCGTTCTCGTGCATGGCGGCATGGCGCAGAACGTCGGACCCATCTTAGAAATGGTGACGGAGAAGTACCTGCTGCGGAGCGATCGTGAATGGCAGGGCCGCAAGCTGGCGATGTCGATCCTGGATCAGATCGTGGCAGCACTCGCGCGCGGCGACATCGCGGCGGTGGGGGAACTGACGACGTGTAATTTTCGCGACCCGCTTCAGACGATCATCCCCTGGGCTTCCAACTTCTATACCGAGACGCTCATCCGCCGCACGCGCGAGAAGTTCAACGGCGATTTCCAGGGATTTTGGATGCTGGGCGGGATGTCGGGCGGGGGGATGGGGTTCATCTTTTCGCCGCAGAAGAAGGCGGAGGCGCAGGCGTGGATGGGGGAGATGATGAGCACGACCCGGCAGGAGTTGCAGCATGCGCTGCCCTTTGCGATTGAGCCGGTGGTTTATGATTTCGCGATCAACGAGCGGGGGACGTATGCGCAGCTCCTCGAGGGGGAACAGGCACTGCTCCCGCCGGGGTATTACGCGATCATGGTGCCGCACTGGCTGCGGTCTGATCCTGCGCAACTGTCGCGGCTTCGGCGCGCGGAAATGGATGCGTTTGGGAATGCCTGCCGCCAGAAGCCGGAGCTTTCGGGGATGGTGCAGATCCTCTTCGACCGGCTGTTCCCCGCCGTGGGGCAGAGCCGCGGGGAGCAGAAGAGTTTGACGGCGCTCTTGAGCGAGAGCGGGTTCGATTCCGAGCAGCACGAGCGCATTCGGACAGACCTGCGCAACGGGAGGATTGGACTGGCGCAGAACCGGTTGCCGGCGAGCACGGTGATCCGCGATGTGGAGGAGGGGGATGTGATCGACACAACAGGCGTGCTGGATCCGCAGCTGGCTCGGATTGGGGCGGAGGCGCTGGCGCGCGGTGAGGCGGGCGTGGTGTCGCTGGCGGCGGGGGCGGGATCACGCTGGACGCAAGGGGCGGGCGTGGTGAAGGCGCTGCATCCGTTTGCCAAGCTGGGTGGAAAGCATCGGTCGTTTATCGAAGTCCACTTGGCCAAGAGCCGGCGCACGGGGAAAAAGAGCGGTGTGATGCCGGCGCATATCGTGAGCACCAGTTACCTGACGCACCTGCCGATCGCGGATTATCTGCTGGCCAATGGCAACTATGGGTATCAGGGGCCGCTCCATCTTTCGCCGGGGCGGGCGATTGGATTGCGGATGATCCCCATGGAGCGCGATCTGCGGTTCGCATGGGAAGAGATGCCGCAGAAGCGGCTGGATGAGCAGCAGGAGAAGATGCGCGAGAGCGTGCACGCGGCGCTGATCGGCTGGGCGAAATCGATGGGAGAGGCAAGCGATTACACGGACAATGTGGCAAACCAGTGCCTGCATCCGGTGGGGCATTGGTACGAGATTCCGAACCTGCTGCGCAACGGCGTGCTGCTGAAAGTTCTGACTGAACGGCCTGCGCTGAAGTATCTCATGCTGCACAACATCGACACGCTGGGCGCCGACCTGGATCCGGCGCTGCTGGGCCTGCACATGAGCAGCGGCGCGGCGCTGACGTTCGAGGTGATCGGTCGGCGGATCGAAGATCGCGGTGGGGGGCTGGCGCGGGTGAACGGCAAAGTGCGGCTGCTCGAGGGGCTGGCGATGCCGCGGGAAGAGGATGAGTTTGCGCTGTCGTATTACAACACGATGACCACGTGGATCGATGTGGCCAAGCTGCTTGCCACGTTCGGACTATCGCGTTCGGATCTGACCGATGAGGCGACGGTGTCGGCCGCGGTGCGGCATTTCTCGGCGCGGGTGCCGACGTACCTGACGCTGAAGGATGTCAAGAAGCGCTGGGGCCACGGGCAGGAGGATGTCTATCCGGTGGCGCAGTGGGAGAAGCTGTGGGGGGATATGAGCGCGGTGGCGGATGTCTCGTGCGCCTTTGCGGTGGTAAAGCGCGAGCGCGGACAACAGCTTAAAGAGCAGGCGCAGCTGGATGGGTGGGTGAGGGATGGGTCGGCGGCGTATGTGGAGGCGCTGTGTGAGTGGGAGTGAGCGCGAAGAATACTGCGTGGCATGGGCGTCTCGCCCATGCTCCTCAATGCATGGGCGAGACGCCCATGCCACGCGAAGTTATGCACAGGCAAGGCGGCGCTTGTACCGCGCCAGTGCGGTGATCGGGAAGTACAGCTTATAGAGGTGGTAGCGCAGGTAAAAGACCTTGGGGAAGCCGGTGCCGGTGTACCACTCTTCGGTCCAGTTGCCGTCGGGGTTTTGGGTCTTGGCGAGCCAGTTGAGGGCGCGGACAACGGCGGGGTCGTGCGGTCCGCAGGCTGCGAGCAGCGCCATCGCGCCCCATGCGGTTTGCGAGGGGGTGCTGGGTCCGACGTTCTTCAAGCTGGGGTCTTCGTAGCTGTCGGCGGATTCGCCGAAGGAGCCGTCCGGTTTCTGGACGGATTTCAACCAGCACGCCGCCCGCTGGACGTACTCCTGGTTCATGTCTTCGCCGACGTTGTACATGCCGGTGAGGATTTGCCAGGTGCCGTAGATGTAATTGACGCCCCAGCGTCCCCACCAGGAGCCGTCTTCGCTCTGGTGCTTGCGGATGAACGCGACCGCGCGCTGGATGCGGGGGTCGGTGTTCTTGAACCCGCAGTGACCGAGCGCCTCGAGCACGCGGCCGGTGATGTCCGGACAACTCGGGTCCTGCATCGCGTTGTGATCGGCGAAGGGAATTTTCTCCAGCAGCGGGCGATCCTTGGTGCGGTCAAACGCCGCCCAGCCGCCGTCGTCGTTTTGCATGCTCCACAGGAACGTGAGGCCGCGGTTCATCGCGGCTGAAGCGGCCACGCCTCCGAGGCGGTGCAGCGCCATGGTGACGGCCGCGGTATCATCAACGTCTGGGTAGTGCGGATTCTCAAACTCGAAGAACCACCCGCCCGGCTGCGCGTTCTTCACGTTCCGGCCCCAGTCCGAAACAAATTTGACTTCCTTCGACAGCAGCCACTGCGTGGCGCGCTTCGCGACATCGGATTCGGGCGACAGGTTTGCCTCGGCCAGTGCATGCAGACCCAGCCCCGTATCCCACACTGGCGAGAGGCACGGCTGGAGCCGGATCGTGTCACCTTCCTTGATATAGAAATCGCGCAGGTGCTTGTGGGCGAGCTGCACGCGCGGGTGTGAATCCGGATAACCCAGGATCCGGAAGACGATCAGGATATAGACCATCGGCGGGAAGATCGCGCCCAGGCCCTCCGATCCGTCCAAATGCTCCAGCAGCCAATCTTCCGCGCGCTTCATCGCCGCCTCGCGCAGCGACTGGATCGGCGACTCGTTGTAGCTCTTGAGAACTGAATCCACCCGCAAGAAAAAGTCGCTCCAGCTCCGCGGCAGCAGCGTCTTCGGCGGCGGGGCAAGCTGGTTCTTCGCCTCGTTGTCGAGATACAGCTCCGAGATCCCCTGCTCCGGCCGAAGTTTTCGGGTGTAGCGGAACGTGGTGACAATCCCCAGCGGCAGGATCATCGTCCGCGTCCACGCGCTGACGTTGTACAAGTTGAAGTAAAACCACTTGGGCAGGAACACGACCTCCGGCGGAATCGCCGGACAGGCATCAAACGAAATCTGCCCCAGACACGCGAAGAAGAATTTGGTGAACGTATTGCACTTCTCCGCGCCCCCCAGCTCGTGAATCACCTTCCGGGCGCGCACCATGTGCGGCGCCTCCGGCGAATCGCCCATCAGCTTCAGCGCAAAGTAACCCTTCACCGTCCCCGAGATGTCCGGCTTCCCGCCCGGGTACATGTTCCACCCGCCCTCGGGCATCTGGATGTTGCGGAGGTAGTTGGCGATGAGCGGGAGATCCGGGTCGTTCTCCTGCCCGAGGATAAACTTCATCAGGATGAACTCGGACTCCAGGATCGAATCGCCCTGAAGCTCGCCGCACCAGTACCCCTCGGGGTGCTGCTTGCTGATCAGGCAATCCATCGCCCGGCGCAGGGCCGAGTCGATCGTGGGCGTGGTCTGACGGATTTCATCCGCCGTCGGAATCTGACGAAAAACCGGGTCCAGACCGACAGCGGCAACTTCTTGAGTTTGAGCAGAAATCAACACGAGAGTTCATCCTTCCCAGGAACAGAGGGAGCGGGTCAAGTGTAACGTCGGCAAAGGGTTGCGGCAAACGTGAGCGGTGATCCCGCCGCTGGTATCGCCGCGGCCCTCCTCTATAATCCCCCGTTCGCTCCAAACAGGCCCGGGGAGGGCGATTTTGTCGATAGGTTGACCCATGCACGAGAATTTTTCCAC
The DNA here is from genome assembly GCA_036387255.1 of Tepidisphaeraceae bacterium. Classification (GTDB taxonomy): domain Bacteria; phylum Planctomycetota; class Phycisphaerae; order Tepidisphaerales; family Tepidisphaeraceae; genus DASVUC01. The sequence goes on along the minus strand of DASVUC010000267.1, from coordinate 1,326 downwards.
CTGGCTCCAGCAGCAACAAGGCCGCCAATACGACCTGCACGACCAGCACATCAACCCGGTCTTCGTGAAGATGCTCCGCACCATCGGCTTCGACAAGGGTTATACGCGCGGCGAAGGCCCGTACCTCTACGACCCCCAGGGCAACAAGTACCTGGACATGCTCACCGGCTGGGGCGCGATGGCGCTGGGCCGCAATCACCCCAAGGTGAAGAGCATCCTCCAACAGATTTTAGAGAAAGATCTCCCCAACCTCGTCCGGATGGATTGCTCGCTCCTCGCCGGCCTTGTCGCGGAGAAGCTCACCTCTCACGCCGGCGGCGACCTGTCCCGCGTCTTCTTCACCAACAGCGGCACCGAATCGGTCGAAGGCGCCATCAAATTCGCCCGCTGCTTCACCAATCGCCAGAAGATTGTTTACTGCGACCACTCCTTCCACGGCCTGACCACCGGCGCCCTCGCCGTCAACGGCTCCACCTTCTTCAAGGAACGCTTCGGCGACCTGATGCCCGGCACCGAGATGGTCGGCTTCAACGATCTCGTCGGCCTGGAGAAAGCCCTCAGCACCAAACAAGTAGCCGCCTTCATCATCGAACCGGTCCAGGGCAAGACCTGCGAAGTGGTGGAGGACAACTACCTCGTCGAAGCCCAGCGCCTCTGCCGAAAGTACGGCTCACTCCTCATCCTCGACGAAGTGCAATCCGGCCTCGGCCGCACCGGCAAATGGTTCTGCTACCAGCACTGGCCGCAGGTCGAGCCTGACATCGTCTGCACCAGCAAAGCATTGAGCGGCGGCTACGTCCCCGTCGGCGCGATCCTCACGCGCCCCAAGATCATGGACTGCGTCTTCAACTCGATGGAGCGCTGCGTCGTCCACAGCAACACTTTTGGCCAGAACGACCTCGCCATGGCCGCGGCCCTGGCGACCTTGCACGTGATCGAAGAAGACAAGCTCGTCGAAAACGCCGCGACGCTCGGCGACTACATCAACACCCGATTGAAAGACATCGCCTCCCGCTGCCCCTTCGTCTCCGACGTCCGCGGTAAGGGTCTCATGTTCGGCCTCGACTTCGCCCGCCCCGAGCAGTCGTTTAAACTAAAAATGGCCTGGGACATGATCCACAAGCTGAACGTCAGCGTCTTCGGCCAGATGATCATCCTGCCCCTGCTCCAGAAGCACCGCATCCTCGCCCAGGTCGCCGGCTACCACATCGAGGTGATCAAGTTCCTCCCCACGCTCACGGTGACGAAGGAGGATATGGACTGGTTCCTGAACGCCCTCGATGAGGTCCTGCAAAGCACCCTAAAATTCCCCGGCAGCGCGTGGGA
>DASVUC010000266.1:0-17210 GCA_036387255.1 Tepidisphaeraceae bacterium | reverse complement strand
GGGAGCAGCTGCGTGAGGTAGCCCAGGATGAAGTCGATGTTGAGGCTGCGCTCGTGGGCCTCGTCGATGATGATCGTGTCGTAATGCTCGAGATAGCGATCATGTTGGGTCTCGGCGAGAAGGATGCCGTCGGTCATCAGCTTGATGTAGGAATCGGGGGAGGTCCGGTCGTGGAAGCGGACCTTGTAGCCGACGGCGGCGCCGAGCGGCGTCTCGAGCTCCTGGGCGATCCTGGTGGCGACGGATCTGGCTGCGATCCGTCGCGGTTGGGTGTGGCCGATGAGACCCGCGACGCCTCGGCCCAAGCCGAGGCAGATCTTGGGGAGCTGCGTGGTTTTGCCGGAGCCGGTTTCGCCGCTGACGATGACGACCTGGCTGGCGGAGATGGCGGCGGCGATTTGCTCGCGCTTGTCAGCGATGGGGAGGTCGAGCGGGTAGGTCGGCCTGGGGAGGTTGGCAAGGCGCTTGTCGTAGATCTCGCGGAAGCGGCGGATGTCGGCTTCGAGCTTGGTGAGCGGCTCATCCGCGGGGCGGCCGGCGCGGACGGACTGCTCCAGGGCGCGCAGGCGGCGCGTGAGACTGTGGCGGTGGCGCGTCGGAACTTTGACGAGTTCCTGCGCGAGCGTTTCGGTCGCGGTTTGCACTGGACCGAATGATATACCCTCACCTCAATCCTCTCCCGGAATACCGGGAGAGGAGGCAAGACAGATTCCCCCCGCATGTGTTAGTCCTTCTTCTCTTCGGGCTTTTTGTCTTCTTCCTTCTTGTCCTCTTTCTTCTCGTCGCTGCCGGCGGCTACCTTGATTTGATCCGACTTCTTGATTTCGATCTGGGGCTTGTCCCGGTAGATCTTGATGGGGCCGGTGATCGTGACTTCTTTGCCGACGAGATCAGAGGCCTGCTCGCCGAAGTCTTTGACGGCGTCGAGGTCGTCCTTGTGGACGATGGCGGTGAAGCCGGAGCGGTCGACGCCTTCGAAGTTGATGAAGAGGATGGAACCGCTGGGGCTCTTGGCGGTGCGAGCGATGGTGCCGTGGACGGCGAGGGTTTTGCCCTCGGCGGCTTTGAGGGCGTCGGTTTCGGTGGCTTCGATCTTTTGAGCGTCTCCCGCGGGTTGCGAGGCGGCGGGTTGCTCGGTCGCGGGTTTGTCTTCCGCGTGGACGGTGGGGATGGCGACGGAAAGGCAGATCAACGCGAGCAAGGCGGAGAGCTTTTGCATGACGACCTCCTTTGACTTTCCACACCCCCTCACCCTAACCCTCTCCCGAATGGAGAGGGGACAAGACCAAAGACACTGGCGACGAACTTAGGATTGCTTCGGGGGTTCCTTTGCTTTCAGCCAGGGCATCATTTTGCGGAGTCTTCTTCCGGTGACCTCCACGGGGTGGTTGTTGTCGGCTTCGTAGAGGCGTTTGAAGTTTTTCATACCGCCTTCGTATTCGGCGCGCCATTCCTTGGCGAACTGGCCGGTCTGGATCTCGGTGAGGATCTTTTTCATCTCGGCCTTGGTCTGGTCGGTGACGACGCGCGGGCCTCTTGTGAGGTCGCCGTATTCGGCGGTGTTGGAGATGCTATAGCGCATGTAGTCCAAGCCGCCCTGGTAGATCAGATCGACGATGAGCTTCACTTCGTGGACGCACTCGAAGTAGGCCATCTCGGGCGGGTAACCGGCTTCGGTGAGGGTTTCGAATCCGGCCTTGATGAGGGAGGCGAGCCCGCCGCAGAGGACGGCCTGTTCGCCGAAGAGATCTGTTTCGCACTCGTCTTTGAAGGTGGTTTCGATGACACCGGATCGGGCGCCACCGATGCCGCGCGCCCAGGCCAATCCTGTGGCTCGCGCTTGACCTGTCGCATCTTGATGGACCGCGAGAAGGCACGGCACGCCGCCGCCTTTTTCGAACTCAGAGCGGACGAGATGGCCGGGGCCCTTGGGGGCGACGAGGATGACGTCGATGTCCTTGGGGATTTCGATGGTCTTGAAGTGGACGTTGAAGCCGTGGGTGACGCCGAGGGTTTTTCCGGCTTTGAGGTGCGGCTTGATGGACTTGTTGTAGACCTCGGGCTGCGCTTCATCGGGCAGGGTGATGATGATGAGATCTGCCTGCTGGACCGCCTGGTCGACGGGCATGGGATCGAAGCCATGTTCGGTGGCGAGGCGTCCGTTGGCGGAGTCCTTGCGGTTGGCGACGATGACCTTAACGCCGGAGTCGCGGAGGTTCTGTGCGTGGGCGTGGCCCTGCGAGCCGTAGCCGAGGATGGCGACGGTCTTGCCCTTGAGGGCATCGAGCGGGGCGTCCTGTTCATAGACCATTTTGAGAGGCGCGGGCATAGTGCAATCCTTGAATGAAAAACGGAGCGGGATGGTACGGGAAAGCCTGGAGGTTGCCAAACGGCAGGGGGTGGATTGACGGCGGGATCGGAAGGGCCGGTGGGAGGGAGGGGGCGAAAAGTGTGCAGTTATGTTCCGTTTTGTGACGTTTTGGGCAGGATGGGTAAGGGCGTGCTGGCGGGAGAGGGGGGCGCGGGATGGGCGGAGATGGTTGTCGGAATGCATGAAGACCCCCTTCGTGAGAGAACCGAATATTAACCTAACAAATGAGAGCGGGGGAGGTCAATGAAAAAAAGAACCCCGGGCGGAGCCCGGGGCTTTTGGATTGCGTGGATGGAGTGATTGGTTTAGGGGTCGCGGAGGATGAAGGAGCGGTAGACCGTCTGCATATCGAGGGCCATGTCGACGTGGCCATCGGCGTAGAGGATGTTTGTTTTCACCTGGCCTCTGCCGTCCTTGCTGTTGTAATAGTCGCCGGTGCGCGAGGGATATTTGCCGTGGCGGTAGCGATCGATGTTGTTCCATCCGGGACTGCTGGAGGGATTGAGGCGCGCCGCCGGTTGGTCTTTGATTTCGTGGCTGCTGTCGGGTGGACAAACCCAGAGGAGCCAGAGGAGGTTTTCGACCACGAGGCACTTGTTCGAGTAGGGCTGCCAGCGCTGGTAGGGGAACCAGTTCTTAGCGGGGCTATGAGATGCTGAGTCGAATGCGCCTTTGGCATAGGCCCAGTCGCCGGGGCCGGACTTGGCGTTGAGGGTTGGCATCCAGTTCATGGCGTAACCGGTTTCGTAGAGGCTGATGCCGTCCAAGTCCTGCCAGGAAGTGGATCCGCCGAAGGAGCCTTGCCAGGCGGGGCAACCCCAGAAGACGCTCTTGCGGAAGGTCTCGCGGTATTGGGACGATTTGGCGTCAGTCTTGGCGTTGAGCTGGTCCTTGATGCTCGTGTTCCCCTTGGCGGTGTAGGGGATGAGGAAGTCTTGCCAGTAGAGGGAGCGCTCTTCGCTGGTGGGGGCGGTGGAGTTGGGATTTTCCCATTTGAGGACCGGATATTTATCGCGGTTCTCTTTGGAGTACATCGTGAAGGCGTAAGCGATCTGGCGGAGGGCAGAGCTGCACTTGGTGATGTTGGCCTGCTTGCGCGCGGACTGGAGGGCGGGAAGCAGGACGCCGATCAGGATGGCGATGATGCCGATGACGACGAGAAGCTCAACCAGCGTGAAAGCAAGGCGGCGCGGGCGGAAGTGGTTAGACATGTGTACCTCGCAAATTGCGTGGGCTGAATTGAAATCGGAACTGTCTATATAGCAGAGCCGGTTGATGGATGCGAGAGAAAATCCGGGATCGAGCGTTGGGGGGTGTCGGTGGGACCGCGAGATAAACAGAAGGTGCGGCGGACAGGTCCGCCGCACCGGGTTTGTTGTTGGAAGAGAGGTAACCCTTGCCCCTGTGCCCTCTCCCGCGTACGGGAGAGGGGGAAAGCGAGCGACGATCACGGGTAGCGCATGCGGATGGCGCGATATGCGTCGGCGGCGCTTGAGGACGTGACAGCATGGCCGTCGACGTAAAGGATGTTGTACTTCATCTGGCCGTTCTTACCGTCAAAGTATTTGCCGTTGTTGCTCGGATACTTTCCGTGGCGGAAACGGTCCACACTCATGTAGCCCGGGCCGTCGGCAGCAGCCGGCACCGTATGCCAATCGACAAGTTGCGGTGATAGGGTTCCGGCAGCGTCGGTCTGGTTGAGCATCACGTACCAGAAGTTTGAGTCCGCGACGAGCATCCGATTAGCTGGATCAGTCCACTCGGTCTTCTTCCAGACTTTACCCACCCCTGGAGCTGCGCTCGATCGTCCGTTAATCAACCCCATGCCGCCATTGGCGCGGGCGCCTGGCCATAAATTCATGGCGTATCCCGTTCGGAATCGATCCGTGCCGTACTTCGCAGGATCAAACGGGTCAATATCTGGATGATCTTGCCCCCATGTTTGGCACCAAAGCACGCTGGCCATGTAGTTGTCTGCGTCCTGCCGAGTCCAAGCCTTCCCGTTGTTCCCGGCAACGGGTGTGACGTTTCTGGCGACGTACGGCAGAAGGAAGTCAGTCCAGTACAAGTTCTGACCCCCCGCAGAAAACGGAATATTCTGGGGCACCCCGTTAACCTCGGGCAAATCCTGACGCGTTACCGGGAAGGCATTACGATTGGATCCTGCATATAGCTGGAAACCGTACGCCAGGTTACGTAGGTTCGAGAGGCACTTAACCGTCGCAGCATTGCGGCGCGCACCGCTTAGTGCAGGAAGAAGCACCCCGATCAAGATCGCGATAATACCGATAACAACGAGCAACTCCACGAGGGTGAAGGCCCGTTGAGCCTTAGGGGGTTGATGTCGCATGGAATCCTCAACGGTTAAAAGTCAGTATCCTTCGAATTTGAATCGCAGCCGATCTTTATACCAACGTAGCTGCCCGAGTGCGAGTGCTTTTTCGATGATGCTCCAAGCCAGTACGTGTAATTCCCGCCCGTGCCGCCGAACTCCTTCCGCTCGTCCGGCCACGCTACGGCCCGACGGGCTGCACACAATGCGAAATATATTTTGCCAAGGCAGAGGCACAAGCTGATAGCACAACTGCAATTGCGCAACTACTCCAGATGATGAAGAATTAATCTTCTGAAATCAGGTTGCAACGGCGAACATAGACTCTAGTGTCGCATTGAGTGACCTGCCGACCCCTCCCCCTGGGTGGAGAGAGTATCTAGCATCTTTTCTTTCAAAGAAGCCCCATCGTCCAGTTAGTTACCTTACTCTTATTAAGGAATCGTTATGATTCGTGAATACCAAGTGTGCGCGCATACTAGATCCCTCCGGTCACTGGTGAACCCTGGAGTCAACAGGCGCAGCAAAGCGGGAGTAGCTGCAATTCTTGCCACGGCCGTGTTAGCTTTGGGTTCGATACACAACGCGTCGGGAGATGTGACTGTTATTGGTCGTGACGGAGGTCCGCACGAAAACGGGGAGAGCGTTAATGCTGCGGGAGATGGTCGTGTCTACGCTGAAGGTGGGAGAGGCGGCACCGCCGTTGCGAGTCCCGCCGAGGGAGGCCGAGGCGGCGACGCAATCGCGCAATCAAGTGGCGGCGATTGGCCGCACGCGGCGCGCGCACACGCCCACGGAGGTACCGGCGGAACCGGCCTTGATTCTGGCGGAGGCGATGGAGGTTCCGCGCTAGCGACGGCCAACGCAAGCAGCACGTCGGAGAACCACGATGCTTCTGCAATCGCCAAGGCATATGGCGGTCGTGGCGGGGGTAGCCGTGCGAGCAACAACCTTTCCGGTGCCGGCGCATCCGGCGGTGGTGGAGCGACAAGTGCGACGGCCAATGCTACTTCATCGCATGCCGGAAATGTGTCTGCCGAGGTAATCGCGGAGGGTGGTGCGGGGGCGCAAGATTCGAGCGATTTGGGCTCCCCCCCGGGCATGTCTGGGGGCGCAGGCGTTTCGGTGTCACTGCAGAACAGCGCGTCAGGGTACACGAGTACTGGTTCAGTAAATCTATCTCAAACCGCCATCGGAGGCGCGGCGAGCCACGGTGGATATCAGTACGATGGCCAAAACTACACATTTGGCACTTCAGGTCAGGCAGGTGCTGGCAACTCTAGCTTAAATTACACTGCGTCCACCGAGTCTAGCTACGCCCTAACCACATCTGCCCGAGGCGGTGCCGGCAGCACGATGTTCGGTGGAACAGCGTCGCCCGGTGCTAGTGGAACCGCTTCTTCCACTTTAGGTGCAGCAGGGGGATCAACTACCAACCTCTATACAAATGCGACAGCCCAAGGGGGTGGCGGCGGATCGTCGGGAATGTTTCCTGGCGCTTCCGGGAACGGCGCACGAGGCGGGGATGCTGACGCTTCAGCAAGTTCGACCGGTGCAATGGGCAGTGTTCAGGCGCACGCAGACGCGAGCGGTGGAACCGGCGGATCCGCTTATAACGGTGGAATCGCGGGAGACGGAGGCGGGGCCGTCGCGCACGCCAACGCCTCGACCCAAGGCACGGACGCCGCTGCATCAGCTACTTCCTACGGTGGGGCGGGAGGAGGTTCTCCCGATCTGCCAGGTAAGGGTGGCTCGGCGTCCGCGACCGCGATCGCCACAAGCGCAGGTGACGCAACGGCGGTAGCTCTGGCAACAAGCACCACCAGTGCCTCGGCGACGGCTATCGCCAACGGCGCAAACCATTCCTATGCCAGGTCCGCATCGGTAAGCGGAAACGTAAGTGCTGAAACAATCGTCGAATCGTTTTCCGGCGGTGAGGTCGAAGCAAACTCTCGCTCGGCCTCCGGGCTGAACAGCGGCACGTTGAACAACACGAAGTTGAGCGTCGGAACCACAACTTTCGTCCATAGCGGCGGCACCAACTCTGCGATAGACCTCGAATTGAACGGCACCTACGCATTGCGCGGCGGCACTCTAACGGCCGGAGCAATTCATGGTACTGGAGTCCTTCAGGTCGACGGTGGCGCACTAGTGGCTGGGAGTAACAGCGTCTCATCCACCTTCGACGGTGTGATCAATGGCGGCAGCGGCAACGGTGGGAGTATTACGAAATTAGGTAGCCGTGCGCTCACCTTGAGCAGCCTCAGCGCCGATGCCGTCGCTCTAAGTGTCAACTCGGGTACCTTGAAGATCAAGACGCGGGCTCAGACCGGTGGCAAGCAAACCATCCGCCTCAACACGCTTTCGATCAACCAAGTTAATGGGGCCGCTCTCGATTTCACCGACAACAACCTGGTCGTCAACAGCGGCTCATTCACTGCTATCTCTGCAATGGTCTGGGACGGTTATTCGACGGAGCTGGACACCACCAAGACCGGCATCATTTCCAGCACAGCTCAAACCGCTCCGGGCAATCCCATCCTCGCAGTTTTCGATAATGCGTTGCTTGGGAGTGCCGAATGGCCCTTTGGTTCCGGTGATCCTGTCAGTTCCACGGCCATCGTCGGGCAGTATGCGTACCTGGGTGACGCTGACCTGAATGGCATGGTGACTTCCGATGATTACGGCGCAGTTGATTCTCATCTCGGCCAGACGGTGAGCACCGCCGGAAACATGAACTGGTTCGATGGAGACTGGAACTTTGACGGTGAGATTACCCCTGACGATTACGGTGCGGTCGATGCCAACCTTGGGCGAGGCATGGACAACCCGTTGGCAGCGATGGGCACCGTCGCGGTGCCGGAGCCTGCGGGCGTTACCGTGATCACAGTTGCTGCAACCGCGACGCTGAAGCGCAGGCGTCGGCGTCACCAGTAGACGCACGCGGCCAGCAGCCGCCGGTGAACGCGGGTCCCTAGGACCAGTTTGTTCACCGGCGGGTGTTTTGAGATTCTGTTCAACACGGCTTTGCTTCCGGGGTAGATTCTCCCCTGATCGCCACCGTGCCCTGATTTGCTTCCGTGCCACCCATGCTCTACCTTCCATTCCATTATGAAATTCGCATTCAGCACGATCGGATGTCCGATTTGGGATTTCGACACGATCGTCATGCGGGCGAAGGAGTATGGGTACGACGGGGTGGAGCTGCGGGGGTTCAGCAACGAGAGCATTCTGACGGCGTCGAACGTATTCCTGACGGATCCGGAGAAGATACGGCGGATGTTTGGCGATGGGGGGATCGAGATCTGCTGCTTGGCAAGCTCGATCGCTTATGAGCGGAAGCGGGCGGCGGAGAATGCGGATGAGCTGCGGCGGTTTGTGGAGCAGGCGCAGCGCATCGGTGCGCCGGCGGTGAAGATTTTTGATGTGTCGGTGAAGGCGGGGCGGAGCCGGTCGCAGGAGGGGCTGGGGTTTGGGGATTGGCTGTTGCCGCTGGCGGATTTTGCGGCGGACCATGACGTGGCGATCTGGGTGGAGAATGCCTTGTCGTATCGTTCGTCCAAGGAACTGTGGGCGGTGGTGGATCGGATTGCGCATCCGTCGGTGGGGGTGTGCTGGGATGTGTTTAACGCGGCGATGATTGGGGAGCCGCCGAGCGTGAGCGTGCCGACGTTGAACAACCGGATTCAGTACACGCAGGTGCGCGATGCGAAGCTGGGGGCGCTCGGGGCGACGTATTGCAAGCTGGGGGAGGGGGATGTGCCGGTGCGGAAGTTCCTGACGCGTCTGCGCGGGATTGGGTATGAGGGGTATGTGACGCTGGAGTGGGAGAAGGCGTGGTTGCCGAATCTGGCGGAGCCGGAGGAGATTTTTCCGGATTCGATCGTGAAGCTGAGGGAGTGGACGCAGCCGCTGGAGGTTTCGGATTGGGAAGCGGCGGCGGGGATTACGGGAGGTAAAGGGACGTCGGCGGGAAAGGCGACGGCTGCGGCGGGCGCGGGTGCGGGGCCGGCGGGAGCTGCGGAGCCGGCGAAGCATTGAGGGGTGCGGGCGTGCGTGCAGCGCCTCGCTCGCGAGGCGGCTAAACGCCGACGGACTAGAGAGTACCGGGAGGGGGAAGAGAGGGGGCTTAATGCGCTTGCTCATGGGGGGAAGGGCGCGGCGTGCGGAGGAGGATGGCGAGCATGAGAAGGAGCTAGGCGAGGGCTCGGAGGGGGAAGGAGGCTTGGTAGCCGATGATCACGAAGGGGCTGGTGACGGGTTGGGGGCCGAATTCCATCAAGAGGCTGATGGCGATGTTGAAGATGATCACGTAGAGGAGGATGTCGGTGAGGGTGGAGAGGGTGTGGTCAGCGCGGTCACGGAACAGTGTGCGGAGGTGGAGGGCGATGGGGAGGTTTAGCAGGAGTTGGATGCCGGCGAAGGTGTAACCAACGAAGAGAGGGGGAACTGTGCCCCAGATGACGCGGAGGATCTGGTTGATGGACTCGCTGACGATGAGCAGGAGCAGAGGCGTCCAGCGGACGATGGTGGTGAGTGTGAGGGTGGCGCCCTGGCTGGCGCTGCCGAGGAGCCAACAGGCGTAGGCCCAGGCGGCGGCGCAGAGGAGGGTGAAGAGACTGAAGCCGGAGGACATGAAGTTTGGACCGGCAGAAAAGATCAGCGGCTCGAGCCAGCGGGTGTGAGGGAAGGGGAAGAAGAGCTGGTTGATGATCGCCGCGATGGTGAGGACCAGTTGCGCCGCAATCCAAAGGAGAGCGGCGCGGCGCAGAGCGGCTGCGGGATCAAGCTCAGCAGGGGTTGGAGGTGGGGGAGCTTCAGGGGCATGGTCCATAGAAAGAGCTTATAGTAGCGGCGTGAACTGTGGCAGTAGTAGGTGATGCTGCGTTTGGAGCACGATGGAGCGGTTGGGCCTGTCTGCCTGGATCATCAGCGAATGCTCAGAATTTCTCTTTTTGATTGCGGTTCCCGATGGCGGGGGCGGACGCGTGTCTGTAAGGTCACCGGGACACCGGGGTTCACTTTGATTGCTGATGAGACAGGGTCTGGCCATTCGGGTTCTTGTTTTCGTCGTGGTTGTGGCGGCGGGGGCGATGCTGCGCGTGTGGGGTTTGGGGTCTAAGCCGCCGACTGGGGATGAGGCGGAATCTTCGATTAATGCGATGACGATTCTGGAGCATGGGGTGCCGATGGATCGGTACCTGGGGCTGCCGATTTTTGAGAATACGTTGACGGAGTTTTCACCGGGGGACCGTGAGTATGAGTTTCGGGACAGCAGTTACTCGGCGAAGCACGTTGCGATTTATCATGGGTGGCTGCCGCTGTATGCGATGGCGGGGTCATTCAAAGTTTTTGGGGTGAAGCCGGATGAGGTGGGGGGCGAGCTTCGGGTGCGACATTCGATGCAGGAGATGCGCTGGAGGACGGCGGCGGCGCGGGCGCCGGCGGTGGTGTTTGGGTTGGGTTTCCTGGTAATCGTGTTCGTAGCGGGGTGGGAGATGTGTTCGGAGCGGGCGGCGTGGGCGGCGCTGGCGGTGGGGGCGTTTGCGCGGCCATTTGTGTTTCTGTCGCGCGAGGCGCGGTACCACTCGGCAACGGTGATGCTGGCGACGTTGTGCTGCTGGCTCTTGTGGCGGTGCCGGACGAAGGGGAAGTGGGGCGACTTTGTTTGGCTGGGCGTGGGGATGGTGCTGCTGTTTCATACGCACTTGATCAGCTTCGTGGTGGCGTGTTGTGCGGGGGCGGTGTTGCTGCCGGCTTATCTGGTTCGACGGGGGGCGCTTGCGAAGCTGCTGGTGGCGGGGGCGATTGTTCTTGCGGGGACGGCTCCGTGGATTGCGTGGTCGGGGATGCTGACGCAGACGACGCATATCCCACCAGCGCGGTGGTTTCTGTCGTATCCGGGGGATCTGCTGTATTACCCGTTGAAGAAGCTGCCGGACGCCTGGGTGCCGCTGCTGTGTGCAATTTGGATTGTGATGATCGTGGTGGCTGGGAATCGGCTGCCTCGGCGGCTCGTGGAGCCGATCGTCAGAAGGTTACCGGTGCTGCTGTTTCTGCTGACGTGGATTTTCCTGGGGTTCGTGGCGTTTACGTTCTTGATCCCCGCAGCCAGCTATTTCTACAAGCGGCTGACGCTGGCGGTGTTGGGGCCCGGGGTGTTGTTCGGCGCGATTTTCTTCGCGGCGGTGATGCGATCGTTTCGAGCGAGGACGCACGTTGCGGCGCCGGCGGTGGTGTTCCTGGTGCTGATTGCGATTAGCGGGCAGTCGTATCTTTCGAGTTACTTTGATAAGCCGGACAAACACGATGCGTGGACGGCGGTGGAGCATTTGCGCTTGATGAAAATGGAGGCGGGGACGAAGGTGTATTGCACGCCGAACGATCAGCTCACGCTGACGTTTCTGACGGGGCTACCGGTGCAGAGCGTGGCGCCGGTGCGGAAGTCGTTTTTGGATGAGTATCCGGGACCCGTGGTCGTTATTGAGTCGGCAACGCCGTTCCAGGATTTGACGGCGGAGGAAGTGCGGGAGATGGCGCGTCGGCGAGGTGAGGTCATCTCGGATGATGAGGCGCGGCGGCTGGCATCGGCGCTGTCGACGCGGCTGCTCCGGGAGCGGGTGGCGCAGCGGGCGGCGTCGGTGGAGCCGAGGCTGGAGGAGCCGCCGGCGTTTGTGGATGAGGCGATGGAGCTTCAGCGGATCAAGACAGAGCAATTTCAAGCGGAGTGGATTCAGTGGGGGACGAACAATCCGGTGCTGCGGGGGTATGAGATGCGGGACTTCTCGTATTGGTGGCAGGTGTTTTTCTATCGTTTTGTGGAGCCGGAGAAGCGGATGGGGGAGCGGTTGAACTATGCGCAGCGGATCAGGAGTGCGAAGGCGGAAGTGTTGCCGACGCAGTGGGTGTTTTATCGATGTCCGGCGCGGGCGGCGGCGGAAGTTTCGGCGGAGGTGACGCCATGAGCCGGCAGCTTGTTTCAAGAACATCAGATGCGCGCGAGCACGGGAGCGAGCCGGAGATCTCGGTGGTGCTGCCTTGCTTGAACGAGGCGGACACGCTGGGGCGATGCATTCAGAAGGCGTATCGGGCGTTTGCGCTGAATGACATTCATGGCGAGGTTGTGGTCGCGGATAATGGGAGCACGGATGACTCGGTGAAGATCGCGCACCAGGCTGGGGCGCGGGTGGTGCATGTGGAGGAGCGCGGGTATGGCTCGGCGCTTCAGGCGGGGATCGAGGCGGCACGGGGGAAGTTTATTCTGATGGCGGATGCGGACGATTCGTATGACCTGCTGGCGACGCCAGAGTTTCTGGCGAAGCTGCGCGATGGATATGAGCTGGTGCAGGGATGTCGGCTGCCGCGGGGTGGAGGGACGATCAACGACGGGGCGATGCCGCTGCTGCACCGGTATGCGGGGAACCCGACGTTGTCGGCAATTGCGCGGTGGTGGTTTAAGACGCCGGTGACGGACATTTACTGCGGCATGCGCGGGTTCACGCGCGAGCTGTACGATCGGCTGGGGCTGCGGTGCACGGGGATGGAGTTCGCGACGGAGATGATCATCAAGGCGTCGCGCTACGCTGCGAGATTCGCGGAGGTGCCGATCACACTGCACCGGGATGGACGGGTGTCGCATCCGCCGCACTTGAACACCTGGCGGGATGGGTGGAGGACGCTGCGATTTTTCCTGATGGTTTCGCCACGGTGGTTGTTCCTGGAGCCGGGGCGGGTGCTGGTGGCATTGGGGCTGGTGTTGTACGGGCTGGCGCTGCCGGGGCTGCGCGTGCGGGGGATTCATTTCTCGTCGCACACGCTGGTGATCGGGACGCTGATGCTGCTGTGCGGGTACCAGGCGGTGCTCTTTGCGATTGGGGTGAAGGCGCTGGCGATGATGCAGGGGGTGATGCCTCGGGATCGGCGAATCGATCGGATTCTGGAGAAGGTGACGATCGAGCGCGGGATTGTGGCGGGGGCGGTGACGATGGCGCTGGGGATGGTGCTGCTGGTGGCGGCGGTGGTGCGGTGGCGGGAGACGCATTTTGGGGATCTGGATTACGAATCGACGATGCGGCTGGTGATCCCGGGGGCGGCGCTGGTGGCGATTGGGTTCCAGACGGTGCTGGCGGGTTTCTTGTTTGGGATTTTGTCGTTCTTCAGGAAGTAGGGGGAAAGAAAAACACCCGCGAGTGGCGGGTGTTGAGGGGGAATTCATCCGTGAATGACGTGCGGATCAGTGAGCGGCGGCGGTATCTGCGGTGCGGCGCACCTTGATTGCCTTGCTACCCTTGGGTCCTTCTTCCGCCTCGTACTCGACGGATTCACCGTCTTGCAGGGTGCGGAAGCCTTGGCCCTCGATGACGGAGTGGTGGACGAAGATGTCCTTCCCGCCTCCTTCAGGGGAGATGAAGCCAAAGCCCTTCTGATCGTTGAACCACTTGACCTTACCGGTGGCCATAACAGCCACTCCTTTCGAGACGTGCGCAGGAGCGTGGCCCCTGGGACTGGTGCACCTTGAAACAACCGTCAGGCCTTCCCCGAACGGACCGGAGCCGAAGGTGCGGACGGCCCGGGTAACCGAGAGGGCGGGAAAGTAACACACGGGCTCAGCCGCCGCCAAAATAATTCAAGTTTCGCGACGGGAGGATGAGTGGATTGCACACGGGTTATCCACAAGAGGAGGTAGTTGCGCGTTTACCCAGCGTTGCGTGCCGTAAACCCTGATGCGACGGAGATATAAGGATAGATGCGACGGAACGGCAGGCGTGGTGAACCGTGGGCTTCATGATCGGAAGAAATGCTATGACAACGAGTTAGCTTAAAAGTCACCAGCGATGCCAGTCGCGGTAGGAAGTGCTGTCGCAGGTTGTGGACAGAATGCGCGATCGCATGTCTTTTCACTGGAAAAGCGGGGGTTTTGGTGGGTGGAGCGTTGTCCACCACTTTTCCACAGCGGGCTGGAAGCTTGATTTTCCGCTTGCGCCAGTGAGACTAGCGGCCCGCCGCAGGACAAGCGAATTCTGCGGTAGGCATGAACCTTCTGGAAGTGACAAAGCTCATAAAGACTTACAGCGGCCGGACGGTCGTGGATGAGGTGAGCTTCGTTTTAGAACAGGAAGAGATCGTGGGGCTGCTGGGGCGGAACGGGGCGGGGAAGACGACAACGTTCAGAATGATCCTGGGGATGATCAACCCTGATAGCGGGGCGGTGGCATTTGATGCGCGGGATGTGACGCATCTGCCCATGTACAAGCGGGCGAGGCTGGGGATTGCGTACTTGCCGCAGGAACGGAGCGACTTTCGGCGGCTTACGGTTTGGGAGAACCTTCAGGCGATCCTGGAGACGCTGAACCTCTCGCGGTCGGAGCGCAATCGTCGGGCGGAAAGGCTGCTGGATCAGTACGGGCTGGTGAAGCAGCGGAACCAGCGGGCGGAAACTCTCAGCGGCGGCGAACGTCGAAAGCTGGAGATCGCGCGGTCGCTTGTGCGCGATCCGAAGTTGATCCTGCTGGATGAGCCATTCAGCGGCGTCGATCCGATCGCGGTGGAGGACCTTCAGCGGGAAGTGGTTCGGCTGAAGAAGGAGTTCGGCAAGAGCGTGCTCATCACCGACCACAACGTGGCCCAGACGCTGCGGGTGTGTGATCGGGCGCTGATCATCAACGATGGGCGGGTGTTCAAGGAGGGGTCGCCGCGGGAGATCATTAATGACCCGGGTGTCCGGAGCGCGTACCTCGGGAACACCTTCAGGGGAGATGAGTTCGATCGATGACCGGCTCACGAGGCTGGCATACGATGTGTCTGAACTTCAGGCATTAACCAAAGGAAAACCAGATGAAACGACGGAAGCTGAATGTGCTCGCGCTGCTGGCGGGGCTGAGTGTTGGTGGCTGGGTGCAGGCGGCCGATGCGCCGGCGGCGGCACCCGCGGCACCCGCGCCGCCCGCGGCCGCAACGGCGCCGGCGACAACGAAGCCGGCGGCTGGGGCCGTAGGCGCTTCGACCCAGGCGGCGGCGACGACGCAAGCAATTGTGACGCCGCAGGCGAAGGCGCAGCTCGAGCAGATGGACGCGGCGTACAAGCAGCTTGGCACGCTGGATCTGGCGGGCAAGCTCGCGCTGCGGTTTGATGTGATGGGTCAGAAGCAGACGAAGGATGCGGAATTCACCTCTTCCTACCAGGCTCCGAATCGGTTTCGGCAGGATGTGAAGGACGACGTGGTGGCGGGATCGACGGGGGAGAAGATGTATCTCTATTCGAAGGATCACAACGTTTACCTGACGCAGGAGGCGCCCAAGGGGAAGATGGAGCCGGGCAAGATGCCGGAGCCTTACGGGCAGGTGATCGGGACGCAGAACCCGTCGCTGATGCTGGCGCTGAGCTCTTCTCCGTCCAGGAGCTTGACGGACAACCTTGGCAGCGCGGAGCAGCTTGAGGACGTGAAGCTTGAAGGCAAGGCATTCAATCAGCTTCGTCTGAGCGACCCGCAGACGGGGGCTTCGATGGCAATTCTATTAGATCCAACGACTCACCTGCTTCGCCGGGCGACGCTGGACATGACCAAGGCGCTGGAGAAGCGCGGGGCGACCGATGTGAAGCAGGCGCTGGTTACGGTGGATTACTCGGCGACGGTGCCGGGGGCGGCGGTGAAGGAGAACCAGTTCGCGTGGACGCCGCCGGCGGATGCGAAGGACGCGGCGAAGGAGCAGGCGGCGGCGGAGGGCGATGAGCCGAGCAAGGCGCTGGAAGGGAAGCCGGCTCCGGACTTCTCGGCGAAGAACCTGGACGACAAGGATGTGACGCTGAAGGATCAGAAGGGGAAAGTGGTGATCCTGGATTTCTGGGCGACGTGGTGCCCGCCTTGCCGCGAGGGCCTGCCGCACGTTGACAAGGTGTACCAGGACCTGAAGGAGAAGGGGGTGGTCGCGTTTGCGGTCGATGTGCAGGAGCCGAAGGACAAGGTGAAGCAGTACGTGACGGACAACAAGCTCACGCTGCCCGCGCTGCTGGATACCGACGGAAAGGTGTCTGGGGCGTTCAAGGTGAGCGGGATTCCGCAGACTGTTGTCATTGGGAAAGATGGGGTGGTGAAGAACGTTTTTGTGGGGACGGGCCCGGACAGCGAAGAGAAGCTGCGCAAGGCTGTGGAGGCGGCGCTGGCGGTCAAATAGCGGGCGGAGCCGTTCTTATCTCGTTTCTCTAGATTGACAGAAATTGAGGTCAGGCCGCTGAGGAAAATCCTTGGCGGCCTGATCTCTTTTTCGTGCTGACGAGATTGTGGTGGCTTGTAATAGAATTGTCATGCATGCGCGTAACGCGCGGAACCATCGGAAAAGTCAGCCTTTTTTTGCTTCTGTTGCAGATGGATCGTAATTGGATTGGTGATGCGAAAGTTCCAGAACCAACGTGAAGCGGTCGCGGCTGGGGGTGGAAGATTTTTTGTTTTTATCGGGCGAATTGGGTTGAACGAGTTTTCGAATTCACCATTATGCCGCCTGCCTTGCTAGGGCACTTACTGGCAGGGGACGAATTTAGTCTGGGTTTGCCCGCCACGGGGTAAAGGCGCGGTGAACCATCCAGGCTGTCCCCTTTGACGCCTCGACTCGTCCATGTGTTGCGCGGGCAGGTCAGGCAATCATCAACACTCGCTTTTTGTTCGCGAGGAGGACAAGTGAATTTGCGCTCTGTGTTTGCACGGGTTTTCCGTGCCGGTGGTAAGACCGTCTCTAAAGTTCGGCGGATCGATAAGTCCGCAATTCGCGCAGCGGTTCATGCACGGGTGGAAGCACTCGAATCGCGGGAATTGTTTTCGACGTATTTTGTGAGCCCGTGGGGAAATGACGGCGCCAGCGGCACGAGCGAGGGTGCGGCGTGGAAGTCGATCGGTCGAGTCAACGCGCAGCAGCTTCGCGGCGGCGACACGGTGCTGTTCCAGGGCGGGCAGACGTTCTGGGGCTCTATCCAGGTGATGGCGGAAGAAGGCGGGACGAACTTCGGTTCGTTCGGCAACGGCCGGGCGACGATTCAATCGGGCGGCAGCGCGGGTCTGGACGTGGGTCAGACGGCGGGCGTGAGCGTTCGCAACATGAACTTCGTCGGCAGCGGGATGTACAACAACAACGCCAGCGGCATCTGGTTCCACGCGAACTGGGCGAACCGCGGGCTGAGCGGGATCACGATCGACCAGGTCGACGTTCAGGGTTACGGCGGGTACGACGTGAAGATCGAAGCGCCGGGCTGGGGGAGCAGCTTCAGCAACGTGCGCATCACCAATGCGTTCCTTCATAACTCGCTCAAAGGCGGGCTGTGGATCAATGCTTACGCGCACAACGTGAACAAGAACATCTATGTCGGCTACGTGTGGAGCTGGAATCATCCGGGCAACGGATCGACCAGCGAAGTGACGGGCAGCGGCATTTGCGTGTTCGACAGCCAGAACGCGGTCATCGAGCGATCGATCGCGCACAGCAACGGCCAGAACGGCGCGGCGCCGGTGGGGATCTGGA